>NC_011661.1:927780-1237040 GCF_000021645.1 Dictyoglomus turgidum DSM 6724
TAAAGATAAGGTGCAACAAATAATAAAGCTAAATAAATACATATATGATAAATTTGGACAAAATCCTAAAGGAATGTGGCTTGCCGAAAGGGTATGGGAACCTCATCTTGTTAAATACATTGCAGAGGCAGGTATAGAGTATGTGGTAGTAGATGATGCCCATTTCTTTTCCGTAGGATTAAAAGAAGAAGATCTTTTTGGGTATTATCTAATGGAAGAACAAGGATATAAGCTTGCTGTATTTCCTATAAGTATGAAGTTGCGTTATTTAATACCTTTTGCTAACCCTGAAGAAACCATTACTTATCTTAATAAATTTGCCTCGGAAGATAAAAGTAAAATTGCCCTTCTTTTTGATGATGGAGAGAAATTTGGATTATGGCCTGATACTTATAAGACAGTATATGAGGATGGATGGTTAGAAAGATTTGTGAATAAAATAAAAGAAAATTTTTTATTAGTAACACCTGTTAATTTGTATACCTATATGAAGAAGGTGAAGCCAAAGGGAAGAATATATCTTCCTACAGCTTCTTATAGAGAGATGATGGAATGGGTTTTATTTCCTGAAGCTCAAAAAGACCTTGAGGATCTTATGGAAAAACTTAAAAGTGAAAGCTTATGGGATAAGTTTTCTCCTTATGTAAAGGGCGGATTTTGGAGAAACTTCCTTGCTAAGTACGATGAATCTAATCATATGCAGAAGAAGATGCTCTATGTATGGAGTAAAGTTCAAAACTATCCTGATGGGGAGATTAAAGATAAGGCTGAAGAAGAAGTCTTTCAGGGACAGGCAAATGATGCATATTGGCATGGTATTTTTGGAGGGCTTTATCTTCCTCACTTAAGGACTGCCATATACGAACATTTGATTAAAGCAGAAAATTATATTGAAAATTATGACCTGCATTATAAGATTTTTGACTTGGATTGTGATGGAAATGATGAGTTAATTCTTGAATCTCCTACTTTTAATTTGTATCTCTCTCCTATGCATGGAGGATCACTCCTTGAATGGGATTTTAGACCTAAAGCTTTCAATCTAACTAATACTTTAACTAGAAGAAAAGAAGCATATCATTCTAAATTATCTCAGGTAAGCTCTGATGTTCAAGGAAAGAGTATACATGAAAGATGGAGTACAAAAGAGGAGGGCTTAGAAAAAATACTCTTTTATGATAACCATAGAAGGGTTTCTTTTATTGAGAGAATTTTTAAAAAAGAGCCTACCCTTGAAGATTTATGGAAGAATAGCTTAAAAGCCGAAGTTGACAGTTTTTATAAAGAATACGAATATGAAATAAGTAAAGATGAGAAGAAAATCGTAGTATCTTTTAAAGGAGATTATAAAGATTTTGAAATCCATAAAAGATATCTTCTTTATAAGAATGAGCCTTTTATTGATGTGGTTTATGAAATTAAAAATATCTCCAAAGAACCTATAACTTTAAACTTTGGATGGGAGATAAATATTAACTTTTTAGCACCAAATCATCCTGATTACTACTTTTTAATAAGAGATCAAAAATATCCTCTCTCTTCTTTTGGAGTTGAAAAAGTTAATAATTGGAAAGTATTTTCGGGTATAGGAATAGAATTGGAATGTTCTTTAGATATGGAAACTATTTTGTATAGATATCCTATAGAAACGGTGTCTCTTTCTGAGGAAGGATTTGAAAAAGTTTATCAAGGAAGTGCTCTCCTTCATTTTTATAAGATAGATTTGCCCATTGACTTTAACTGGAAGACCTCAATAAGATTTTTAGTTAAATAGTTTTTACTGGTGCGCCCGAGAGGATTTGAACCTCCAACCCTCGGCTCCGGAGGCCGATGCTCTATCCTTTTGAGCTACGGGCGCACCATTGTTTGTTATTTAATCAAAATAAATTAAATATACCATCAGACTTTCTATTATTAGGATTACAAAATAAAATTCCATTAGAACAGATATATCAATTTTTATTTTCCACCATTCACAATTTGGAATTAAGGTTATTTCTAACTTTGAAAGTTTAATGATTTTATTGCGAAGGTGGTGAGCCAATAATATGGAAGCGATAAAGAAGGGGACATAGAATTTAATTAGTAGGTTTGCATTGTGATCATATTTTATAGCCCAAATTATTTTTTTGTCTACAAAAATGTAAGCTAAGGTTGTTACAAGATAAAGAAGCATAAAAAAGGGTAAGTAATCTGTGAAACTTTTTAAAGTCTTAAGTAAAGAGTCTTTATCTTTAATTTTTAATAATAAAAGGGTAAAAAAGCCTGATGTCCCTAATATGTAACATATAGAGACAAAATGTAAAATTATATTAACAAAATACAAAAGATCAAAATTTTTCATTTCTAATGAATATTTTACCTAAATTTAAGATTTTTATCATCTCTTGGTGTATTTTACCGTTTGAAAACAAAATATTGTCTGTATGAATATCAATATTGTTTCCACTAAAATCTGTAACTTTACCTTTTGCCTCTTCCACTATTAGAATGCCTGCACTAATATCCCATGGTTTTAGTTTCTTTGCCCAAAATCCATCAAGTCTTCCACACCCTACATAGGCTATTTCTATTGCTGCCGAACCTGTCCTTCTTATACCATGAGTTCTAGAGGAAAAATTTATAAAAGGAATAAAATTTTTCTCCTCAAGACTTAATTCGTAAGGAAAGGCAAAACTAATGAGAGAATTTTCAAGACTTTCTGTTTTTGATACCTCTATTCTCCTATCATTTAGGTATGCACCTTCATTTTTTATGGCATAAAATAACTCGTCTCTTATGGGATCATAGATTAATCCAAGTATTATTTCTTTATTTTTTATGAGGGCAATACTAATTCCAAAAAAAGGGAAATTATGGGCATAATTTGTGGTTCCATCTAAGGGATCTACAATCCAGGTATATTCAGAATTTTTATTTATAAAGCCTGTTTCTTCTGTCAAGATTGAATGATCCGGAAAATTTTCTTCTATGGATTTTAGTATATGTCTTTCTGAGAGTTTATCTACTTGAGTGACTAAATTGGAAATTCCTTTAAGTTCTATTTCTTTTTCCTCGCCTATGTAGTTCAAAAGTATATTACCAGATTCTTTAATTGTTTTTATAGCTACTTCAAGTATTCTCTTCATAGCTTAATTATATATTTATTTTTTCTTTTTTGCTATTGACAAGGCAAATATATTAGAGTAATATATATACAGTTTTAATATATAGAACAAACATATCTTATATAAAAAAATGAAAAAGATAAGCTATAATAAAGATTAAGGAGGTGAATGTTATGAGCAGAAAATTATGTGACATCTGTGGGATCAACCCTGCGACTATTAGGGTCTACACCATAAAAAATGGACAAAAGAGAGTCCTTGATATATGTGAAGAATGTTATGCTAAGCAAAGGAGACAAGAAAGGTCATATTCTCCTTTGGAATCTTTATTCTTTGGTGATCTTTTTAGGGACTTTTTTGGAGAGGATATTGGTTTTCCCTTTGAAAGTCCTTTTGGAAGAGAAAGGGAATCTATAGATTTGAATGATTATTTGAGCAATGTATCAAAAGATCTTCTCCAACAAGCTGCCAAAAAAGCTATTGATTTTGGCAAGAAACAAGTTGGAACCGAACATTTGCTCTATGTTCTCTTGGACAATGATGTGGTAAATGAGATTTTAAAACAATTTAAAGTTTCACCACAAGAGATCAAAGCCTATATAGATAATAATGCTCCTAAGGGTGGGTTTAAGCCTGAAGGAGAAGAGGTGGAGGTAGACATATCTCCAAGGCTAAAAAGTGCTTTAGAGAGAGCTTTTATGGCTGCAAGAGACTTAGAGCATAACTACATAGGTCCAGAACATCTCTTGATAGGGCTTGCAGAAGAAGAGGAAGGATTTGCTGCAAATGTTTTAAGAAAGTATGGACTAAATCCCCAGGCATTGAGACAAGCAACTATTAGAGTAGTAGGAAGAGGTAAAGAGGCTGGCAAAGGAGTTAGAAGATCTAATACCCCTACTCTTGATAAATTTTCTCGTGATTTAACGGAATTAGCGAGACAAGGTAAATTAGATCCTGTCATAGGAAGGGCAAAAGAGATAGAAACTGTTATTGAGGTACTTGCAAGAAGAAAGAAGAATAACCCTGTGCTCATAGGAGAGCCAGGTGTAGGTAAGACTGCTATTGTAGAGGGTCTTGCTCAAAGGATTGTTAAAGGAGAAGTACCAGAAGTTTTAAGAGATAAGAGATTAGTAGAATTAAACATAAATACCCTTGTGGCAGGGACAAAATATAGAGGAGAGTTAGAGGAAAGAGTAAAGCAGATTTTAGATGAGATAATAGCTAATCAGGATAATTTGATCATCTTTATTGATGAGATTCACACTATTGTGGGAGCAGGTGCTGCTGGAGAAGGAAATTTAGATATTGCTAATGCTTTTAAACCAGCATTAGCAAGGGGAGAACTCCATTTAATTGGCGCTACCACTTTGAATGAGTATCAAAAATATATTGAAAAAGATCCTGCCCTTGAAAGAAGATTTCAACCTATATTTATCTCTGAGCCTACTGTAGAGCAGACTATAACAATCTTAAGAGGGTTAAGGGATAGATTTGAAGCACATCATAAAGTAAAGATTACTGACGAGGCAATAATAGCTGCTGCTGAACTCTCAGATAAGTATATAACAAATAGATACTTGCCTGATAAGGCTATAGATCTTATAGATCAAGCAGCAGCAAGGGTAAGAATTATGATGACTTCAAGGCCTGCCGAGATACAGGAACTTGAAGCCAAAATACAGTCTTTGAAGAGAGAGCAGGAATATGCATCCTCTAGAAAGCAGTATGATAAAGCTAAAGAACTTGAGGAGCAAATTCAGAAACTTGAGAAAGAATTGCAAGAAAAGACTGAAACTTGGAAGAGAGAAATTGCATCTGATGTACCTGAGGTAAGAGCTAAGCATATAGCCGAAATAGTATCCTCTCTTACAGGTATTCCTGTAACAGAGCTTACCACTGATGAAAGAGAAAGACTATTAAAGCTTGAAGAAAAATTACATGAAAGAGTGGTAGGGCAGGATGAAGCTATAAAGGCAGTGAGTGATGCTATAAGATTAGCAAGAGCAGGTCTCAGGGAGAAGAATAGGCCCATAGCTACTTTCTTATTCCTTGGTCCTACAGGGGTAGGTAAGACAGAACTGGCGAGAGCTCTTGCTTGGGCAGTATTTGGAGATGAGGATGCTATCATACGTATTGATATGAGTGAGTATATGGAGAGACATACTGTTTCAAGATTAATTGGTGCTCCTCCAGGATATGTAGGATATGAAGAAGGTGGACAACTTACTGAAAAGGTACGTAGAAGACCATATAGTGTAATTCTCTTAGACGAAATAGAGAAAGCTCATCCAGATGTGCATAATATACTATTACAGGTATTCGACGCAGGAAGACTTACCGATGGGAAAGGTAGAGTTGTAGATTTTACCAATACCATAATTATAATGACAAGTAATATAGGATCTGACATTATCCAGGCTAATTTGTCAGCTGCTGGAAGGGATAAGTTAAGCTATGAACAGCTTAAAGAAAAACTTATGGATATTCTTAAGAGGTACTTTAGACCAGAATTTCTCAATAGGATTGATGAGATAATAGTGTTCCATGCTTTGACTAAAGAACAAGTGAGAGACATTGTCAAATTGCAGCTTGAAAGGGTAAGAAGAACTGCAAGGGCTCAAAATATAGAGCTCATATTTGATGAATCAGTGGTAGATTTTCTTGCTGATATAGGATATAGTCCTGAGTTTGGAGCAAGAGAACTTAAGAGAAAAATTAGAAATGAACTTGAAACAAAACTTGCTAAGGCTATGCTTGAGGGAGCAGTTCAAGAGGGCGATAAAATTATGGTAAGATATAATAAAGAAAAAAATACTATTGAATTTGAAAAAATAGCTGAAGAGGTTAAAGCAAATTAAAAACTGGGCAGGGTTTTTCCCTGCCCAGTTAAAATAAAATTTTAGGGGGTGGAAAGTGTGGAAATTCAAATTGTGGAGATAGAAAAACCTGCTGAAGTCAATGTTATTCTTGGACAGACTCATTTTATCAAATCCGTTGAAGATTTATATGAGGCAATTATGAACACAGTTCCTGGAGCTAAATTTGGTATTGCTTTTTGTGAGGCTTCTGGTCCTGCCCTTATAAGACATGTGGGAACCGATGAAGAGATGGAGGATTTAGCAATTAAAAATCTCCAAAAAATTGCAGCAGGACATAGTTTTATAATCTTTATAAGGAATTTTTATCCCATAAATGTTTTAAATGCTATTAAACATGTACCTGAAGTGGTGAATATATTTGCTGCTACCGCTAATCCTTTGAAGGTAGTAGTGATAGATGATGGTGTTGGGCGTGGAATTATTGGAGTTATAGATGGAGTAAAGCCTAAAGGAGTAGAAGGAGAGGAGGATATGAGGCATAGGAAAGAGTTTTTAAGAAAAATAGGTTATAAGTTTTAATTAGACAAAGGGGGAGGGGCCTTTATGCCTGTAATTACCATTTCTCGCCAGGTAGGAAGCTTAGGAGACGAATTAGCAGAAAGACTTTCTAAGGAGCTTGGGTATAGATATTTTGATAAATTTCTTATGACAGAGATTGCTATTTCTTCGGGACTTACAGAGGCAGAAGTTATAGATTTTAGTGAAGACAATTATAAGGTAAAAGGTTTTTTTGAGCAACTTTTTGGAAGGAAAACTCCTGTAGGTTCAGTTACTATAAAAGAGAAGGATGAAAAAGGGAAGTTGGTTTTAACTACTAAAGTCTTTGATGAAGAAAGCTCTCTTGCTTTTGTTCAGGCAGTGATTAAGAAGCTTGTGGATTGGGGAAATGTGGTGATTGTGGGGAGAGGTGGACAAGTTCTTTTGAGAAATATCTCTCATGTATTACATGTGAGAGTTATAGCTCCTCTTGAGTTTAGAATTGAAAATATAATGAGGCAAAAGGGACTAACAAGGGAAGATGCGTTAAAGTACATCTCTGAAAAAGATAGAGCAGCTCAAGAATATCTTTACAGATTTTACAATGTAGACTGGAATGATCCCGAATTATATCATATAGTTCTTAACATGGGCATGCTTAAAATAGAACACGCAGTGAAAGTGATAAAAGAACTTGTGAATCTAATATAATTCATTTATTTTTTCTTCAATAGTTTTTAAAAGATCTTTTAGAAGAGGTTCTAATTCTTTGTAGTTTTTTATATTCTTTTCCTTCATAAAACTCTTTAAAACTTGATCTAAAGATTGTGCTTTGTCCTTCACAGCATACTCATATAAGATAAAGGCTAAGATCTTTTTATAAATCTTAATTTTATACTTAAGGGTTAAAAGGATTTCATTACTGCATTGTTTTAAGCTATAAAACACATTATAAATTGTGATTTTGTCCTCGAAGGATCCAATCTTTGTCAAAAAGCTTTCAAAGGTTTTATCTACTGTAAGAATTAGATTTTCAACGGTTTTTAACAGATATAGCTTTTGAGGTATTAATAAAGAATTTTTAATAAAGGTATTATTTTCAGGAATAAAGATAAAAGGGTGATGAGAAGAATTTAATTGTATATTTAATAATTCTTGCAAGTCATCTAAAAGTTTATAAAGGTACGAAACATACGAGAATATTAAAGGATCAATACTTCTATTTTTGTTTTTGTTCTCCGCTATAAAGAATAGATTTATATTTTCAGCTAATTTAATAAAGGGTAAATGCGGACTTGAAGCTAAATTATAGGAATCCATATAAGGGTAATTAAAATATAGTACTAAGGAAATTGTAAGGAGCTTTTTTACTAGTTGGAGATCTTCAAAGTAAGAACATATAAATCCAGGAATGTATGCAAGGCTTTTTATTAGGAGCTTCCTCTCAATAGGTGCAATATCTTTCACGTAGTTTAAGAGATAATGGTTAGGGGTTAGAGTATCTAATTTTGTAGAAAGAGAGAACTCTGGTATTTTTATGGTTTCTCTATTTTGAAACAAGTCTATTAATTTTTCTATGGTTTCATAACTTACTCCTGACCTTCCGTTAGCTAAAGTGTAAATCGTTGCAAGTATAATTCCTCTTACCTCTCTCTCATTCAACAGACCATTACCTTCAAATTCTTTATAGTTTTTAGTGTTCATGTTTTTATCTAAAACTTCAAAATGAGTCTTTAACAGATTTGAGCATAAAAAAATCTTGTTTTTTAAATCTTCAGAGATTTCAATTTCAGAATCTGAATTTAAAATCAGGGTAAAATCTTTTACCGAGAGAGAGTTTTCGTCTATGGTATACATAAGTTTGTTTTTATTTATGAAGCTCTTTTCTTTCTCCTGTCTCTATATAATAAATGAGTTCTATTATATTGGTGGCATGATCAGCGATCCTTTCTAAGTATCTTGAAATCATTATAAGTTGAACTATTTGTTGAGTAAGTATTGGATTTTTGTAGATTTCTTCTAAGAGTTCATTGGATATCTCCTGATATTTAAGGTATACAAAATTATAATATGAAGAGAGGTCTTCAAGTTGGTCTAAGTTAGGCTCAGAGTAGGCTCTTATTATGTCTTTTACCATCTTTTCTACTAAGGTAGCCAAGGAGATAATATCTGCAAGAGGTATCTCAAAGGAGTATTTTAATAAACTTGATGCAAATTTTGCAATGTCTACAGAGTAATCTCCTATTCTTTCCAAGTCTTTAATTATTTTCATGGTGGAGGCTATAATTCTTAGTTCTTTTGCTACAGGTTGATGAAGAGATAATATTTTAATACATTGGTTTTCTATATTCCAATTATAATCATCTACCAATTTGTCTGTTTCTATGACTTCCTGTGCTAAATCCAGATCTCTTGTTTTTATGGAGTCAAGAGTTTTGTGAAGCATCTTTTCTACGATGCTTCCCATTCTGAGAAGTTTTTCTTTGAGGGATTCGATTTCTTTAATAATTGTCGCTTTTTCCAAAATTAAGCCCTCTATTTTTAGATTTTGTGTAAGTATTATATAATTGTACAAATTCCTATTCAATTAATTTTTTTTTAAAGTTATCATGGTATAATTTTACATGTTATGAGTAGATGTATTTCATGTAATAAGAAAAAAGGAAAGAGAAGGTGTCCTGCACTTTCTGGGCTTATATGCACTGAGTGTTGTGGGACAAAAAGATTAAAAGAAATAAACTGTCCACCTGATTGTACTTATCTTAAAGAAGCTCAGTTGTATTCTATTGTGAGAGTTGAAGAAAAACCGGCAGATTTTCAAAGAAAACAGTGGGATTTGTTCTGGTATTTTGAGAGTTTGATATATAAATTCCTTCTGGAGTTTTCTAGCTTTACCGATGAAGAGCTCTTAGATGTAATTTCTTTAATGGAAAAGGAATACCAAACAAGAAAGAAAAATCTTTTTCTACCCTCTCTGCATCCTAGGTCTACTAGAGCATCAAAGTTGAAGTCTATTCTCGAAGAGGAATTTACTAAGCTTGAGAAGCAAGTAAACGATTTTGGTCTACCTATTTTTACCCTTGATGATTTTCTTAAAGTGTTATCCTTTGAGAAAGAAAGAATAGAGAGATACATGAGGAAAAATAGAAATGTGGGCAATAACTTATTTATACAAGTTCTGAGGAGTGAAGTAGAAGCCTTTACAGTTCAGAGGAGAAGAGAAAAAATATATGAGTAGAATTAGAGATATTAATTTATGGGAATCTGGAAAGAAGAAAATTGAATGGGTAAAAAATTTTATGCCTGTAGTTAATACCCTTGAGTCTAAATATTCTTTCTCTCAAATTTTCAAGGATAAAACCATAGGTATGTGTATCCATCTGGAAGCAAAAACTGCAAGGCTTGCTCTTGCCTTTAAGAATTGTGGTGCAAAAGTGGTATGTGCAGGAAGTAATCCTCTTTCTACGCAGGATGATGTAGCTGCTTATCTTGTTAAAGAGGGAATTGAGGTCTTTGCATGGAGAGGGGAAAGTTCTGAAGATTATGAAAGAAATTTAGAGGAGGTTTTAAAAAAGGAGCCCAACTTAATAATAGATGATGGATTTGATCTTACAGTACTTCTTTATAAGAAGTTTTCTTATTTGAAACACAAAATTTTTGGGGTTGGGGAGGAGACTACTACAGGAGTTAAAAGGGCAAAGGCTTTATTGAAAGATAGAGGACTTGACTTTCCTGTAGTTGCGGTTAATGATTCAAAATTAAAATTTCTCTTTGACAATCGTTATGGTACCGGAGAATCAGCCATATCCTCTTTTATGAGAAATACAAATTTACTTATCTCGGGTAGAACCTTTGTAGTGGCAGGATATGGGTGGGTAGGAAGAGGGATTGCTCAAAAACTTCAAGGTTTAAAGGCAAAGGTCATAATAACAGAGGTAGATCCCATTAAGGCCTTAGAAGCACATATGGATGGCTTTTCAGTTATGCCAATGAAAGAAGCTGTAAAAATTGGTGATGTTTTTATTACTGCTACGGGGAATTTCAAGGTAATAGGAGAAGAGTATTTTTATGATTTAAAAGATGGTGCTATCCTTGCTAATGCTGGGCATTTTAATGTGGAGATAGATATGGAAACTTTGGAGAAAATTGCTATTGAAAAAAGAGAGGTTAGAGATAACATTCATGAATATAAGCTTCCAAATGGTAAGAGGGTTTTTGTTATTGCTGAGGGAAGACTTTTAAATCTTGCTGGAGGAGATGGGCATCCTATAGAAATAATGGATCTTTCCTTTGGTATTCAATTTCTTGTTATGAAGTGGCTTATGGAAAGAGGAAAAGAACTTCCTAAAGTTGTAATTTCTGTTTCTGAAGACATAGAGCTTGAAATTGCAAAAATAAAATTAGATAGTCTAGGAATAAGTATTGATACTTTAACTCCTGAGCAATTGAATTATCTTCAAAGTTGGGAATAAAAAATTAAAATAAAATCTTAAAGGGGGTATTTAATTAAATGATTGGTTTAGTCATTTTAGGTGTGATCGTTTTCATTGTGGTTTTTGTTATAGTTATATATAATCGTTTAGTAGTGTTGAGAAATAGAGTAGAAAATGCATGGGCACAAATTGATGTTCAGTTGAAGAAGAGATATGATTTAATTCCAAATCTTGTAGAAACAGTAAAAGCTTATGCATCTCATGAAAAAGAAGTTTTTGAGAAAATAGCCATGTATCGAGCTCAAATGGTAGGAGCAAAAACTCCTGGGGAGGCTGCTCAAGCTAACGAAGGACTTACTTCTGTGTTGAAGACACTTTTTGCTATTGCAGAGAATTATCCTGAATTGAAGGCAAATCAGAATTTTATGATGCTACAGGAAGAACTTTCAGGAATAGAATCTAAAATTGCCTATGCAAGGCAGTTCTATAATGACGTAGTAATGATGTATAATCAATCTCTTCAAGTGTTTCCTAATTCCATTATTGCTAACTTATTCGGCTTTAAGCCTAAGGAGTACTTTGAGGTAGAAAGTCCTGAAGAGAGGAGAGCTGTGAAAGTTAGCTTCTGAGATATGAAGCCTTTTACTTTTTATGAGGCTATAGAGTCTAATAAAAGGAAGACTTGGTTTATTGTTTTTATCATTTATTTTTTGCTTTTTTTTGTTTGTTATGCCGTTGTCTCTTATTTTGAATTGGGAGAAATAGGCATAATAATTGCTTTTTTGATAGTACTTTTTACAAATTACTATGCCTACCAAAAAAGCAATGAGATAATTTTAAACTATAGTGGGGTTAGGGAGCCTACAAGGGAAGAATACCCGTATCTCTTAAATGTGGTGGAGGGATTAAGTATTGCAGCAGGGATTCCAACTCCTAAAATTTACATTATGGATGATCCCTCTCCTAATGCCTTTGCCACAGGGAAAGATCCCCAAAATAGTGTAGTTGTAGTTACCAAGGGACTTTTAGATATCCTTAATAGGACAGAGCTTGAAGGAGTAATAGCACATGAGATCTCTCATATTAAAAATTATGATGTAAGATTGCAGACTATAGCAGCAGTTATGGTAGGATTGATTGTAATATTAGGTGATGGTTTAAAAAGATCCTTTTATTATTCAAAGAGAAGAAGAGACAAGGATGAGAACATATTAGGCATAGTTTCTCTGATAATTGCAATTTTGGCGCCTTTTCTTGCTACACTTTTACGGTTTGCCCTATCAAGGCAGAGGGAATATATGGCAGATGCCAGCGCTGCTATGCTTACTAGGTATCCTGAAGGGCTTGCTTCTGCTTTAGAAAAGATAGCTAAAAATTTTCAGCCAATAAAAAGAGCTAATGTGATGACTGCACCCCTTTATATCGTTAATCCTCTAAGTAGTAATGCGGTATCTAAGCTATTTAGCACTCATCCTCCTATTGAAGAGAGAATTAGAAGGCTTAGAATGATGGGGGAAAGATGGAAAATGTTGGATAAGGAGGGGTAGGATATGGATGTTTTTGAGGCTATAAAGAAGAGAAGGAGTATAAGAAAATATCAGAATAGAGAAATAGAAGAAGAAAAGCTTTTAAGGATTCTTGAGGCTGCAAGGCTTGCTCCTTCTGCAAGAAATAGGCAAGAGTGGAGATTCATAATAGTCAAAGATAAAAAGGTAAAGGAAGAATTAGTCAAAGAAGCCTCTCCCCATCAGCCTTTTATGCTACAAGCTCCTATCATAATTGTGGCTTATGTTATTGATAAAGACTATATTATGAGATGTGGGGTTCCTGCTCATTATATTGATGTGGCTATAGCTCTTACTCATATCCATTTACAGGCAGTAGAAGAGGGTCTTGGAACTTGTTGGATTGGATCTTTTTATCAAGATAAAGTAAAAAAGGTGTTAAATTTACCAGAGGAAGCAGAGATAATTCAACTAATGACCCTTGGATATCCAGCAGAAGATCCAGCACCAAAGACAAGACTCTCTCTGGATGAGATTGTAAAAATTCTTTAGAAGAAAATGAACTTCTTTTTCTTCCTTTTTATAAGATTTAGTATCTCTTGAATTTTTTCCTTTGTTGCACTTTCGCCTTTTTCTATTAATTCCTTTGCCTTATCAAAGTCAAAAGTACCGTAATTTTGAACCTCTGGTATTATCACAATATCAGCTTCTTTTTTATTATCCTCTTCAAGTTCGTAGTTCATTATGTCTATGGTCTGCATCAAAACATCAAAAAGAGATGGATTTAGAAGAGGATTTAGCCTTTTTTGAAATTCCCTGAAGATGCTTGTTTGAGATAAAGTATAAGTAATTTTCTCTGTAATTGTATTAGGCTTGTAAGGAATGTCAATACTTATGTTATTCTTTGGTGCCCATTTAGATCTTTTGTGAAGGCTTACTGCAATTACAATATCTGGTTTGTAAAGTTTCTTTAAATCTTTCACAGGAAGAGGAGAAAGTACACCTCCATCTATTAGAAGTTTATCTTTCCATGGAAAGGGCTGAAAGATTACAGGAATAGAAATGCTACCCCTTATTCCTTCTGAGACTTTTCCCTCTTGTACATATACTTTTTCTCCCATGATAAGATCTACAGCAATAGGAATAAATGGTTTCTTAAGCTTATCAAAAGTAGTCCCTTCTAAAAGGTTGTCTAAATACTCTAAGATTTTATCCCCTTTAATTATTCCTTGAAGAGATTTTGAAAAATCAAACAATTTGTAAAACTGCTCTTTATTTTCTGCAATACTGTTGGCTAAATTTTCTAATTCCTTAGAAGAATACCCCTTAGCATATAGTCCTCCAATTAAGGCACCAATACTACTTCCAGTAATAAAAGAAATTTCAATATTGTATTCTTCTAAAACTTTGAGTACTCCTATATGAGATAGACCTTTTGCACCACCGCTTCCTAAGGCTAATCCAATTTTCACTCCTCTCATATCTTAATTATAGCATTTATTTTTATTCCCTTATACCTATTAAGGGTATAATTTTATAAAGGTATTATATAATTGCAAGAAATTGAGAAAAATTTAACAATTAATGTTTACCCACATAGGTATAATTAATAAAAATTTAAAATTATAACACATTTAAGTTTTATTGACAATAATATTGTTATTGTGCTTAAATTAAATGTGAAAATAAAAAGATGTAGGAAGAGAGTATGACTTTAGGAAAGGTCAGAGAAATTTTAAAGGCTCAGGTTTTGTGTGGAGAGGAAAATTTGAATAGAGAAATTTCTATTGTTGGAGCTACAGATCTCATGAGTGATGCACTATGTTTGTTAGAAGAGGGCGCATTACTTTTGACTGGACTTATAACTATACAGGTAGTAAGAACTGCAGAAATGTTGGATCTGGTGGGTGTAGTATTTGTAAGAGGAAAGATTCCTCCTAAGGATGTTATTGACCTTGCTCGTAAGTCTAATTTACCTCTTCTCTCAACCAAGTACCCTATGTATGAGGCTTGTGGATTATTGTACACCGCTGGATTTAAAGGAAAGAAGGTAGATGTTGATTCTTGAAAATTCCCAAAGAATATCTTGAGAAGATAAAGGTTAAAGATATTATGAATACAGACATTGTAAGGCTTAGGCCTTACCAGGATATGCGTTCTATTCAAGAAATAATGAGAATTAAGAGAATTGATGCTATTCCTATTGTTGATGATTTAGAAAATCTTATTGGTCTTGTGACTGTAGAAAATGTAATTAATGCCCTCGCAAAAGGTGATATAAATGTTCCTTGTGAGAAATATATGGTGAGAGATCCTAAGTGTTTAAAGCCTGACGATAACCTTTATGAGGCGTTAATAAAGTTTAGGCGGTT
The DNA here is from genome assembly GCF_000021645.1 of Dictyoglomus turgidum DSM 6724. NCBI lineage: Bacteria > Pseudomonadati > Dictyoglomota > Dictyoglomia > Dictyoglomales > Dictyoglomaceae > Dictyoglomus > Dictyoglomus turgidum. Next base: position 942,554 of record NC_011661.1, read on the forward strand.
TAGATTTGGAAGATTTCCTGTAGTAGACGAAAAAGGCAAGGTTCTTGGAATATTGAGCACAAAGGATATAGTATTAAATCTTGTAGATGTTGAAGATATTGAGGGAATAAAGGAGGAAAAGAAAGAAGAAGCGGTTCTTATTCTTGAATATCCAGTAATGGGTGGAGATTTTGCCTTAGCAGGAGTGGCATCTAGTAATGTGAAAAAAGTGCTTCAACAGCTTGGAATAGGTCCTGATATTATAAGAAAAGTTGCGGTAGTAACCTACGAGGCAGAAATGAATATTGTGATACATGCTTATAGAGGAGTTTTAAGGGTAAAAGTGACCCCTGAGTATATTGATATTGTAGCTGAGGATGAAGGACCAGGAATACCTGACATAGAATTGGCTATGCAACCTGGTTATTCTACTGCTCCCGACAACATAAGGGAGATGGGATTTGGAGCAGGGATGGGACTTCCTAATATAAAGAATTCCTCTGATGAGCTTCATATTGATTCTATAGTGGGAAGAGGAACCACAGTTCATTCAAGAATTTATTTAAAGAGGGAAAGGAATGTCTGAAAAGTATATTCATTCCGTTGCTATAAATCTTCAAAGATGTAGGGGATGTATCCACTGCATAAGGCATTGTCCTACAGAGGCAATGAGAGTAAGAAATGGTAAGTCTTTGATAATTCCTTATCGTTGTATAGATTGTGGAGAATGTATTAGAGTTTGTCCATATCATGCTCCTTTTGGTTTTACTCATACCCTTGATAGTATTGCCTATCTTGATAATATAGTAGTTATTATCTCTCCTGAATTCTATTCTCAATTTTCCACAAAATATTCTGTTGGCGATATACAGGAAGCTGTCAGAAAAGTTACTAATGCAAAAGAAGTATGGGATACCACTTATGCTATCTATCTCCTTGAAAATGCTTTATTAGATTATGTTAATTCTTCCCATAATCTGCCTCTTATTTCCACATATTGTCCTGCAATAATTGAGCTGATTCAGGTACGTTTTCCTACTCTTATTCCTAATTTATCTCCTTTTAAGTCTCCCATTGAGATTATGGGGCAAATTATAAGAGAGTATTGGAGCAAAAATTATTCTAATGAGAAATTAAATTTGGTTTACATTACTCCCTGTCCTGCTCTTGCAAGTTATTTAAAGGAAAATAAAGAAGAGGGAGTAGATTTTGTAATAGGCATAGATAACATTTATTTGAGAGTCAAAAAGGAACTTCAAGAAAATAAATCAGAAATATTAAAATTGTTTTATCCTAAGGGTATTCTTTGTGGAACTTTAGGGGGAGAATCTCAGATTTTTAATGAAGAAGAAGCAATAAGTGTAGGTGGTATAGAGAAGGTTGTAAAGGTATTGGAGGATTTGGAGAGAAATAAAATTCAAGAGATAAAGTTTTTGGAACTTAGAGCCTGTGAAGAAGGATGTGTAGGAGGAGTTTTAAATCCTGAAAATTATTACCTGGCAAAGAAGAGAATGCACTCTATTTATAAAAATTTAGACAAAGAAAAAATTGAAAATACGAATCTGTTAAAAGATATTGCTGAAGTACATATTTCCAAAATAGTAAGGATGTCTCCTATTTCTCCAAGACCTATATGGAAATTAGATGAAGATATTAATAAAGCTCTAAAGAAAATGGATGAGATGAAAAAAATCCTTCAGATTTTGCCTGGGCTTGATTGTGGGTCTTGTGGGGCACCCACTTGTGCATCTTTAGCAGAAGATATTGTAAGAGGTAATGCTCAGGTATATGATTGTATCTTTCTTTTAAAAGAGAAATTATGGGAGATGGCTAAGGAAATGGAAGAATTATCAAGGAGATCTTCTTCAGTTATTTTAAAGCGGAGGGAAGAGGAGAATGAAGATCAGTGAATTGATAAATAAACTTGGGCTTGAGCTAATCTTTCCCTATGATGAAGATTGGGAGGTAGAAAATGGTATAGTATGTGATTTACTTTCCTTTGTAATGGCAAATGCTCCTGAGAATTCTGTATGGGTGACTATACAAACACATGTAAATACTATTGCTGTTGCAACCCTTGCAGGAATAAAAGCAATCATATTTGTTTCTGGTCAAAAACCTGATGAGGAAACTATAAAAAAGGCAAAAGAAGAAAATATTATTCTTGCTCGTACTGAAGATACCGCTTTTAACATTGTAGGGAAGTTATATGAGCTTGGAATAAAAGGAGTAAAGAGAATACAATGAAAGGTAGGAGACTGGTTGAATTGATTGAAGGTAAAGCTTTAGTAGGTGAAGAAAAGCTTGATGAAATTGGTATCAAAAGGGCTTTTGCTGCTGATCTTATGAGCGATGTACTTGCAATGGTTACTTCTGAAGAGAGAGATGTGGTACTTATTACTGGTATTACAAATTCACAAATTGTAAGAACTGCTGAGATATTAGACATTCCTATGATAATAGTATGCAGAGGAAAAGTAGTGCCAAAAGATGTTATTGATCTTGCGAAAGAGAAAGGGATAATTTTAGTAAGTACTGAAAAAATAGTTTTTGAAGTAAGCGGGATTTTGTATTCTCATGGTATTGAATCTGCAGTTATGAAGAAAAAGGTAAAGGAGGAGTACAAAAATATTTGACTTGGATTGGAGTAGATCTTCATATTCATACCATACTTTCTCCTTGTGGAGACTGGAATATGAGCCCTAAAAAGATAGTTGAAAAAGCAAAAGAAATTGGATTAGGAATAATAGGGATAACTGATCACCACATGGTAGAAAATTTCCCTGCAGTTTCCTATTGGGGAGAGAAAATGGATATTTTAGTTATTCCTGGAATGGAAATTCAAACAAGAGAAGAAGTTCATGTACTAGGATTGTTTAAAAATTACAGTTCAGCGTATGAGTTTCAAAAAGAAATTTGGAATCATTTACCTGATAAAAAGAATGATGAGAATCTTTTTGGAGTTCAAGTAGTGGTTAATGAAAAAGATGAGGTAGAAAGAATTGAAGAAAGGTTATTGTTAACCTCAACAAATTTATCCTTAGAAGGAGTGACGAAGTTAATAAGAAAGTTTGATGGATTTATAATTCTTGCTCATATTGATAAACCTAATTTCAGTGTGCTTTCTAACTTGGGATTTATACCAGAAAATTTAGACTATGATTTACTTGAATTATCGAAGGAAGTAAAAATTGAGAAATTTTTGAGGGATAATTATGGTTTAATATCAAAAAAAAATAACTTTATAATTTCTTCTGATGCTCACTATTTAGATGATATTAAAAAACCAAGAACTTTCATAGGTGTAGAGGGTTTAACAATTGAAGATGTCTTCTTTAGCTTAAAAAATAAAATTATAAAAATAGAAGAAATGGAGGTATAGTTATGGCAGTAGAGCTAAAGTTTTCAGATTATGCCCAGAGAGAATTGGAAAAAATCTTAGATCAATTTTCCTCTACTAAAGGTTCACTTATTATGATATTGCATGCAATTCAAGAAAAGTTTGGTTATCTTCCTAAAGAAGCTTTAGAGATGGTATCTGAAAAACTAAAGATCCCGTTAAGTGAGATCTATGGAGTAGTGACTTTTTATTCCTTCTTTAGGTTGGAGCCTCAAGGTAAACATGTGATTAGACTCTGTATGGGTACTGCCTGTTATGTTAAAGGAGCAGCAGATCTATTAACAGCTTTAGAGCAGATAGGACTCAAAGAGGGTAAAGTAACTGAAGATGGTTATTTCTCTTTGGATCTTGTAAGGTGTATTGGTGCTTGTAGTATGGCTCCTGCTCTTATGATTGACGAAGAAGTATATGGAAAGCTTACTCCTGATAAATTGAAAAAATTGATAGAGAACTTCAGAAAAGAACATCAATGAAAGAATTGTCTCTTCATTTGTTGGATTTGGTGCAAAATTCTATAGAGGCTGGAGCTAGAAATATTTATATTGAGATGAAGAAGGATTTGGAAAATAAAAAATTGTTTTTAAAGATAAAGGATGATGGAAAAGGAATTCCTCCTGAGGTTTTGGAGGAATTAAAGAATCCCTTTTTTACTACAAGAAAAACCAGAAAGGTGGGTTTAGGGATTCCTTTATTCTGGGAATTAGTAAGAAGTTGCAATGGAAATCTAAATGTTAGATCAGAAATAGGGAAAGGAACGGAAATTATTGCAGAAGTTCCTTATGATTGCATTGATCTTCCTCCTTTGGGGGATATTTCAGGCACCATTTTGTCTCTTATAGTAGCAAACCCTGATTTAAATTTAAACTTTAAATTTGAAAAGAACGGAGACATTTTTGAATTTTCTACCGAAGATTTGAAAAGGGAATTAAATGGTATTCCCTTAAATAGTTTAGAAGTTATCTCCTTTTTAAAAAAATATATTTATGAAAATTTGGGAGGTTGGTAAAAATGAGTAAAAAACTTACTATTGAGGACCTCAAAAAAATTAAAGAGAAAGCTCAGGCAGACCTTGAGGCAAGGAGTGCTGAGGGTAAAGACAAAATAGTGGTACATATGGGGACATGTGGAATTGCTGCAGGTGCAAGAGAAACTTTACTTGCAATCCTAGATGAAATAGAAAAGAGAAATTTAAAGAATGTAGTAGTGACCCAAGCTGGGTGTATTGGTCTTTGCGAATACGAGCCTTTAATATCAGTAGAAAAAGTAGGAAGCTCTAAGGTTTTATATAAGCATGTCACCCCAGAAAAGGCAAGAAAGATTATTGCTCAGCATATTGTTAACGGACAAATTGTTACTGAAGACGTACTTTCTACAGAATAAGATTAACACATCATAGGATAAGGAGGTTTAAAGATGCCAGAGAGAGCGCACATTTTAATATGTGCAGGAGCAGCATGTATTTCTGCAGGAGAGGAAAGTTTTAAGTCTGCCCTTGAAAGGGAGCTTAAAGAGGCGGGAATTTACGATGAGGTAAAGATAATTGAAACGGGCTGTTTTGGGACCTGCGATTTAGGTCCTGTGATGGCTATTTATCCTGAAGGTACTTTTTACATAAGATTAAAGCCTCAAGATGCCAAAGATATTGTTCATGAGCATCTCCTTAAAGGTAGAGTAGTAGAAAGACTTCTTGTTAAGGAGCCAGAATTAAAGAAAACAATTCCTACTATTAATGAATTACCTTTCTTTAAAAATCAGGTAAGAATAGCATTGAGAAATGTGGGCTTTATTGATCCGTTAAATATTGAAGAGTATATAGCTAGAGATGGCTATTCTGCCCTTGCAAAGGTTCTTACAGAGATGAAGCCCGAAGAGGTAATAGAAGAGGTGAAGAAGTCAGGCCTTAGAGGTAGAGGTGGAGCAGGGTTTCCAACAGGCTTAAAGTGGGAGCTTGGAAGAAAAGCAAAGGGAGAAGAGAAATATATTGTTTGTAATGCCGATGAGGGTGACCCTGGAGCTTTCATGGACAGAAGTATTATGGAAGGAGATCCTCATTCGGTAATTGAGGGAATGTTAATTGGGGGATACGCGATTGGTGCTAAAAAGGGATTTGTTTATATAAGAGCAGAGTATCCTCTTGCTATCAAAAGGCTTACAGTAGCACTGGAACAAGCAAGGAATTACGGAATTTTAGGAGAGAATATTCTTGGAACTGATTTTTCTTTTGATATTGAAATAAGAATAGGAGCAGGGGCTTTTGTATGTGGTGAAGAGACAGCTTTAATTGCCTCTATTGAAGGTAAGAGGGGAATGCCGAGACCAAGACCTCCTTTCCCTGTTAATTCAGGTCTTTGGGGTAAGCCTACTGTTATTAACAACGTGGAAACTTGGGCAAATATCCCTCCAATAATTTTGAACGGAGCAGAGTGGTTTAGTAGTTTTGGAACAGAAAAAAGCAAAGGCACAAAGGTTTTTGCTCTTGCAGGAAAGATAAATATGACTGGTCTTATTGAGGTTCCCATGGGTATTACCTTAAGGGAAGTAGTATATGATATTGGTGGAGGAATTCCTGGGGGTAAGAAATTTAAAGCGGTGCAGATAGGAGGTCCTGCGGGAGGCTGTATTCCGGCAGAATATCTTGATACTCCAATAGACTACGAATCTATAACTGCTCTTGGAGCCATAATGGGTTCTGGTGGTCTCATTGTGATGGATGAAGATAATTGTATGGTGGATGTAGCTAAGTTCTTCCTTTCTTTCACTCAGGATGAGTCCTGTGGAAAATGTGTACCTTGTAGGGTGGGTACAAAGAGAATGTTAGATATTCTTGACAAGATTACTAAAGGTGAAGGTACAGAGGAAGACTTAGTAGAGTTAGAGGAGCTTGCTTATACGGTAAGAAATACTTCTCTATGTGGTCTTGGTAAGGGGGCTCCGAACCCTGTACTTACTACTCTTAAATATTTCAGAGATGAATATTTAGCCCATATTAGAGATAAAAAATGTCCTGCTAAGGTATGTACCGCATTAATCCATTATGAGGTGATAAGAGAAGAATGCAGAAAATGTTCCATATGTTTTAGAAACTGTCCTGTAGGAGCAATTTATAAAGATGAAGATGGAACTTATGTAATAGATCAATCTAAATGTACAAAGTGCGGAATCTGTTTCCAAGTGTGTCCATTTAGTGCTATTAAGAAGGAGTAAAAAAGGGGGGGGGATTATTTTTTCCCCCTACTTTTTTAATCTTCTCTAATCTCTAACTTTTGCGTAGCTATTTTTAAAAATTTAATATATTGACAAATAGAAAAACGTTTTTATAAACTAATAAAAAATCATATTGAGAAGTGGGGTGAATAATTTGCTTTTAGGAATTGATATTGGTACATCTGGTACTAAAGCTTTACTTATTGATGATGATGGTAGAGTAATTGGAAGTTCTACTGTAGAATATCCCCTTTATACTCCTTTTCCATCCTGGTCAGAACAAGAGCCAGAAGATTGGTGGAAGGCAACAAAAGAGGCTGTGGTTAGCGTAATAGATAAGACAGGAGTATCGCCTAAGTTAATCAAAGGCATAGGCTTATCTGGTCAGATGCATGGTTCGGTATTTTTGGATGAGAAAGGAAATGTAATAAGGAGAGCAATATTGTGGAATGATCAAAGGACTGCTAAGCAATGCGATGAAATTGTAGAGAGGGTTGGGGGAGTAAAGAGGCTTTTAGACTTTACTTTAAATCTTGCTCTTACTGGATTTACAGCACCAAAAATATTATGGCTTAGAGAGAATGAGCCAGAAAATTACTCTAAAGTACATAAAGTACTACTTCCCAAGGATTATATAAGATTTAGATTAACAGGAGAATATGCCTCTGACGTTTCTGACTCCTCGGGAACTTTGCTTTTTGATGTAAAGAACAGAAAATGGTCAAAGGAGATGTTAAATTTATTGGAAATTCCAGAAGAGTGGATGCCAAAAGTATATGAATCACCAGAAATTACTGGTACTTTACTTCCCAGCGTAGCTGAGGAATTAGGTCTTCCTTCTGGGATTCCTGTAGTGGGCGGTGGTGGTGATAATGCTTCTCAAGCAGTAGGAAGTGGTATTGTCAAAAGTGGAATTCTTTTTGTAAGCTTAGGAACTTCAGGGGTTATATTTGCTCACTTGGATACTCCTGAGGGGGATCCTGAGGGAAGACTTCACACTTTCTGTCATGCAGTACCTGGTAAATGGCATACTATGGGAGTAATGCTTTCTGCAGGTGGATCCTTCAGATGGTTTAGAGATTCTTTTGGAGATGTAGAAATAGAACTCTCTAAGTGGACTGGTAGAGATCCATACGAATTTTTAACTATGGAGGCAGAAAATGTGCCTCCTGGCTCTGAGGGTCTAATTTTTCTGCCATATCTTACAGGTGAAAGGACTCCCCATGCAGATCCCCTCGCGAAAGGTGTATTTGCTGGGATCAGTTTGAGACATAAAAAGCCTTATTTTGTGAGATCGGTTCTTGAGGGAGTAGCCTTTGGACTTAGAGATTCCTTAGAACTTATGAAGAATCTTGGGATAGAAATGAAGGAAATAAGAGCCATTGCAGGTGGTGCAAGAAGCAAATTGTGGAGACAAATTCTTGCAGATGTATTTAATACTCCTATAACTACTATAAATGTAACAGAAGGCGCTGCGTATGGAGCAGCACTTCTTGCAGGTGTTGGTGTGGGTGTCTATAAGAGTGTAGAAGAGGCTTGTGATAGAGTTGTTAAAGTGATGAGCTTAGAAGAGCCTAATTCAGAAAGGGCAAAGATGTATGAGGAAATGTATGGATTATATAGGGAACTTTATCCACTATTAAAAGAGTATTATAGGAAGCTTTCTAACTTCATTGATAAATATTATTCCAATAAAAAGTAAAAAAGGAAATTTTTGATTTAAAATTTATTTTAAAAAAAGGGAGAAGATAAAATTCTTCTCCCTTTTTTTATTGAAAATTTTCCTTAATTTATTGTAATCTTTATTAGCTTATGATATTATTTTTTTGCTTGTTTATTAAAAAAAAGAAGGAGGATAGGAGAGATGAGAAACATTGTAGTAGAGAAGCTAAATTCTTTGCCAGTAGAAGAACATGGTGTGGAACTTGTAGAAAGAAAAGGAATAGGACATCCTGACTCCATTTGTGATGCTATTATGGACCAGATATCTGTAAATTTATCACAGGAGTATATAAAGCGTGTAGGAAATATTTTACATCATAATATTGATAAGAGTTTGCTTGTAGCTGGAGAGGTGGAAAGAAAACTTGGAGTAGGCGGCGAAGTTAAAAAGCCGATGCTTCTTGTCATAGGAGACAGAGCAACCTTTGAAGTGGATGGTATAAGGATACCTGTAGAGGAGATAGCTATTGAAACAGCAAAGGAATGGTTTAGAAAAAACCTGAGATTTGTCGATCCAGATAAACATGTAAAATTTCAGGTAGAACTTTATCCAGGTTCTCCAGAACTTACAGATATTTTCAGAAGAAGAAAGGGATTGCTTCCTGCCAATGATACCTCAGCAGCTGTGGGATATGCGCCTTTAACTTCTACAGAAAAGATCGTATTAGAACTTGAAAGATATTTAAACTCAAAAGAGTTTAAGGCTATTCATCCAGAGGTAGGAGAAGATATTAAAATAATGGCATTTAGACAAAAGAAGAATTTGCAATTGACTATAGCAATGCCCCTTATCGATAGATATGTAACTAGCGTTAAAGATTATTTTGAAAAGAAAGAAGTTATCAAGAGTATTGTGGAAGATTTTGTAAGTGAGAAAGCTCAGAATTTTGAAAATATCACTATTGATATCAATACCTTGGATGATCCAGAAAGAGGCATGGACGGTATTTATGTAAGTGTGCTTGGAACTTCAGCGGAAGATGCAGATTCAGGACAGGTAGGAAGAGGAAATAGGGTAAATGGTGTTATTGCATTAAATCGTCCAATGGGGACAGAAGCTGCAGCTGGAAAGAACCCTGTAAGCCATGTTGGAAAGATCTATAACATTCTTACTCATAAGATTGCCAATGAGATCTATCAAAAGGTACCAGGTATTAAAGAGGTCTATGTGTGGCTATGTAGCCAAATTGGAAAACCCATTGATCAACCTAAAATTGCTACAGCTCAATTAATCTTAGAAAATGGAACTTCAATATATGATGTGGCAAAACCAGTAGAAGATATAATTGATCAAGAGTTGGCTAATATTGAGAAATTCTGTAACGAGCTTGCCGAAGGGAAGTATTCTGTATGGTAGAGAAGGTTCCTCATTGGGCTGATTTAGCCGCAGAAGAGATAATCCGTCTTAAAGGCAAAAAAAACGTGGTAGCTACAGGGATTACTCCCTCAGGTCCCATTCATCTTGGGAACCTGAGGGAGATCCTTACTGGTGATGCTCTTTATAGAGCCTTGCAAGATAAAGGCTCAGAAGTAGAATTTATTTATATTGCTGATACTTTTGATCCTTTAAGAAAAGTATATCCTTTTCTTCCTGATTCTTATGCTGAACATGTGGGAAAGCCCATCTCTGAAATACCAGATCCCGAGGGATGTCATGAAAACTATGCTGAACACTTTTTAGAGCCCTTCTTGGAAGCAATCAAAATTTTAGGAATAGAGCCCAAAGTTATAAAGGCTCATGAAAGCTATAAAAACGGACTTTATACAGAGATCATTGATTTAACTTTACAGAATAACGAGAAGATAACTCAAATCCTCAATGAAATTGCAGGAAGAAATCTGGAGAAAAACTTTGTTCCCCTTCTTCCTAAGTGCGAAAAGTGCGGAAGATTGACCACTACAAGTATAGTCTCCTTTGACGTAAAAAAGCATCAGGTAGAATATCAATGTAAATGTGGACATACGGGAATTGCAGACTATAGTAAAGGAGAAGCAAAACTCCCTTGGAGATTAGACTGGCCTGGAAGATGGAAGATATTTGGAGTTACTGTTGAACCTTTTGGTAAAGATCATGCTACTACAGGGGGTTCTTACGATACTGGCAAAGTAATTACAAAAGAAATATTTGGGTATGAGCCACCATATCCTTTTATATATGAATGGATATATTTAAAAGGAAAAGGTGCAATGTCAAGTTCAAAAGGTATTGCCATACCTATTAATGAAATATTAGAGATTCTTCCCCCTTCATGGGTAAGATATCTCATATTGAGATACAAACCCGATAAACATATAGATTTTGATCCAGTAAATGGATATATTCTCTTGGCAGAGGATTATGAAAGATTAGAAAGAATATATTATAGATTAGAAGGTACTGAGGAGGAATGGGCTGAGCTTGCAAGAGTTTATGAGCTTTCTCAAGTTAAAGGGGTACCAAAGGAACCTGGTCCTCAAGTACCTCTAAGGCATATTATCACACTAACGCAAATTTCCTTAGGAAATAAAGAGCTCCTAAAAGAAATGCTTATAAGGAGTGGGTATGAAAAAGAACTTGAAAAATTTGATGAGATATTAAAAAGGGTAGAATATGTTAAAAATTGGCTTGAAAAATTTGCACCATCTCAAGTAAAGTTTAAGCTTCAAGAAGAAATTCCAGAGATTGTAAAAAGTTTTTCTCCTAAGGAGAAAGGGTTTTTAAGAGACTTAGCTCAAAAAATAAAAGAAAAAGATTGGCAAGGAGAAGAACTTCAAAATTTCATATATACCTTAGCTCAAGAACATAATATAGAAGGAAAAAGAGCTTTCCAATTAATATATTTGGCTTTTTTAAACCAAACTTCAGGACCAAGGGCAGGACATTTCTTGGTTTCCTTACCAAAGGACTTTGTGGTTAAAAGGCTTGAGGAAGCAGGAACTTTATAAATTCATTTTAGGTTCCTGCTTCCTGGCTTTACAAGGGGTACCCCCTCTTTACACAAGGGACATTCCTCGGGTTTATAAGTATCAAGTTTCAATTGGATCAAAGAGTATAAAGGTTCATCAAAGATTTTTTTTCCGCCACTTCTATCCACAATACAGGCAAAAGCTACCACTTCTCCTCCATACTCCTTTACCAACTCTGCCACCTCTAACGCAGATCCTCCTGTAGTTACTACATCCTCACATATAAGAACCTTTTCACCAGGATTTATATTAAAACCTCTTCTTAATTTCATTTTTCCCTCTTCTCTTTCTGCAAAAATTCCTCTCACTTTTAATGCTCTTGCAAGTTCATAAGCAACAATTATTCCTCCAAGAGCAGGTCCTACTACTACATCTATCTGTAAGTCCTTTGGAATTTTTTCAGCAATTTCTTTGGCAATTTTTTCAGAAAGGTCAGGATATTGAAGAATAAGAGCACACTGAAGATAGTTTGGACTGTGAAGTCCTGAGGAGAGTAAAAAATGCCCCTCTAAAAATGCTCCTTTTTCTTTAAATATCTCAAGCCAATTCATAAAAGTTCATTCCCTCCCTAAATAAGATATTTATAAAAATTCTTTGGATTTAGCTCTTGAGAGAAGGGGAAGATTTCATTTATATATCTTCTTACATCTACACATAAGTGACATTTGCCTACATATCCCTCTTGTGATTTTTTAAATCCAAATTTTTCTGCATATTTCATAAGTCCATAGGGACCTTCTTCTACTAAGATTTTTACAAAAGGAAGTTTTTCCAAGTCAAAGTTTTCATAGAATTCTTCTAGGTCTTCTATTTTGCCTAAAGATAATCCTCCACAAAAATATGGAATATAGTTTCCATAGAGATCAAAATGAGCATGTTGAGATTCTAAGATTTCAAATCTGCAATTTTCTTCCCTAAAAACTTCTGCCGAATATTTTTTAAATAAATGTCCTAAGTAGAAGCCTGATCTTCCTCCTGGAATTAACGCATAACCTTCCCAAAAGATATACCCAGCCATTTTCTCCCCATAAATTTCTATCCATTTTTCTAATGGTATAGAGTTTTCAATATCAATTTTTGCAATCTCTCCTAAAAAGTGCTCCATGTATACAATAACGTTTTTGGGTCCAAATACTTCTAAGGCAGTTTCTATAGCAAGAAGAGTTCTCTTTAATGGAATTTTCTCTGCGTGAAAGGGAGAACAGCTTATAAATATTTTAGGAAGGCCTGATGATTTTAGAAGGGAGAATTTTTCATATACATCTTCTTTGTTTATACACCAGCTGGCATTGGTTTCCACATAACCTATGTACAAACCAAGTTCTTTTGCTTTTTTTACTGCATAAAGTAGGAGAGGGAAATTTAAGAAGGGCTCTCCTCCTGCAAAATGAATACCATGGAATAGTATATTTTTATCGGGGGGAGGAGTATAGTCCTTCCATATTTTCTTAGTTCCATTGAGTAGCGAGTCTAAGTATTCTCTACTTATAAAGTCCGTCCACTCGGGACCTGAAGCATATAAACAATGTCTACATCTTGATGAGCACTTATATGTAAGTATTATTCCTAAGGAATCTATAGGAAGAAGCATATTTTAATAATACCATAATTTTTGCTATGATTATAGTATGACTATATCTTAGCAGGGAGGATTTTGAAATGAAAATTTTTTGGGATAAGCCCATAGATGTGAGTCTTTTAATTCATGAGGATATGCTTTTTTGGCCCAATGATCCTAAATTTCAAAGGGAATGGGTAGCAAAAATATCGGAAGGTAAGAATGCAAATCTTTCAAAGATAACTTTAGGGTCTCACACAGGAACCCATATAGATACGCCTTACCATTTTCTTGACCATGGCAAAACTCTTGAAAATATTGATATATCCAGATTCTATGGTTTTGCTAAGGTCTTTGAAATAAAAAATCCTAATAAGATTCTCTTACAAGATATTGAGACTTTGCCTATTGAAGAGGGAGACATTATTCTTTTTAAAACAAAAAATTCTTTACTTTTAAAAGAGAACATTTTCCACGATGATTATGTTGGTTTGTCACTTGAGGCTGCGAGATATCTTGCGGACAAGAATGTAAAGACCATAGGAATAGACTATTTATCTATAGGTCCAAGAGGAGATGAGGGCAGAGAAGTGCATAGGATACTTTTAGGTAAAGAAATAGGGATTATAGAAGGTTTGAATCTTTTAGAAATAAAAGAGGGAAGGTATTTCATGATGGCTCTTCCCTTAAAGATTAAGGGTGGAGAGGGCTCTCCTGTAAGGGCTATTTTATTTCCTATAGAGGAATAGATGTCTTATGAGAGTTGCAGTTGTCCATGATTGGATCGTTAATATAGGTGGTGCTGAGAAGGTATTAAAGGCAATTTTAGAGCTTTTTCCTGATGCTGATGTTTATACTCTTGTTTATTTAAAGGATACCCTCAGAAAATTAGGGATAAATAATAAGGTTTATTCTTCCTTTATTAGTGGACTTCCTTTTGCAAAAACAAAATATTCTTACTATTTACCTCTTATGCCCTTAGCTATTGAGCAATTTGATTTGTCTAAATATGATCTTGTTATCTCTAGTAGTCATTGTGTAGCAAAAGGAGTATTAACGAAATCTTATCAGATCCACATTTGTTATTGTCATACTCCCATGAGATATATTTGGGATCTATATTTTCCGTACTTAAAGGAACATAAATTAGAAAATGGTATTAAGGGTATATTTGTGAAGCCTATTCTTCATTATCTAAGAATATGGGATGTTTCAAGTGCTAATAGGGTAGATTATTTTGTTGCCAATTCTCAAAACGTAGCAAATAGAATAAGGAAAATATATAGAAGGGATTCTGTAGTAATATATCCTCCTGTGGATGTGGAAAGGTTTCTTCCTTCTTATAAGAAAGAGGATTATTTTATGGTGCTTTCTCGTCTTGTTCCATATAAAAAAGTAGATTTAGTGGTAGAAACTTTTAACGAGCTAAATCTTCCTCTTGTAGTGATTGGTGATGGGGAAGAAATGGGGAAGATTAAAAAGATGGCAAAGGAAAATATAAAAATTTTGGGTTGGCAAGAGGATGATGTGGTAAAGGAGTATCTTGCAAAGGCTCAAGCTTTAATCTTTGCCTCTGAGGAAGATTTTGGTATCGTATCTGTGGAGGCTCAAGCATGTGGTACTCCTGTAATAGCCTATAATAGAGGTGGTGCTAAGGAGACAGTAATTGATGGAGAAACAGGGATACTCTTTGAGGAACAAAATGTAGAAAGTCTAAAAAAGGCTGTTTTGAGATTTTTAAAAGAGAGGGATAATTTTCAAAGGGATAAAATTATGGAGAATGCTAAAAGATTTTCTGAGGATCGTTTTAAAAGGGAATTTAAATCCTATATAGAAGGGATAATAAGGTAGAAAATTGAAAATTTATGATAAAATAACTAATGTTATGAGAGGGAAATTAACAATCCGAAAGACAGTTTTTTTAAGTTTTTTAATTATTTTTATTTTATTTTTAAATCCTATATTTGGATGGTCTGCCAAGACTCATCAAAAAATTGTCAAGGAGGCTCTTTATTCTTTGCCAAAAGAATATCAACGAAAACTTGTGCCATATTTAGATGAGCTTCTTGAGGGTAGCGTAGCTCCAGATAAAGTATATAGAGATTTTGATAATCATATATTCCATGTTCATGGGAATAAGGGTAGAGGTCCTGAAAAGGTGAGAGAAAAGTATTATGAGATTATTAGTCTAATTCAGGAAAGGAAGCCTTGGAGACTTATTGCTTTTCAGCTTGGAGTTCTATCCCATTATATTGCTGATTTAAATCAGCCTCTTCATACCGATTCAAGTAAAAAGGAAGATCAGTTTCATAGCAAGTACGAAAAAGATGCCGAGGTGATAAATCCTAAAATTACTTCTGATTTGACCTTTATTAAGTATCCTACAAGGCATATTTTAGATAGTATATTTAATGCGAATCGCTTTTATAAAGCTATAGAAAAAGCTTATTTAGAGGGAGACCAGTTTAAGGATGTTTCCAAAGTTACCCAAAAACAGATAAATAAGGCAACCTACGATACTGCATCCTACTTCTATAGTATCCTTACAAGAGGAAGTAGGGGCACCACATTGATGGATCTAATTTATGATTTTATTGACTATATTTTTTCTTTGTTTAGGATCAATTTTAAAATGTAGTTGGGAGGAATTTCCTATGAGAATTGCAATAATTGGAGGAACGGGTGTTTATGATCCAAAATTTTTGGAAAATCCTGAAGAGATTAAGGTTTCTACTCCCTATGGGGAGGTAAAGCTTTTAAAAGGGATATATCAGGGAGAAGAAGTAGGATTTCTTGCAAGACATGGGGCAGGACATACAGTTCCACCTCATAGAATAAACTATAAGGCGAATATGTGGGCTTTAAAAAGCCTTGGGGTGGAAAGAATACTGTCAACTACTGCTGTGGGGAGTTTAAAGCTTAATTTAGTTCCAGGTGATTTAGTAATTCTTGATCAGTTTATTGACTTTACTAAGAATAGAGATCATACTTTTTATAACGGTGATGATGGTAAAGTAATTCATATAGATTTTACTAATCCTTATTGTCCTGAATTAAGAAATATTTTATATGAGACATCTAAGGAAATAGGAATAAAGGCTCATCCCTTTGGGACTTATGTATGTACCGAGGGACCTCGCTTTGAGACTCCAGCAGAGATTAAAATGTATTCTTTCTTCGGAGACGTGGTGGGTATGACCAATGTGCCCGAGGTTATTCTTGCAAGAGAACTTGAAATCTGTTATGCATCTGTATCCTTAGTGACTAATTATGCGGCCGGTATATCTCCTAATCCTTTAACTCACAGTGAGGTTCTTGAGGTTATGACACAAAATATTGAAAAAGTAAGAAAATTATTTGCAGCAGTGATCCCTAAGATTCCTAAGGAGAGAAATTGTATTTGTAAGAATGCACTAAAGGAGTATAGGGAGAAGGGATTGTTATGAATCCAATTGAATGGAAGAATAATATCTTATACATTTTAGATCAGACAAAACTTCCTTGGAAAGAAGATTATATTCTTTGTTTCAAGTATCAACAGGTAATAGATGCAATTAAAAAGATGAAGATTAGAGGGGCACCAGCTATTGGAGTTGCAGCTGCTTATGGTATCACTTTAGCTGCTATAAAGTATACGGGTTCGAATCTTGCTGACTATGTTCACGAAGTTATAGGAGAGTTTGCAGTATCAAGACCTACTGCGGTAAATCTTTTCTTTGCTATTGAAAGAATGGCAAAGGTGGTCAATTCTAATAAAAACTTATCTCCATCGGAATTAAAAATTTTGCTTCTTGAAGAAGCTAAAAAAATAGAGAATGAAGAAAGAGAGAAATCCATAGCAATATCAAATTTTGGAGCTGAAATACTACCAGATGGTGTAAAGGTTCTTACCCATTGTAATACAGGGAGTCTTGCAACAATTGGTCCTGGAACTGCTCTTGGAATTATTAAGGAAGGATGGAAGAGAGGAAAGATATCTCATGTGTATTTCACTGAGACAAGACCTCTTCTTCAGGGAGCAAGACTTACAGGTTGGGAGCTTGCTAAGGAAAATATTCCAGCTACCATGATAACTGATAATATGGTAGGATATGTCTTTTCTAAAAAGATTGTAGATTTGGTAATTGTAGGTGCTGATAGGATTACCTTAAGAGGCGATGTGGCAAATAAGATAGGCACTTATTCTTTCGCTATTCTTGCTAAATATCACAATATTCCATTCTATGTGGCTGCGCCTATTTCTACCTTTGATTTTAATCTTGAAGCTGGTAGTGAAATACCTATTGAAGAAAGAGAACAAGAAGAAGTACTCTCCTTTGTTAATAAAAGAATAACCCCAGAAGGGATTTCGGCTTTAAATCCTGCCTTTGATGTTACTCCCGCAGAACTAATTTCCGGCATTGTTACTGATAAAGGTGTGATTTATCCTCCCTTCAAGGAGAATATTCAGAAATTAAAGGAGGAACTTAAATTATGAGAATCTTGATTGAGAATGTTAGTGTTTTCCAAGAGGGTGATATTCTTAATAATAAAAATATTCTTATTGAAAATGATATTATAAAAGAAATCTCAGAAGATAAAAATTTTGAGAAAATAGATTACGTGATTGAAGGAAAAAATAAAATAGCTTTGCCTGGACTTGTTAATACTCACACTCACCTTGCCATGACTCTTTTTAGAGGATTTGCTGACGATCTTCCCCTTAAGGAGTGGCTTGAAGAAAAAATCTGGCCTCAAGAGGCGAAATTAACGGCCGAGGATGTTTATTGGGGAAGTCTTTTAGGAATATGTGAGATGATTAAAGGGGGAACTATTGCTTTTGCTGATATGTATTTCTTTATGGATGAAGTGGCAAAAGCAGTAAGTGAAAGTGGTGTAAAAGCTTCTTTGTCAGTGGGTATGATAGGAGTCTCTGGGAATGAGAATGAGATATTAAATAGAGGGGTAAATTTTGCTCAAAATTGGCACAATGCTGAAAATGGAAGAATTAAGGTTATGCTTGCACCTCATGCTCCTTATACTTGTCCACCTTCTTTTTTAGAGAAGGTCATAAACAAAGCTGTGGAGATGAATTTAAGTATTCATACTCATCTTTCAGAGACATACTTGGAGGTAGAAAATATCAAAAACATTTATGGTCTGACTCCAGTAAGACTTATGGATAGAATTGGACTTTTTAATGTTCCTGTTCTTGCAGCCCATTGTGTCTTTGTAGATGATGAAGAAATAGAGATACTTTCTGAAAAAGGGGTAGGTGTGGCTCATAATCCTCAAAGTAATTTAAAACTTGCATCGGGAGTTGCTCCTGTGAAAAAGATGGTAGAAAAAAGGGTAAAAATAGGTCTTGGTACTGATGGGCCTGCAAGTAATAATAACTTGGATCTATGGGAAGAGATAAGGTTAGTAGCTACGTTACATAAGGGAGTAGAAAAGGATCCTGTTTGTATTCCTGCTAAAGAAGCCTTAAATATGGCTACTAAAAATGGAATGGAGATTTTAGGTTTTGAGAATTCTGGAATTATTAAGGAGGGATATAAGGCAGATTTGATTCTTGTGAATATTAATAAACCTCATTTTTATCCAAGGCATAATCTAATTTCTCACCTGGTTTATTCTGCTTTATCTTCAGATGTGGATACGGTAATTGTGGATGGAAAAGTTTTGATGGAAAAGAGGGAGCTAAAGATTCTTGATGAGGAAAAGATCATGTTTGAGGCTGAAAAAAGAGCCTTTGATTTAATTAAAAAAAGATAGGAGGATGAAGCTATGGCAGCTTCTTGGGTTTATATCGAAGATATACCAAGGATCCAAGAAGGAGAAGTTGAGATAAGAGGTTGGCTTTTTAACAAAAGATCTAGTGGCAAAATTGTATTTCTTATAATAAGAGATGGTACAGGATATATTCAAGGAGTAGCTACTTTGGATAATTTCACCGAAGAGGAGTTGGATAGTTTTGAGAAAATACCTATTGAATCCTCACTTATTGTGGTTGGAGATTTGAGGAGAGAGCCTAGAGCTCCGGGAGGATACGAATTACTACTTAAAAGAGTTAATATAGTTTCTTATTCTGAAGATTATCCTATACAGAAAAAGGACCACTCTGTAGATTTCCTTCTTGAGAGGAGACATCTTTGGATTAGATCTCGTAAACAAAATGCCATTTTAAGAATAAGAAGTGAAGTAGTTAAAGCTATTAGAGATTTTTTGGACGAGAAAGGATTTGTTCTGATTGATGCTCCCATACTTACCCCTTCTTCCTGTGAAGGTACAACTACTCTCTTTTCTCTAGATTATTTTGATCTTGGGAAGGCATATCTTTCTCAAAGTGGACAATTATATATGGAAGCAGCTTGTATGGCTTTTGGGAAGGTGTACTGTTTTGGTCCTGCTTTTAGAGCTGAGAAGTCGAAAACCAGAAGGCATTTGACAGAGTTTTGGATGGTTGAACCTGAGATGGCTTTTTGGGATTGGCAAGATAATATGAAACTTCAAGAGGAATTAGTAAGCTATATAGTCCAGAGGGTTTTGGAAAAGAGAAAAAGAGAATTAGAGATTTTAGAGAGAGATACAAAACCTCTTGAAAAGGTTGTGCCTCCTTTCCCAAGGATAACTTATAGGGAAGCTATAGAGATTCTTAAGAGGAATGGACAAGATATAGAATATGGAGATGATTTTGGAGGTGACGAAGAGACCATAATATCAAATCAGTTTGATAAGCCTGTATTTATTCATCATTATCCTGCTAAAATAAAACCTTTCTATATGCAACCAGATCCAGAGAATCCCAATGAGGTTCTGAATAATGACCTTTTAGCTCCTGAAGGATATGGAGAAATAATTGGAGGTAGCCAAAGGATACATGATCTGAAACTTTTAGAGAAAAAGTTAGAAGAATACAATTTACCAAGAGAGGTTTTTGAGTGGTATTTAGATTTGAGAAGATATGGAAGTGTTCCTCATTCGGGATTTGGGCTTGGGATTGAAAGAACTGTGGCTTGGATATGTGGATTAAAACATGTAAGAGAGGCAATTCCTTTCCCAAGAATGATATATCGAATTTATCCATAGATAATTAAGTTGACATTACTACATAATGTGGTTATACTTGAATTACTAAGAACAGGGATGTTCTGTGAGAGGAGCATCCCTGTTTTTTATTAATACATATAATTTTAGGGAGGTGAAGAGATGAAGCGTTTTGTTAAAATTTTCGTTATTGCACTTTTAGTTCTTGCCCTTTTTGTTCTTCCTTTGCAAGCTGCAGGAACAATTAAAATTGGGGGAATCTTTCCTATCACAGGACCAATTGCAACCTTTGGAATTTCCTGTGCTAATGGGGCTAAGATGGCTGTAGAAGAAGCTAATGCAAGAGGTGGAGTATTAGGAAGCAAAATAGAGCTTATTATTGAAGATGATCAATATAAGCTTGAAGAGGCTGCAAACGCAGCTAAGAAGTTAATAGAGAGAGACAAAGTTGTGGCTATTGTTGGTGGTGTTACAAGTTCCGAAGCTCTTACCATTGGACCCATAGCTCAAAGTGCAAAAGTGGTGCTTGTTACAGGTACCGCTACAAATCCGAAGGTTACCCAAGTGGGAGACTTTATTTTCAGGGTATGCTTCTTAGATGATTTCCAAGGTGAAGTAATGGCTAATTTTGCATATAAAAACTTAAAAGCCAAAACAGCTGCAGTACTTACTGCTGTAACCAGCGATTATAGTAAAGGTCTTGCCGATTCTTTCAAGAAAAAATATGTTGCTCTTGGAGGAAAAATTGTAGCAGACGAATCCTATTCTGAAGGAGACACTGATTTTAGGGCACAGCTTACTAAAATTAAAGCTTCAAAGCCTGATTTTGTCTTTGTTCCAGGATACTATTCTGATGTAGCTCCTATTTTAAACCAGGCAAGAGAGCTTGGTATTACAGTACCTTTTGGTGGTGGTGATGGTTGGGATTCTCCAGAACTTTTGAAACAAGCAGCAAAAGCAGCCGAAGGGTGTTTCTATACAAACCACTTCACTCCAGACGCAAAAGATCTTTTGGTTCAAACTTTTGTGAAGAACTATACAAAGAAATATGGAATGGCTCCTGATGCTCTTGCAGCTCTTAAATATGATGCTATGAAGTTCTTATTAGAGGGTATTAAGAAAGCAGGAACAACTGATCCTGTAAAGATAAAAGAAGCTTTGGCTTCTATGAAGACCTTTAGAGGGGTAACTGGAAGTATGACCTTTGATGCTAACAGAAATGCTATAAAGAGCGCATTTATACTTCAAATTAAGGGTGGAAAGGTAGTATACTATACCACTGTAAAACCTTAATAAGGTATGGGGGGATAGAAAACATCCCCCCTTTTATGTATAATTTAATCTTGATTAGAAAGGCTAAATAGGAAAATATGCTTGAAAATATATTACAGCAGATTATAAATGGAATATCTTTGGGTAGTATATATGCCCTAATAGCTTTGGGTTACACTATGGTATATGGGATACTAAGGCTGATAAATTTTGCCCATGGGGATATATACATGCTTGGAGCTTTTATTGGATTTTTTGCTCTTGGAAGCTGGAATATGCCTTTTGCGTTCGGCTTAATAGTGGCCATGTTGCTTACTGCAGTTATTGGTATCTTAGTTGAGAAATTAGCTTACAAGCCTTTAAGAAATGCTCCAAGAATTTCTCTTTTGATAACTGCAATAGGAGTATCTTTTTTTCTTGAAAATATAATGGTTCTTTTGGTTGGAGCAACTCCTCGAGCTTTTCCTCAAAAAATTCCTACCGAAATTTATTTTATAGGTGAACTTATAATTACTAACAAGCAAATAATTATTCTTTCTGTTTCGATCTTACTCATGCTGTTTTTACAATTTATTGTGAATAAGACAAAAATTGGTAGAGCCATGAGGGCAGTTTCTCAAGATAAAGAAATGGCACAGATGCTTGGTGTAAATATAGATAATGTTATAAGTTTCACTTTTGCTTTGGGCTCTGCTCTTGCTGCAGCAGGTGGTGTTCTAGTAGGGATGTACTTTAATAAGATTGAGCCTTATATGGGAGTTATGCCTGGTTTAAAAGCTTTTGTAGCTGCTGTTTTAGGTGGTATTGGAATTATTCCAGGAGCTATGTTGGGAGGATTTATAATGGGAATTGCTGAAGTTTTGGTATCGGGTTTTATATCCTCCACTATAAGGGATGCAGTTGCCTTTGTAATACTGATAATCATTCTTTTAATTAAGCCTACGGGAATATTAGGAAAATATATGAGGGAAAAGGTATAATGAAAAGGAATATTCTTACTTTAATTGCTCTTATAATTTTATTAGTCCTTGCAAGGCTTAGCCAAGGGCTTAATCCTTATTTTTATCAAATTCTCATTTTTTGGGGAATTAACTCTATCCTTGCTATGAGTTTGAACCTTATTAATGGTTTTACGGGGCAATTTTCTATAGGACATGCAGGTTTTATGGCTGCAGGTGGATATTTATCAGCTGCTTTGACCATTTATCATGGAGACAAGATTATAAAACTTTTAAGTTTTATGCCTGAAAGTATTAGTAAAAATATAGCCTTTTTTATTTTTCTTATTGCAGGAGGACTTTTCTCAGCATTATTAGGAATTATAATTGGTATTCCTACTTTGAGGTTAAAAGGAGATTATCTTGCCATTGCAACCTTAGGATTTGGAGAAATAATAAGGGTAATAATTTACAATATGGATGTAGTGGGAGGTGCTAGAGGTTTTCCTGGCATTCCTCAGCTCACTAATAGCGTTTGGGTGATGTTCTGGGCTTTTATTTGTTTTATTGTTTTATACAGGATGATAAATTCATCTCATGGTCGTGCCATAATATCTATTAGGGAAGATGAAACCGCATCCGAGGCTATGGGAGTAAATACAACTTATTATAAGGTTCTTGCCTTTTCCATTGGAGCATTTTTTGCTGGTGTAGCAGGGGGTCTTTTTGGACATTATTTAATGCTTCTTCATCCTGCAAGTTTCACCTTTATGAGATCAGTTGAAATTTTGCTTATGATAGTTCTTGGGGGACTTGGAAGTTTAACAGGCTCTATTATAGGAGCTTTTGTTTTAACAGTACTTCCTGAAGCTTTAAGAGGATTTTCAAGCTTAAGGTTAATTATTTATTCTTTGACTTTGATTGTTTTAATGCTTATTAGACCCACAGGTCTAATGGGGAATAAGGAAATATCATTGGGTAGTATTGTGAGAAAATTAAATAAAAGGATAGGGAATGTAAGATGAAAATCCTTGAAGTAAAAAATCTTTCTTGTGCTTTTGGAGGATTAATGGCAGTTTCAGACTTATCTTTTGAACTCCATAAGAATGAGATCTTAGGAATAATAGGTCCTAATGGGGCAGGGAAAACTACGGTTTTTAATTTAATCACTGGCTTTTATCTTCCTTTAAAAGGGGAGATAATATTTAATGGAAAAAATATAGTGGGACTTAAACCTTATCAAATTACTAGGTTAGGTATAGCAAGAACCTTCCAAAATCCGAGATTGTTTAAGAAACTTTCGGTTATGGAAAATGTCATGATAGCTATGCATAAAGTATACAATGCTCATATGCTGGATGCTATTTTACAAAACAAAAGATATAGCGTAGAAGAAAGTCTTCAAAAAGAAAGGGCAGAAGAAATCCTGGAGTTTTTTGGATTGTATAGGAGAAAGAATGATACTGCAGAAAATTTACCCTATGGTGAGCAAAGAAAACTTGAGATTGCAAGAGCATTGGCTACAAATCCTACTCTTCTTCTCTTAGACGAGCCTGCAGCAGGAATGAACCTAAACGAATCTTTAGAGCTTGTGGATTTGATAGCAACTATTAGAGACAAATTTGATTTAACAGTCTTATTAATAGAGCACCATATGGAAGTAGTCATGAATATCTGTAAAAGGATTATTGTACTTGATTTTGGAATGAAAATAGCAGAGGGAAATCCAGAAAAAGTAAGAAATGATCCTCGAGTGATTGAAGCTTATTTAGGTAAGGAGGTAAAAGGTGTTATCCATTAGAGATCTTCATGTTTATTATGGTGGAATAAAGGCTCTTCAAGGTATAAATATTGATGTAAACGAAGGAGAAGTGGTAGCTCTTGTAGGAGCAAATGGAGCGGGAAAGACCACTACTTTAAGGTCCATATTCCGCCTTACGCCTATTGTTAAAGGAGATATTTTCTTTTATGAAATAAATCTAACTAAGGTTCCTACTCATAGAGTAGCTTCTCTTGGAATAGCTCATGTTCCTGAGGGAAGAAGAGTTTTTCCTAATATGACTGTTAGGGAAAATTTGGAGATGGGAGCGTTTCTAATAAAGGACAAGAATATAATCAAAAATAATCTTGATTTTGTTTATTCTTTATTCCCAAGACTTAAGGAAAGGGAAAAACAGCTTGCCGGAACACTAAGTGGTGGAGAACAACAAATGCTTGCAATAGGGAGGGCGTTAATGTCCAATGCAAGACTTCTTCTTCTTGATGAACCTTCCATGGGACTTGCTCCTCTCCTTGTTCAGGAAATCTTTTCTGTTTTAAAGAAGATAAATGAAGAAAAAAGAACTTTGCTTTTGGTTGAACAAAACGCTAATATGGCCTTTTCCATAGCCCATAGGGTTTATGTAATGGAGACCGGAAAAATAGTGCTTTCTGGGACTACTCAGGAAGTTGCCAATAATGAGGCTGTTAAGAAGGCCTATTTAGGAGGTTGATTTAAAATGCTTGTTAGAATGAGAATGACAAAAAATCCTATAAGTGTTTCTCCAGAGACATCTATTTTGGAAGCATGGAAGATTATGCAGGATTCTCAAGTGAGAAGACTGCTTGTGATGGAGAAGGGGAAGCTTGTGGGAATTGTTACCGAGAGGGATTTAAGATCAGTCTCTCCCTCTCAGGCTACTTCTTTAAGTATTTTTGAAATAAATTATTTATTAGAGAAGTTGAAAGTAAAAGATGCCATGACCCCTAATCCTATTACTGTTGATGCTGATGCTCCTATCGAGGAAGCAGCTTTAATTATGAGAAATAACAAGATAAGTGCTTTGCCGGTTATTGAAAATGATGAGGTGGTAGGTATAATAACTGAAAGTGATATTTTTAGAGCGTTCATTGAGATGCTTGGTAATGGGAAGAAGGGGTTAAGATATACTTTAAGAATAAAAAATACTCCTGGCGAGATAGCTCATATTGTAAGCCTTATAGCTAAGGAGAATATAAACATAATGAGTATGGCTACTTTTCCAGCGGAAGACACGGAAGATTATGGTTATTTAGTTCTTAGATTAGAGACCGAGGATCTTACTTTTGTAAACGAGATATTTAGAAAAAACAATATACCGGTAGTGCATATACGTAAAATTTAATAAATTATTAAAAACTCTTCCAAATGTTGTTAAAAAAATATCACCATAGTATAATTACGTGGAGAATTTCAAGGTAGAAAAGGAGGTAGCTATGAAGGTACTTGTTTTGAACTGTGGAAGTTCATCAGTTAAATATCAGGTTTTTGACATGAAGAATGAGAGTGTGTTAGCGAAGGGGCTTGCAGAAAGGATAGGGCTTGAAGGCTCAAGGATAGTTTATCA
Source organism: Dictyoglomus turgidum DSM 6724 (assembly GCF_000021645.1). Classification (NCBI taxonomy): domain Bacteria; kingdom Pseudomonadati; phylum Dictyoglomota; class Dictyoglomia; order Dictyoglomales; family Dictyoglomaceae; genus Dictyoglomus; species Dictyoglomus turgidum. The sequence goes on from NC_011661.1 coordinate 967,964, forward strand.
AAGGGGTTCAGAGGCGAAAAAAGTTTTCGAAATTCCTTTACCTACTCATAAAAAAGCTATTGAAGAAATTTTCAAATTATTAGTAGACAAGAACAATGGGGTTTTACAATCTTTAAATGAGATTGATGCGGTAGGGCATAGAGTAGTACATGGAGGGGATAAATTTGTAGAGTCTGTTCTTGTGAATGATGAAGTATATAGTATCTTTAAAGGGATACTTGATTTGGCACCTTTGCATAATCCTTATAATCTTCAAGGAGTTGATGCATGTTCAGAATTGATGCCAGGGGTCCCACAGGTTCTTGTATTTGATACATCTTTTCACCAAACCATGCCTGAAGAAGCATATATTTATGCTTTACCTTATGAGTGGTATGAAAAATATAAGATAAGAAGATATGGTTTTCATGGTACTTCGCATTACTATGTATCAAGAAGAGTAGCAGAACTAATAGGAAGACCTGTGGAAGAGCTAAAAATTATCTCTTGTCACTTGGGAAATGGAGCAAGTATAACTGCTATTAAAAATGGTAAATCTATTGATACCAGCATGGGATATACCCCGTTAGAAGGACTTGTAATGGGAACGAGATGTGGAGACATTGATCCTGCTATCCCTATTTTGTTAATGGAAAAAGAAAATTTAACTCCAAAACAGATGGATGAAATTTTAAATAAGAAAAGTGGTATTTTAGGAATATCCGGAGTAAGTAGTGATTTTAGGGATGTGGGTGAGGCGGCTGAAAAAGGCAATAAGAGGGCTGAATTGGCCTTAAAAGTTTTTGCTTATAGGGTAAAGAAGTATATTGGTGCCTATTATGCAATTCTTGGTGGACTTGACGTGCTAGTGTTTACAGCAGGCGTTGGAGAAAGGGGACCTTTGGAGAGAAGTTTAATATGTAGTGGTTTAGAGCATCTTGGTATAAAGCTTGATCCTGAGAAGAATAAAGTTAAAGGAGAGGAGTTAAGAATTAGTGCTCCTGATTCTAAGGTGGAAGTTTGGGTTATACCTACCAATGAGGAATTAATGATTGCAAGGGAAACAGTAAGAGTAGTAGGTGAAAAAATAATTAAGAAGGTGATATAGTGGAAATTTATCTTGCTGATTTACACTCAGAAGTAGGAAAGGTTTTTCATTTTGAGGAGGATTTTATTCCCCATTGTGAAGATATTTCTTTTATAGAACCTGTACATGTAAAGCTAAAATTAGTGAATTTGGGAAAAGAGGTTTTAATAAAAGGGTCTTTAAAAACAAAAATTAAACTTGTATGTAGTAGGTGTTTAAGAGAATTTCCTTATGAGCTTGAGGCAAAGATTCAGGAGATATATTTATGGGATATTCCTATACAAAGAAATATTAGCCCTGGAGAAATTATAGAACTTAAAGATGAGGATTTTAAGTTTGTTCTTGAAAAAGAAAGTTTATTTTTAGATCCCTTGGTGGAAGATATTATAAGATTGAATATTCCAGTTAAGCCTCTCTGCCGTCCCGATTGTAAAGGTTTGTGTCCTGGTTGTGGTCAAGATTTAAATTTAGGTGAATGCGAGTGCTCAAAGAAGATACAAGTTGACCCTAGGTGGGAGCCATTAATGAAGTTTATGGATAAAAAGGAGGGAAATAGGTAATGGGACTTCCAAAGAAAAAACTTTCAACTACAAGAAGAGATAGAAGATGGGTAAGGTATAAACTTAGTGGCGTGGCTCTTGTAGAGTGTCCTCACTGTCATAAGAAAATTAGACCTCATAGGGTATGCCCCTTTTGCGGGTATTATGAGGGAAGGGAAGTTATAGCTGTAAAGTCAGAAAAGGAAGAATAATTTTTTAAGGAGATTTGAAAATGGGTGTAGGGATAATAGGAATTGGGACGGCAGTTCCCTCTCGTGTTTTAACTAATTTTGACCTTGAAAAAATGGTAGATACATCTGATGAATGGATCACAACAAGGACGGGAATAAAAGAAAGGCGAATTGCAGATAATAAGACAACTCCTTCAGATTTAGGAGCAGAAGCAGCGTTAAAAGCTATAGAAATGGCAAAGATATCACCAGAGGAAATAGATTTGATTATTGTAACTTCTGCCTCACTTGAAATGGTTTTTCCTTCTATGGCTGCTATAATTCAGAACAAAATAGGAGCAAAAAATGCTGGTGGGTTTGATCTCTTGAGTGCATGCACAGGGTTTGTATCTTCGGTAATAACTGGTGCTCAATTCATAAGAACGGGAGATGTAAAAACTGTATTAGTGATAGGTACAGAAGTCCTTTCACGTTTTATTGATTGGGAAGATAGAAACACATGTGTTCTTTTTGGAGATGGTGCGGGAGCAGTAATTTTAAGAGAGGTCGGAGATAATTATGGTTTACTTTCTTGGAGTCTTCATTTAGATGGGTCTGGAGCAGATCTTTTAGCTATTCCTGGGGGTTGTGCTAAATATCCTTGTTCTGAAGAGGTACTTAAGAATAAGCTTCATTATATAAAAATGAATGGAAGAGAAGTATTTAAATTTTCTGTAAGAGTAATAGGTGAGGTTACTGAGGAAGCGCTATCAAAAGCAGGTTTGAGTTCAAAAGATCTTAATTGGCTTGTTCCTCATCAAGCAAATATAAGAATAATTGAGGCTGGTGCAGAAAGATTAGGTATACCCCTTGATAAGGTGGCTATTAATCTACAAAAATATGGAAATACTTCTACCGCTTCTATTCCTCTTGCTTTGGAGGAGCTAATAAAGGAGAAAAAATTAAAAGATGGGGATATTGTAGCGTTGGTAGGTTTTGGAGCTGGATTATCCTGGGGTTCAGCCGTAATGAGGTGGAAGGAAATTTAAATTTTATTGAGGGTGAGGTTATGAGTGTATTTGTTTTTCCAGGACAAGGTTCTCAATATGTAGGTATGTTCTCAGAATTTTTAGATAAGGAAGAATTTAAAGATTACTTTGAAAGAGTTAAAGAGGTAGTAGGAGAAGATTTTATTAAAAAAGTACAAGAGGGTCCTGAGGATGTTTTGAGAGATACAAGAATATCTCAGCCAGGGATTTTTATTGTTAGTGTAATTTTATCTGATTATCTTATGGAAAATGGTGTAATTCCTAAATATTTAGTTGGCCATAGTTTAGGAGAGTATTCTGCATTTTATGCAGGTAAGGTTTTTAATTTTGAAACTGGATTAAAGCTTATAAAAAAGAGAGCTGAGGTTATGAACAGTGTGGCTGAGAGAGTAGATGGGGGAATGTGGGCGGTAATAGGAGATTTAAGTGAGATAGAAGAGAGTCTTATGGAATTGCAAAAAGAAGAGATACCTTTATGGGCTGCGAATTATAATGCACCATCACAGTTGGTATTGTCTGGGAAAAAAGAAGCCTTTGAGATATGGTATTCGAAGATGAAGAATAAGGTAAAAAAGGTTGTGCCTCTTTCTGTGAGTGGTCCTTTTCATTCACCATTAATGAGAGAGGCTGAAGAAATTTTTAAAAGTTATTTAGAAAACATAGAATTTAGTGATCCTAAAACTTATATTGTAAGTAGCACTACTGGTGACGTGGTTAAGAGTAAAGAAGAAGCAAAAGAAATACTTGTTAAACAATTTACATCTTCAGTAAGATGGATAGATGCCATTAATAAGCTTACTGACTTGGGAGAGAGGATTTTTATAGAGGTTGGTCCTGGAAAAGTTCTTCAGGGATTGATAAAAAAGATAGATTTCAATGTAAAAGTTTTAGGCGTAGAAAAGGTAGAGGATCTTGAGAAAATAAGGGGGGAGTTATAATATGTTGAAAGATAGAGTAGCTTTAGTTACAGGAGGTAGTAGAGGAATAGGAAGGGCTATTGTGCTCTCTTTTGCAAAAGAGGGGGCAAAAGTTTTAATAAACTATAAGGGTAATGAAAAAGCAGCTATGGAGACTTTAGAGGAAGTAAAGAAGATAGGGGGTGAGGGAGAGGTATTTAAAGCTGACGTTAGTATAGAAGAAGAAGTTGATAAGATGTTCAATTTTGTACTTGAAAAATGGGGAAGGTTAGATATATTAGTTAACAATGCAGGAATAACAAGAGACAATTTACTAATAAGAATGAAGAGTGAAGAGTGGGACCAGGTGATAAATACAAATTTGAAAGGTGTTTTTTACTGTACAAGGTCGGCAGTGAAGATCATGTTGAAACAAAGATACGGTAGAATAATAAATATTTCATCAGTAATAGGTTTGAGAGGGAATATAGGTCAAGCAAATTATGCTGCTGCTAAGGCAGGTATAATAGGCTTTACAAAGGCTGTGGCAAAGGAGGTTGCTTCAAGAGGGATAACAGTAAATGCGGTTGCACCAGGATTTATTTTGACAGATATGACTGAGGTTTTGTCTGAGGAGATGAAGAAAAAAGCCCTGGAAGAAATACCTATGGGAAGATTTGGAGATCCTAAAGATGTGGCAAGTGCTGTAAAGTTTCTTGCATCCGATGAGGCAGGGTATATAACTGGAGTAGTTTTAAGTATTGACGGAGGACTTTCTATTTAGTATTTTCTATAAAGTTAACATAGGAAGGAGGTGAAGGGATAAATGGATGAGAGCACCATTTTTGAAAAAGTCAAAAAAATAATTGTGGATCAACTTAGAGTAGATGAGAATCTTGTTACTATGGACTCAAATATTCAAGAAGATTTAGGAGCCGACTCTTTGGATGCAGTAGAGCTAATAATGGCATTAGAAGAAGAGTTTGGTATTGATGTGCAAGATGAAGAAGCTGAAAATTTTAAGACTGTGGGTGATGTAGTAAGGTATATAGAAAAGAGGCTATAATATTCGTAAAAGGGTACTGGTAAAAATCCAGTACCCTTATTTTTAAAGGGGGTATTTCGTTTAATGAGGAGAAGAGTTGCGATTACAGGTTTAGGTGTTATTTCTCCTGTTGGAATTGGAAAAGATGTTTTTTGGGAGAATATTAAGAAAGGGGAATCAGGAATTTCTTTTATCTCAAAATTCCCAACTGATGATTTTCCTACAAAAATTGCAGGTGAAGTAAAAGATTTTAACCCTGAGGAGTTCATAGATAAAAGAGAAGCAAGAAGACTTGATAGATTTTCCCAATTTGCTATTGCTGCTACAAGGCTTGCTCTTGAAGACTCAGGATGGAATCCTACAGAAGAGGAGAAGGAAAATACTGCTGTTATTGTTACATCTGGAATAGGTGGTTTTGAGACCTTAGAGAATCAATTTAGATCCTTATTTGAAAAGGGACCAAATAGGATTAGTCCTTTTCTAATACCTATGGTTATCATAAATATAGCCTCTGGAAATATTTCTATCTTCTTTGGATTTAAGGGGCCTAATTATTCTCCTGTTTCTGCTTGCGCCTCTTCTGCTCATGCTATTGGTATTGGCTATAGATTAGTCTCTACAGGAGAAGCGGATTTTGCTATTGTTGGAGGAAGCGAAGCTTCCATAACTCCAATGGGAATTGCTGGTTTTTGTGCTCTTCAAGCTTTATCTACTCGAAACGATGAGCCAGAAAAGGCAAGCAGACCTTTTGATGCAAAGAGAGATGGCTTTGTCATGGGAGAGGGAGCAGGAATTCTTATTCTTGAGGAACTTAATCATGCTATAAATAGAGGTGCAAGAATTTATGCAGAAATAGTTGGTTTTGGTGCGTCGGATGATGCATATCATATTACTGCTCCAGATCCCGAGGGGAATGGTGCAGTTTTGTCTATGAAAAGAGCGATTAAAGATGCAGGTATAAATCCAGAAGATATTAATTATATAAATGCTCATGGGACTTCTACAAAATTAAATGATAAAATTGAGACTCTTGCTATAAAGAAGGTTTTTGGAGAGTATGCATATAAAATCCCTGTAAGCTCAACCAAATCTATGGTTGGACATCTCCTTGGAGCAGCAGCTTCTGTAGAGTCTATAGCTACAGTGTTGTCCATATATGAGGGTATAATTCATCCTACTATAAATTATGAGGAGAAAGATCCAGAATGTGATTTAGATTATGTACCTAATGTAGCACGTAAATGGGATATAAAATATGCTTTAAAAAACTCCTTTGGTTTTGGAGGACAAAACGCTACGCTTATATTTAAGAAGTATGAAGGATGAGAGACAGGAATATAAGAAATGTAAAAGTAGAAGATATAGTAGAAAGAGTAAAGGAGAAAACTAGGGTTTCTTTTAATGACAAAGACTTATTAATAGAGGCCTTGACTCACCCTTCTTTTAAGCATGAAAATCCTAATTTCAAACAGGATAATCAAAGGCTTGAGTTTCTTGGAGACGCAGTTTTAAATATGATAATTACCGAAATTCTATTTCAAAGATATAGAGAGGCATCAGAGGGATTTTTAACTCAAAAGAGAATTTATCTTGTGAAAGAAGAGACTCTATATAAAAAGGCAAAAAGCCTTGATCTTGGAGAATTGATTTTGTTAGGGGTAGGAGAAGAAAAACAAGGTGGAAGAGATAAAATTTCGATTCTAAGTGATCTTTTTGAGGCTTTTATTGGAGCTCTCTATTTGGATAAAGGATATGAGTATACCAAAAATTTTGTGGAGGAAATTTTTAAAGAAGAGATAGAAAGTATAGAGATGGAGGTTGACTGGAAAAATCTTTTACAGACTTATCTTCAAAAAGAGGGTAAAAAGCCTCAATATATCGTGTCTCGAGAAGTAGGACCTGAACATGACAAGACCTTTTATGTGGAATTATGGATTGATGATGAGAAGATATCAGAAGGAGAAGGAAAAAATAAAAGAGAAGCAGAAATTAAGGCAGCCCAAAAAGCTTTGGAGAAGATAAAAAATGATCTATCTTAAGAGTTTAGAACTTACTAATTTTAAATCTTTTATTGGAAATAATAAAATTCCTTTTTCTCAGAAATTCACTGTTATTACAGGTCCTAATGGGAGTGGTAAGAGTAATATACTGGATGCTATTCGGTGGGTGCTTGGTGAGCAAAGAATAAAGGCGCTAAGGGCAGAAAAAACTGACGAGATTATATTTGGAGGAAATAGGTTTTATTCTAAGGCTAACTATGCAAAAGTAGAACTCTGTCTAAATATTTTCAACGAAGATTATTTTATTAGTAGGAAGCTGTATAGGGATGAGGATAGCGAGTATTATCTAAATGGTAAAGAGGTTAGGTTAAAAGATGTACAGTTTTTCCTTAATAATTTTGGGCTTGGTAAGTATAGTTTTGTTTTTTTAGGTCAGGGAGAGATCGACGAGTTAATTTTAAAGGAAAATGGAAGAATAAGAGAATTGATAGAAAATATTGCAGGTATTTCTGGATATCATGAAAAGGTGAAAGAGTTGTTGCTTAAATTAGAAGTAATCGAAAGCAAATGGCAAGAGCTGGAGGAAAAACGAAAAGAGCTTTTAGGGGTAATTGAGGAGTTAAGGGCGGAGGTAAGAATTGCTGAAAGATATAATGAATTGAAAAATAAGTTGGAAGATGTGAGAAAAACTTTAGCTTTTATTAATTTGAGAAAGATAAAGGAAAATATTGAGAAGTACTTAATAGAAAAAGAAAAAGTTGAAAAAAGACTTTTGGAACTGAACGAATTAATCTCTGAAAATTTAGCTAAAAGAGAAAATCTTAATAAAGGGTATGAAAAATTAGTGGAAAAGGTATCAAGCTTGGAAGAAGTTTTAAAGAGCATAGATCAAAGAATATACGACCTTAGCCTAAGGGAGAACATCTATGTTGAAAAGAAAAAAATTCTTGTTGAGAATCTAAAGAATATTGAGAAGGAAAAAATTCTTTTAAAAGATAAAATCTTGGAATTAAAAAAGAGAGAAGAAGAGATTGGAAATCTTTTTCAGGATTTTAATCATGATGAGTTTTCAAAAATTGAGATAGAGCTTAAGAAGAAGGAAGATTATCTTCAAGATCTTATTGTAAAAAAAGGAAAGATAGAGGATAAAGTAAAATCCTTTGAGGTTTTGAAAGATCAGCCAGATATTGAAGAATTAAAGTTCGTAAAGGAGAAATTGGAAAACTTTATTGTTAAATATAGGAAGAAACTTGAGACTTTAGAAAGGTATAGGGAAGAGATAGAAAGTAAACTTTTAGAGGAAAGTAAGATTTTGAAAAAGAAAGAAGATACTTATGAAAAGAATAGAATAGAGATACTAAAGCTCAACAATATTCTTGCCGAGTTAAAAGAAGCCACTCTTGAGAATCTTCCCCGTGGAGTTAGAGAACTGTTAGTATATAAAAAGAACAAAATTCATGATATCTTAAAAAATCTCATAAATATACCTAAGGAATACATGGTGGCTCTATATAACTTTTTGGGGAATACTATATACGACATTGTTGTTGACGATGAAAATACTGCAAGAGAATTGATAGGCTATTTAAAAGAGAGAAAACTTGGCTGGGCCACTTTTAGACCTCTTACCTTATGTAGAGATGAAAGAATAAGAGAAATCCCTCAAGAAATTTCTAATGTTTTAAGAGCCATAGATGTGATTGAATATGATCCCAAATATGATAGATTAATCAAAAATGTATTAGGGAATGTATTAATCTTTACAGATTTTCAGACAGCCTCAAATTATAAGAATCTTCTTTGGGAAGGCTGGAGGATTGTTACTGTTCAAGGGGAGGTATTTCATCCTTCAGGGACTATAAGTGGAGGAGTTAGGTTTGGAGTTGAAGTGGCTCTTAATACGGAGAGAGCGATCCTTGATGCTGAGGAGAAAATAAGAGATTATACTGAGGCAAATAACTTTTTAAAGAGGGATATAGAAGAATTAGGAATTAGCATTGAGAAAAATAGGAAGCTAAAGCAAAAGTTAGAAAGTTTAATGTTAAGAATAGAAAATAAAATAAATGAAAAAGAGAAGGCTCTTGTGGAACTTGAAAAGAAAATTAATTTATACGAGGATTATCTTAAAGAGGGAAGGATTGTCTTAAGAGAATTTGATTCCCTACTCAAGGAAATTGAGAAAGAAAAGTTGGAAGTTGAAAATCTCAGGAAAAGTTATGACGAAAAGAGAATTAGAAAAATTGAGGTTGAAAAAGATTTAACATTAGTTAAGGAAAATCTTAATGGCTTAAAAGAAAGATTAGAAGATTTAGAAGAAGAAGAGAAGAGAGTTAGAGATGAACTAATTTTGTTGGAGAAGGCTTTGGATGAGTGCAAAGATGAATATGAGAAAATAAATAGTGAGAAAGAAAATTTTGTAATTGAAAATAAAAAATTTCTTGAAGAAGGGGAAAGAATTAAGAACGAGATAAAAAGGCTTGAGAGAGAATGGCAAAAATTGAGAGAAGAACTTGTGATTCTTGAGGAGAGAAAAAAAGATTTACAAGAAAGGATCAAAGAATTAGAAATGGAGTATGATAAAAACTATAAAGATGGATTAGATGTGAAGATAAATCTTTCTGAAGAGGAATTAAAGAAATTGGAATCAGAAATAATTCAAGAGATGGAATCTTTGGGTCCAATAAATTTCCTTGCTGAGACTAAGTTGAAAGAAGAGGAGTCAAAATATAAATCTCTTCTTTTCCAGATAGAAGATATTGAAGGTTCTATTAATTCATTAAAAAAGATTATAAAAGATACAAGGGAAGAAGCAGAAAGAAGATTTTTAAACGCTTTTAGTTCATTCAGAGATAGGGCTAAAAACAATTGGAAATTATTCTTTCCAAATGCGGAGTTTGATTTGTTAATTGAAAATGAGAAGGAGGTCCTTGATTCAGAAGTAAAGTTAAAAATTTCTTCTCAGAAAAAGAATTGGAAAAGTTTGTTGATGCTTTCAGGTGGTGAAAAGAGTATAGTAGGGATTGTACTCCTTTTATCGGCTGTAGAACTTGCTCCTGTAAACTTTTGTTTTTGGGACGAGATAGATGCGGCTTTAGATAATCAGAATGCTCAAATTTTGGGAAAGAAGATAAAGGAGCTTAGTGATAGAAATCAGTTCATTCTTATTAGTCATAATCCTGTCTTGATGCAGCATGCAGATATAATATATGGAGTAACTTTGAATGAAAAGGGAGCATCTCAAGTTTTATCTTGGAAGGTAAAAGAGGAGGTATGAAATTGAGTTTCTGGGATAGATTGCCAAAAATAAAAGGATTTGCAGAAAGACTGCAAAATATTTTTAAATTTTCAAGAGTTGATACGGAACTTTTAGATGAACTTGAAATGGAACTTATTCAGAGCGATTTAGGGATAGAACTTACTAATGAGATAATAGGCGAAATAAAGAAAAGAAAGATATCAGATATGCAAGAGCTTAGAGATTTTCTATTTGATTTCTTCAAAAGTATATTGGATGGGTTAGACTATAAGCTAAGGCTTTATGATAATAGGTTGAATGTAGTGATTTTCATAGGAGTAAATGGTACAGGAAAGACAAGTACTGTGGGTAAATTTGCATATTATCTTAAGAACTTGGGCTATTTTCCTATTATAGCTGCTGCTGACACCTTTAGAGCTGCTGCTATTGATCAAATAAAAAGATGGGGTGAGAGAGTAGGAGTAGATGTTGTAGCTCAAAAAGAGGGTGCTGATCCTGGAGCAGTGGTTTTTAATGCTATTGAAGCTGCAAAGGCAAGAAATAAAGATGTTCTTCTTGTGGATACTGCTGGTAGAATGCATACCAAAAGTAATCTGGTTGAGGAACTTAAAAAGATAGAGAAAATAGTGGAAAAAACCTTAGGATATCCCCCCTCAGAGAATCTTGTAGTGATAGATGCTACCTTAGGACAAAATGTGGTAAGACAGGTAGAGATTTTTCATAATGCAGTAAATTTAACAGGAGCTGTACTCACTAAGTTAGATGGAACTGCTAAAGGAGGAGTGATATTTAACGTGATAAAAAGATTTAATATACCTGTAAAGCTGGTTACCATTGGTGAGGAGTTGGATGATTTGAAGCCTTTTGATCCCAATGAATTTGTTGAGTCCTTTATACCGGAGGTAAAGATATGATAAGAAAAGCAAAGATAGAAGACATACCCGAGATTCATAAAATAATCAACGAATTCGCAGAAAAAGGTCTGCTTCTTCCCAGATCCTTAAGTGATCTTTATGAAAATATTAGGGATTTTTACATTCTTGTTATTGATGGAAAGGTAGTTGGAACATCCGCTCTGCATATTATATGGGAAGATTTGGGTGAAGTAAGGTCGGTCATTGTAAAAGATGAGTATAGAGGTAGGGGATATGGGAAGAAGCTTGTAGATACATGTTTGAGAGAAGCTAAATTTTTAGGCCTAAAAAGAGTACTTGCTTTAACCTATATTCCAGAGTATTTTAAAAAACTTGGTTTTGTTGAAGTAGACAAAAGAACATTACCTTTTAAGGTATGGAGTGACTGTGTTAAATGCCCAAAATTCCCTGACTGTGGGGAAATAGCTCTTCTTTACTACTTATGAAATACTTGTTAGTTCTTTTGATTTTTCTCTTAGACAGGATCACTAAAGAGCTCGCAGAAAGAGGCTACTTTAGCAGATTAAATATTGATTTTTTCTTGAATTTTTACCTTACTCATAACTATGGTGTTGCTTTTGGAATTGATATTGCACGAAAAATCATTTTAATCTTTAATTTTTTAGCTCTAATTGTCCTTGTTCTTTTGTATAGAAAATTTGGATTTATAGGACTTGCTTTTATTTTAGGTGGACTTCTTGGGAATTTATATGATAGAGTTTTTTATGGATATGTGATAGACTTTATTCATCTGAGGAACTTTTTTGTTTTTAATTTGGCAGACCTTTTTATTAGCTTAGGAGGGGTATTAGTATTTTTTAAACTAATAAAGTGAGAAGGAGGTAGAGAGAAGAGATGTATCCAAAATTACTTACAATTCCACAATTCCAGTTTTTGAAGTACAAAATAGGACCAATTGTTATTTACTCATGGGGAACATTTGTGGCTCTTGGTTTTCTCATCGGTATACTCCTTGCTATGAGATGGGCTAAAAGGGAGAATATTGATCCAGATCATGTGCTCAATGTGGCGGTATGGAGCATAATCTCCTCCATAATAGGAGCAAGAGCGGTCTATGTAATTAAGTACTGGAATGCTTATAAAACTAATCCTATCACTATCTTGCATCTATGGGATGGCGGATTAATATTTTTTGGAGGGTTCCTTGTAGCATTAGTTGTAGTTTTGCTTTATTTGAAAAGGTATAAGATTGATTATTGGAAGTTTTTAGACATATTAGCCCCTGCTGTTGCTATAGGAAGTGCTATAGGTAGAATTGGATGTTTTCTTAATGGTTGTTGTTATGGGTATGAGACTCCTCTCCTTTGGGGAGTAAAGTTTCCAAATGTTTATGGATATAGACATGCAACAGAACTTTACTATACAATAGCTTTTCTTATTGTGTTTATATATCTTTTGAGAGTTAAAAGTAGAAAGACCTTTGACGGAGAAGTAGCAACTAATTTCTTTATTTACTATTCTTTTGCTTTTTTCCTTGTAGAAATCTTTAGAGATAATCCCCGTAATTTCCTTTATTTAACAGGTTCTCAGACTGTTTCTTTACTTTTAATTGCTTTTGGTATCTACGCTTATAGGAGAAGAAGAGCAGGGCGTCCTATTATTCCAGAGCAATGCTTATTCTGGAAGATTATGACTACAAAGCCTAAGGTCAGTAAAAAAAGATAATTCATTTATATGACTTTAAGGGTTGCTTTTATGAAATTATCTATAAGGTCAGGAAATTCTATACCAAAAGCTTTTGCAGCTTCTGGGTATAGGCTTGTTTCTGTCATTCCAGGAATGGTGTTTACTTCTAAGACGTAGATATTGTTTGTGTTTTCTTCTACGATCATATCTACTCTTGAGAGGTGTCTACATCCGAGGGCTTGGTGAGCTAATATGCCAAGCCCTTGGGCTTTTTCATAGACTTCCTTAGGTAGCCTTGCGGGAATTATATGATCTGAAAGTCCTGGGGTATATTTGGTTTTATAATCGTAAAATCCTGTTTTAGGTATGATCTCTATGAGGGGTAAACATATGGGCTTGTTTACATCATAAATTCCTGCAGTAATTTCTATTCCTTTTATGTATTCTTCCACAATAATATTTTCATCGTATTGAAAAGCAAGTTCTATACCTTTTAATAATTCTTCCTCTTGGTTAACTAATGAAAGACCAATAGTGGATCCCTGGGTTGCAGGTTTTATAATCCACGGTTTTTTAAGGTAGGATAAGTCTTTTAAAATTTCATTTAAATCTCTTGTTTCAATTTCTTTCTTAGATAGCTCTTTCCATTTAGGAGTTGGGATTTGATGGAAGGTGAATATCTTTTTTGCCATCATTTTATCAAGAGCAAGAGCACTTGCAAGGACGCCGGATCCCACGTAAGGAATACCTAAAAGTTCAAGTAATCCTTGAATAGTTCCATCTTCTCCATATTTACCATGAGCAGATATAATAGCCACATCAATTTTTGATTTTTTAATATTTTCAACCACATTTTCATCGATAGGGATTTCAATATAATCATATCCCTTTAACTTTAGGGCATTTATAATATTGCGAGCTGTTTTTAAAGCAATTTCTTTTTCACTTGACTTTACGCCAATAAGAACCCCAACTCTCATACTGTAAGAGTCTCCTTTCTTTTTCTTTGTTTTATTTAAAGATTTTACACGCAATTTTGGGTTTTATAAAGAGAATCTTGTATAATAAAACCAAAAAAAGGAGGACTCTATGGGACAAAAGATTGATGAACTTTTTTTAGAAATAAAGGATAAAAAGATTAAAGAGAAAGTAAGAGAGTTATATGATGTATTTCAAAAAGTAGCACAGAAGGGTGGATTATATGTCACTGGGTTTTTAAGTTTGACAGAACAATATTATTTCCAAAGAATAAGTGGTTACTTTACTAATGAATTATACACATCTCTTTATGGTGGTGTAGATGGAGCAGAGAGAAAAAGAGGATTTATTTCAGATAAAATAGAACTGATTGAATACATTGATTACAATAAATATTTAGTAGGTATAAGTATAAATCCTGAAGAAAAGATATCCATCTCCTTTTTAAAAGAGATTTTTGAGAAAAATGTTCTATTGGATAAGGTAGGTGACATATGGTATTCTGATGGAATAAAAATGGTTCTGGCAAGCGAGACTTTGTTCGAGGTTCAAAAGATTTTGGGGGAGAATAATATAAATTTTGAATTATTGACCTTAGATCAACTAAAAACCTATTCAAAAGCTACTAGAATCATACGCACTACTGAAAGCTCTAAAAGGTTAGACTCTATTGGTGGTGCTGCTCTTGGAATTTCAAGAAGTAAGATGCAAACTTATATAAAGGCAGGCGTTGTTACGGTAAATGGAAAAAAAGTAGCTGATACTCACTATGAGCTTGAAGAGGGAGATGTGGTAATAGTCCAAGAACTCGGAAATTTTAAGATAAATAAAATTAATGTAACTCCAAAAGGTAAATTCTATATGGAAATTGAGAGGAGTTTAAGAAGATAAAGTGGAATACTTTGAGTTGATGTTTAAAACAGCAAAAGAATTAGAAGAGTCTATAGTGGCTATTTTGGAGGATGTAGATTCCATAGGTATAGCTATAGAAGATAACTTTTTTGATGAATCTATTCTTTGGGATTATATAGATAAAAGTTTTTCAGAGAGAAATTATATTCTTATAAAAGCTTATTTTGATCGGAATGTAGATATAGATAGAATAATTGATAAAATAAGAACAAAAATTAAGGAGATATTTGGAGAAGCAAAGGTGGAGATAGAGTATAGGATTATTAGAGAAGAAGACTGGACTAATAAGTGGAAGAAATATGCAAAGCCAATATATTTAGATAGAATTGTAGTTCTACCCTCTTGGGAGGAAATAGGAAACGTTGAAGATAGAATCCTCATTAGAATAGATCCTGGAATGGCTTTTGGAACAGGAAATCATCCCACTACTATTATGTGTATTGAGATGCTTCAAAAATATCTAAAAGAGGGAATGGATGTTTTAGATGTAGGAACTGGATCAGGAATTCTCTCTATTGTTGCTAAAAAGCTTGGAGGAGATAAGGTTAAAGGGGTTGATATTGATGAAAAGGCTATAGAGGTTGCAAAGAAAAATGCAGAAGGGAATCATGTAGAAGTGGAGTTTCAGAAAAATGATCTAATAGATGGAATAAATGAAAAATACGATATAGTTGTAGCAAATTTAATTGCCGAGATTATTTTAAAACTAAATGCTAATGTAAAAAGGGTTTTGAAGACAGATGGAATATATATTGTTTCGGGAATTGTACAAGAAAAGTTAGACATGATTTTAAACTCTTTAAGAGAAAGTGGTTTTAAATTGTTAGAAGTAAAAGAAAAAGAAGATTGGTACACGGTTGTGGCTCAAAATGAAGATTAGGGGACATCATTTACTTTGTCTTTTACATTTTGAAGGAAAGGGATATTCAAGAGATTTTATAGAGAATATGTATAAAATAAAGGAAGCTCTGGAGAAGGGAAAAGTTTTCTTCGTGCTAAACAGTTGTGATGATATATGTAGGAAATGTCCTTATATGGAAGGTGGTCTTATGTGGCGATTGTTCTTGGTTCTTTATATGTAAAGAGAAGAACTTGTTCAAGTAGGAGGGCAGGAAATTATGTATAATAAAGAAAATTTTCCTGCCTATTTTTTATGTTTTGATGATACCTATTTTAATCAGAGAAATCTTATAAAATTTGGAAAGATCATAGATTTAAGAGCTTTTACTCAAGTAAAGTATCTTTGCTCATATGATAAGTTAGAAGAAATTGGAAAGTTTGTTGGTTCTGAAAAGGGAATTAAATTTTTAGGAAAAAGCGATTTTCATTATCTTACCTATCTATTTGTGAGGAATATTAAGGTTAAGTTTAACTTTATTGTAATAGATCATCATCTAGATTTTAAAAACACTTTTGATGGATATATTAGCTGTGGCTCCTGGTTAAGAGATGTTCTAAAACTTCCTTTAGTTGAAAAAATTTTTTTAATTACTTCCGATAATAATACCATGAAGGTACCTAATAAACTAATAATAGTGAATAAGTTTAGCATTTTGGAAGACGTATTAAGAAGGTTGCCTATTTATATAAGTATAGATAAAGATATTTTGGACAAGAAATATTTAAGTACTAACTGGGAGCAAGGCAACATGAATCTTGATGAGTTTTTGAATTTATTAAATTTTCTTTCTCATTTTAATGTTATTGGTGTGGATGTTTGCGGAGAACCTGATTTTAATTTAGCTGAGTATAAAAAGAGTGAACAATTAAACTTGATGATTTATAGTATTTTTGCTAAAAATATCTCTCTTAAAATTTCTGCTTAAGGTTTTTTTACAGCTTCTCTTAACCTTGACAAATACAATTTTATCTAATAATATAAACTTAGCTAATTTGATTAAAAGGTTGGGGAGTCGTCTAGCTGGTAGGACGCCTGACTCTGGATCAGGTAGGGATGGTTCGAATCCATCCTCCCCAGCCAAAAATAAGTGGCCCTATCGTCTAGTGGACTAGGACGTTGGGTTCTCAACCCAAAAACCGGGGTTCGAATCCCCGTAGGGCCACCAAATAAAAAATAAAAGCCCCAAGGTTTTTACCTTGGGGCTTTTTGTTTTCTAGTTCTTTAGATATTTTAGTACTCGGGTGGTGGAGGAGGTGTTTGTTTTTCTTTTTCTGGTTTTTCAGCTACAAGCCCTTCAGTGGTGAGTACTAATGCAGCTATACTTGCAGCATTTTGTAATGCAGATCTTGTTACTTTACATGGATCTACAATTCCAGCATCAAACATGTTTACAAATCTGTCTCTTGCAGCATCATATCCCATTGGGCCATCCATTTCTTTAACCTTTTCTGCGATAATGGATCCTTCTTTACCAGCATTGTTTGCTATTAACTTTAATGGTACATCTAAGGATCTTCTTACAATTTCTACTCCTATTCTCTCATCCTCGTTGTCTACTTTAATGTCATCAAGAGCTTTTATTGTTCTTATAAGGGCTACGCCACCTCCAGGTACGATACCTTCTTCTACAGCAGCCTTGGTCGCAGATAAGGCATCTTCGATCCTATGCTTCTTCTCTTTAAGCTCTACTTCGGTAGCTGCTCCAACTTTTATTACAGCAACTCCACCAGCAAGTTTTGCAAGTCTTTCTTGTAATTTCTCTCTGTCAAATTCAGAATCGGTCTCTTCTAATTGCTTCTTAATTTGAGCGATTCTAGCTTCGATGTCTTTCTTGTTCCCTTTTCCTCCAATAATGGTGGTCTTATCTTTATTAGCTCTTACTTTTTCTGCTCTTCCGAGCATGTCTAAGGTTACATTCTCAAGTTTGATTCCAGTCTCTTCAGAAATAAATTGGCCACCAGTTAATATGGCTATATCCTGAAGCATGGCCTTTCTACGATCACCAAAGCCAGGAGCTTTTACAGCAAGGGATTGTAATACTCCACGTAGTTTATTGACTACTAATGTGGCAAGAGCTTCTCCTTCAACATCTTCTGCTATTATTACCAATGGTTTACCAGTTTGTACAACTCTCTCAAGAATTGGTAGTATTTCACTTACTGCACTGATCTTCTTATCAGTGATAAGGATGTATGGTTCTTCTAATACTGCTTCCATTCTTTCTGGATCTGTAATCATGTATGCCGAGAGATATCCTCTATCAAATTGCATTCCCTCAACAAGCTCCAACGTAGTTGTTATTCCTTGAGATTCTTCTACAGTTATAACTCCATCTTTTCCTACTTTATCCATTGCTTCGGCAATAAGATTTCCAATTTCTTCATCGTTATTTGCAGAAATTGCTGCTACATGAGCAATATCTTGCTTGGTCTCTACTGGTTTTGCGATCTTCTTTAGTTCTTCCACTACTTTTTCAACAGCTTTTTCTATTCCTCTTTTTACATACATTGGGTTTGCACCAGCAACTACATGTTTCATTCCTTCATGTACTAATGCTTGAGCAAGAACTGTAGCAGTAGTAGTTCCATCTCCTGCTACATCGTTAGTTTTGGAGGCAACCTCTTTTACTAATTGAGCACCCATATTTTCGAAGGGGTCTTCAAGATCAATTTCTTTTGCAATGGTTACACCGTCGTTAGTTATAACTGGAGCACCGAATTTCTTCTCAAGAACTACATTTCTTCCCTTTGGCCCTAAGGTAATCTTTACAGTATCAGCAACAGTGTCGAGACCTTTGATTAGTGCGGTTCTTGCTTGCATATCAAGGCTTACTAATTTGGCTGCCATACTTTATCCCTCCTTTTCCTAAGATTTTTTATTCTTCAATAACAGCTAAGATATCTCTTTCACTGAGGATAAGATATTCTTCACCTTCAATCTTTACTTCTGTACCTGCATACTTAGCAAATATTACTCTGTCTCCCTCTTTGATCTCCAATGGTACTTTTTGTCCGTTATCGAGGATTCTACCAGTCCCTACGGCAATTACTCTTCCTTGTTGGGGTTTTTCTTTTGCAGTGTCGGGTAATACAATACCTCCCTTTGTTTTTTCCTCTTGCTCAATCACTTTAACCACCACACGATCACCAATAGGACGCAATTTCACTTTTCCCAACCTCCTTTCGCAAATTTTTTTTGTTAGCAATCTAACCAGGTGAGTGCTAAAACCAAAAAATAATATATATTAATTTTTAATTTGGGTTCAATGAATGAAAATAAGCAAAAAATGGAGAATATCCAAAAAAAATTGACAATATCCTAAAATATCATTGTTTTTCTTTAATTTTTGCCAATTCTTTGTAAAATTCTACTAATTTCATAGCACTTTTATCTATGGAGAATTCTCTTGCTTTGATTTTTGCATTGTTTTGCATTGTAGCTAAAAGATTTCGATTATTTAATAAGAGTTCTACTTTATTTGCAAACTCTTCTGGATCCTCTTTTACAAGAAATCCCTCCTTTCCATCTTCTATTAGACTCATAGAACCTGGGGCTTTTATTGCTACTATTGCACAACCTCCAGCCATAGCTTCTAATGTAACAAGTCCCTGGGTCTCTGTGGTGGATGCAAAGACAAAAATTTCAGCTATTTTATAGAAGTTTACTAATTCTTCTCTGGGATGCCATCCCATAAATACTATTTTATCTTCTAAATTCAGCCTCTTGACTAAATTTTCTAAGTTTTTTCTTTCATCACCATCTCCTACTACAAGAAGAATTATGTCCTCTCTTTTCTTAAGTAGCTTTTCTAAGGAAGTAAATATAAATTCTATGTTTTTTTCCTTTGCAAGTCTTCCTGCATAGAGTAGAATTCTTTTTTCCTTCCATGGAAAATTTCTAAGAAACTCTTCTTGAATAGGTTCCTCCCACATGGAAAGATCAATTCCTGTAGGCAATATTTCAATTCTTGTCTTTACTCCAAAATTTATTATCATGTCTTTTATTTCCTTTGTGGGAGCTATGACTAAATCTACTTGATTTGCATATTTGACACTTTCTTTAATGGCAATTTTTGCTGAGATTTTTTCTGGAACTAATGGTATATAGTGGACATATTTGTGATATTGAGTATGATGGGTAAAAACTATAGGTATATGATATTTCTTTGCAAGTTTGAGGGCTGTTTTTCCTATTACAAAGGGATGGTGAGAATGTACAATATCAAATTTTTGTTTCTTAAAAAAATCTTCCACTAAAAAAGCAAAATATATAGGAATAGGTTGAGGGGTAATAAACTTTATGGCAAAAGATGGAAATCTCCAAATTCTTTCGCTGACATTGTCTTTATATTTAGGGAACCAAGGAGGATACTTAGGAGCGAAAATGTATACTTCATGGCCCAGTTTTTCGAGAGCATCTCTATAACTTTCTACTGCTATTGCCGCTCCTCCTGTGTTGGGAAGATAATTATTAGTAAAAAAGGCTATTTTCATGACACCCCTAAAAGTTTTTTATACAAATTTACTGTAGCTTCTGTAGTTTTTTCTATATTATAGGTTTCTGCTATAACCACTGCTCTTTTTGAATATTCTTCTCTTAAATCTTTATTTTCTGCAAGCTGAACTATTTTTTTGATCACATCATTTTCGTTCCAAGGGATATAATTCGGAGCTAAAGGTGCTTTGTATTCCTCAAGGTCTCTTAGAAGTAAAGGAAGACCAACCGCAGAAGCCTCTAAGACAGCTATACTGAAGTTTTCTTGTCTCGAGGGAAAGAAAAAGATATCCGCCATGTTATAAAATTTGTTTAGTTCTTCGTGGGGGGATGGACCAGGGAGGATTAAATTTGATGGAGGATTTTTTAAAATCTTTTTTATCTCTGCGTATCCACCACTAAGGAAAGAAAATGGAACACCTCCAACCCATAGGAATTTATATTGGGGAAGAGACTCCGCTGCTTTAACAAAGGTATCAAAACCCTTCCTCTTTATAATGTGTCCTACACTTAACAAAACTATATCCTCGTCAGATAAATTAAATTTTTTCCTCATTTCTCTTCTTAGATCTTCATCTTTTTTAAACATGCTTAAGTCTATGCCATTAGGGATAAATACGATTTCGGTTTTAACTCCCATCTCTTTTAGTTTTTCTACCTCCAAAGGGGAAACAGCGATAACAACGTCTGCTTGATTGTAAAATAGAAGAAGATATTGAGCAAAGATAGATTTCCATTTTTCAGCAAGGATGGCACTACCAAGCATCGTATCAGCTATTACATGGGCTGTAAAAACAATTTTACTCTTGTTACTTTGCTTTACATATCTGAAAAAAATATCTCCTAAGGAGTGAAAATGAAGTATATCATATGGTCCTTCTTTTAACGTTCCATTATAATAAACTTCTATGTCATTTCTCCTTTTAAGGGCTTCATATAGCATTTTACAGGCTGTTTGATCTCCACCGCCCTTTTCTCTTGATGAGGGAATTCCCGGCTTGAAGATTAAATTAACTTTTATTTTCTTTTCCATAATTCACCCCAATTACCAATTTTTGACACCTAAAATATATACTAAAACAATTGCTCCTGCAAGGAGGGTTAAATAGTGGGTAAGAGTTCTCCAAAGAATTATAAATATACCTAAGATATATTTGGGTACAAACGGAGCAAAGCCAAGAGATATCAAAATTTCTATAGCCCCACTTCCCCCAGGAGATGGTACGTAGAACATCATGAAAAAGATTGGAATTTGTACTAAGACTACAGAAAGATAATTAACTTTAAGGTTAAATGCAGACATAAGTACAGGGGCAATAAGAAAATAGGTAATCCAAGAGAGGAGATTAAAAAAGAAAAATCCTAAGATTGTGAGCTTTTTCTCTTTTAAGAAGAACCATAAGGTATTATGAAAATCTCTCACAGTCTTGTTTACAACCCTTAATATCTTAAAGGGATGGATTCTTTTTAGGAACGGTATTCTTCTTAGTTTTATTAATATATAAGAGACCAACCTAATTATGGGTCTTGGTTTGAAAAGTGCAAAAAGAAAACCCCCAACCACTAGTAAGAAAAGGATAGCACTGTACTGGACTAATTTTCGAACTATGTTTTGGGGGAAGAGATATGAGTAGAAATAAATTATTAAAGGGGAAGCAATAGCAAAAGTAAGGGTGTTTATTACATATCTGAACAAGCTTAGAGCAGTAGCCTGGCCAATTTTTATATTTTTCTTGGAGAGGAGATAAATCTCTAAAGGCTCTCCACCTGCAGAGGTTGGAGTAATACTTGATGCAAAATAATAAGACAAATGAATTTGTAAAGCTTCTATGAGATTTAAATTAACCCCTTCTATACCTCTAATTAAGATGCTATATCTAATTCCAGACAATATCCAGCTTAGTGTGTTAAGCAAAATAACATATATTAAGTATTTTCCATTTATAGACTTAAGGGCTTCCCAAGTTCTTGAGTCTGTGGTTATAAAAAGGATTACAACAAACACAATAGTAGTTATGATTAGTGATATTTTTAAACCTGATTTTATGGTACTGCTTAAGTCTTTCATCTTTCTCCCAATAAGAGATCAGGATTTGCTGAAAGATAAAGATCACTTTTATAACCCTTTTGGTAAAGATGGTATCCCGCACAAGCAATCATAGCGCCATTATCGGTGCAAAGATAAGGTGGTGGGATGTACAATTTTATACCTTCTTTTCGGCTTTCTTCTTTAAATCTTCTTTGAAGATAACTATTAGAAGCTACGCCTCCTGAGACTACTAAGGTTTTAATATTAAATTTATTTAAAGCTAAGAAGGCTCTCTCTAATAGTTCCTCGACGACCCTTTCTTGAAAAGAGGCTGCTATGTCTGCAACAGGTATTTCTTTACCTTCTTTCTTCAAGTCTCTTACAAGATATAGTACTGCGGTTTTTATTCCGCTAAAACTTATATCTAATTCCCTATCACATTTTATTTTTGGAAAATTAAATATGGGTTTTCCCATCTTTGATATTTTATCAATTTCTGGTCCTCCTGGATAATTAAGACCTAATATTCTTGCTACCTTATCGAAAGCTTCTCCTGCTGCATCATCAAGGGTTTGTCCAAGGATTTTGTAAACTCCAATATCCTCCACAAGGATATATTCGGTGTGTCCACCAGAAACTATTAAAGCAATAAAAGGAAAAGTAGGAGGGTCTTCTCCTAAAAAGTTTGCAAAAATGTGTCCTTCAAGATGGTTAACTCCAATTAGAGGCTTATTTAAGGCAAGAGACAAGGTTTTTGCTGCCATTATTCCAATCCATAATGCTCCAATAAGACCAGGTCCCTGGGTTACTGCAATCAAGTCTATATCTGTGAATTCTTTTTTTGCCTTTTCTAAAGCAAGTTCTATAAGTCTATTTAATACTTCTACATGAATCCTTGAAGCAACTTCAGGTACTACTCCTCCAAAAGTTTTATGTATTTCTACTTGAGACGAAACTAAATTACTCAGTATTTTGTTCCCATCTTCTAATAAGCTTACACTGGTCTCATCACAAGAAGTTTCAATACCAATAGTAATCATTCTTTCACCTTATAATGTTAATTTTTTGACCATAACCAAAGCATCTTCCCCATCTTTATAATACCATTTTCTTACGCCAACTTTTTTAAATCCTTTTTTGTAATATAAATTTTGGGCAATAGTATTGGAAACTCTAACTTCTAAAATTATATTTTTGACTAAGTTTTTTTGACAATAATCTATGATAAAATCAAGGAGCTTTTCTCCAACTTTTCTTCCTCTATAATTAGGATGTACAGCTATGGTGGTTATTTGAGCTTCTTGAAAGATTATCCAAAGTCCAACAAATCCTATTATTTTGTTTTCATGAATTGCTACAAAATAATGAGCAATTCTATTTGAGGAGAGCTCTCTTTCAAAACTTTCCCGACTCCAAGGATTAGAGAAGGAAAGTTTATTGATCTCATCTACTTGATCAATATCTTCAAATTTCATAGGTCTTATTTCAACTGAGAGTTCATTGCTCTCTTTCTGGTCTTGCATTTCTCCTCTCCCAATTAATTTCAGCACTGGATTTTTGCCTATAATCTGGAAGAAGATTCAAGTAATCTAACGTATCTCCCTTTTTATATTTTTCAAGTGAGAGATAGATGATGGCTTCTCCCCGTGGAGAATTTTGATGTTCAGAGGAGATTATAATATCTTCAGGGATTAAAAATTTAAGATCGTCTGGTATTTTTCCTATAATTATTACAGGTTCCTTCTTGAGAGTACTGAGTAGATTTATAAAGTCTTGATATGAGAAAATTCCTTCATTATAGATTCTTTCATTTTTGGCATTATAAAAGCCTGCATGTATCTCTCCCCTTCTTGCAGGCATTATGGGTACCTTCATACCTAAAAAGGGTGTTTGGTAGGCTAAACATTCTAAGTAAGAAATTCCTATTATAGGTTTTTTGAATATTTGAGCAAGAGTTTTTACTGTAACTATTCCAATTCTAAGTCCAGTGAAGGATCCAGGACCTGTTATTATAGTGTAGAGATCAATATCTTCTAACTTCCATCCTGATAAGTCAAGCAAAGTTTTTATATTTATTGTTAGAGTCTCCCCATAAGTCTTAGAATCTGTAGAATAGAACAGCTCATATAATTTGTTATCTTTCCATAGTATTATATTACTTTTTTCAAAGGCAGTGTTTATTCCAAGGATAAACATTTTTTCAATTCCAAAAGTAGATTTTCATATTTTTCTCCGTAAGGCTTAAATTTGATTAGTCTTTCATTAAAATCTACGTGTTCAAAAGTAATTTCCATCCGTTCTTTAGGAAGTAGTCCTCTTATTTTGTCAGCCCATTCTATCACTATTATAAAATCACTGTTCAAGTATTCTTCAAAACCTATGTTTTCTAACTCTCTTTCTGGAATCTTTAATCTATATACATCTATATGTAGCATTCTATGTTTTCCCTTGTATTCTTTTATTATTAAAAAAGAAGGACTATTCACAGGTATGGTTATATGAAGGGCCTGAGAAATTCCTTGCACAAAAGTAGTTTTTCCACTTCCCAAATCTCCTATAAGAGCTAATATATTCCCTGGATTTAAAAGATTTCCTAAGGCTTTACCTAACTCTTTAGTTTCTAAAGGACTTTTGCTTAAAACTTCCATATTATTCCCAAGGATCTTTTAGCAATATTATTTCGTCCCTTGCAGGTCCTGTACCTATTATGGTAATTTTTGTTTCAAGTTCTTTTTCAATTCTTTCTTTATATTTTATTACATTTTCAGGAAGATCATTATAATTTTTTATGTTTTTCAAAGACTGTTTCCAACCAGAAATTTCTTCAGTTATGGGTTCACATTTTTCAAGAATATTTAGAGATGATGGAAATTCATCAATAATTCTTCCTTTGTATTTATAAGCTACCACAAATTTCAATTTTTCCAATCCACTCAGAACGTCAAGCTTAGTTATTGCAAGCTCTGTAAAACCGTTAATTCTTTTTGCATATCTTAATGCTACAAAATCAAGCCATCCTACTCTTCTTGGTCTTCTTGTTACTGTGCCATATTCTTGTCCTTTTTCTCTTATAATTTCAGCAAGCTCATCTTTTATTTCGCTGGGAAATGGACCCTCGCCAACCCTTGATGTATATGCCTTTATAACGCCTATAACTTTGTTTATGCTTTGAGGTGGTATCCCAGCCCCAACACAAACTCCACCGGAGATAGTAAAGGATGAGGTTACGAAAGGATAAGTTCCAAAGTTTATATCTAATAAGGTTCCTTGTGCACCTTCAAAAAGTATTTTTTTACCTGCTTTTATGTGATCATAAATTAATTTTGATGTATCCGTAATAGTAACTCCCTTTTCCATGAGTTTTTCGAAAGTGTTTAATTGAGAGTTGTAAACTTCCTCAAAGGGGGGCAGTTGAAAATCAGAAGAGAGAGTAGCTTTTTTTAAAGAATAAATATAATTTAATTTTTCTTTGAAGACTTCTTTATCAAAAAGATCTCCTACATGTAAAGTATCTCTTGAGAAGTGATCCGTATAGGCAGGGCCAATTCCTCTTGCTGTGGTTCCTATCTTTTTGTTTCCTCTTTTTTCCTCGTAAAACTTATCTAAGAGTATATGATAAGGAAGAACTAAAGGAGATCTATCACTTATATATAAATTTTTTATCAATAATCCATTTTTTTCTGCTTCTTCAATTTCTTCCAAAAGCCCATTAAGGTTTATAATCACTCCTGTAGCTATCACATTCAAAGTTTTTGGAGATATGATACCTGAGGGAAGAAGACGAAATCTATAAGTTTTGCCATCTACGATTACAGTATGTCCTGCGTTATTTCCTCCATTAAATCTTACCACTACTTCAGCATTCTGAGATAGGAGATCTATAATTTTTCCTTTTCCTTCATCTCCCCATTGAGCACCTATTACCACAAGGGTTTTTTCATTGGTCATTCTATTCGCCTCCTAAAGCTTGTTTTATATCCTCTATTATTTTATTATCATCCTTAAAAATTTTTGCTACTTTTGTTTCTATAGCTGCCTTAGCTACAGAAAAAGAAACTGCAGGAACCACTCTTTCATCAAGAGGGGAAGGTATAAGATAATCCTCTTGTGGTTCTTCTACTAAAGAAGCAATAGCTTTTGCAGCAGCAACTTTCATTTCATCGTTTATTTCTTTAGCTCTAACGGTAAAAGCTCCTCTAAAGACTCCTGGAAAAGCAAGTAAGTTATTTATTTGATTGGGATAATCAGATCTTCCAGTACCTATTATTTTTACTCCCTCTTTTTTTGCCTCTTCAGGCATAATTTCAGGAATAGGATTTGCCATCGCGAAAATTATAGGATCTTTGTTCATCAATCTTATGTATTCGGGGGGAAAGAGATTTGCCTGAGAAACTCCTATAAATACATCGGCTCCTTTTAAAGCGTCTTTTAGTTCACCTTTTTCTCCTTCGGGATTAATTGTACGAGCTATCTCCTCTTTTATTTCATTCATATTTTCTTTTCTTCCAGGGTAAATGATTCCATTTCTATCAAGGATCCTAATATTTTTAGCACCTTCTCTCAGGAGAAGCTTAGTTATAGCGATACCAGCGGCTCCTGCTCCTAGTATTACTATTTTTACCTCATGAATTTTTTTGTTTACAAGTTTTAAAGCATTTATTAATGCAGCATAGACTACGATTGCAGTACCATGTTGATCATCATGAAACACAGGGATATCTAAGATTTTTTTTAATCTCTCTTCTATTATAAAACATTTAGGGGCAGCAATATCCTCTAAATTAATTCCCCCAAATATTGGGGCTATCATATAGGTTATCTCAATAATCTTCTCTGGATCTTGGGTATTCAAGCATATAGGGAAAGCATCTATATTAGCAAATCTTTTAAAAAGTAAAGCTTTTCCTTCCATAACTGGTATGGCGCTTAAGGGCCCTATATTTCCTAATCCTAATACTGCAGATCCATCACTAATTACTGCAACAGTGTTTGCTTTAATGGTTAGATTGTAGACTTCATCGTTGTTTTTGTATATCTCTTCGGAAACCCCTGCAACTCCAGGAGTATATGCTAAGGAAAGATCATACTTATTCTTTAAGGCGATTTTTGAATCTATTTTTATTTTCCCTTTATGTTTTCTATGAAGCTCAATAGATTCCTGATAAATATTCATCTAATCCTCCTCTTTCTTCTCCTCAGGGTAAACTACCTTTATATGGACTTCTTCTAATTGCTTAGGATCAACCTCTGATGGGGCACCAGTAAGTAAACAAGTTCCACTTTGAGTCTTAGGGAAGGCTATAACCTCTCTTAGAGAATTAGAGTTGGTCAGTATAGCTATGATTCTATCAATACCCAATGCAATTCCTCCATGGGGTGGTGCTCCATACTCAAAAGCTTCAAGTAAAAATCCGAACTTCTTTTTAGCATCCTCCGGGGTTATGCCTAAAATATTAAATACTTTTTCCTGTATTTCTTTTTTATGTATTCTTATACTCCCACTTCCAAGTTCTGTTCCATTTAGTACTAAATCATAACATTTAGCTTTTACCTTTAATGGATTAGTATCTAATAGGGGTATATCTTCATCTTTTGGAGATGTAAAGGGATGGTGTTCTGCAACAATTCTTCTTTCTTCCTCATCATATTCAAATAGTGGGAAATCAGTAATCCATAGAAAGAAAAGTCCCTCTTTCTTTTCCATATTAAAAAGTTCTGCTACTTCCAGTCTCAAGATTCCAAGAATTTTGACCACATCTTTCCAAGTGCCTGCTATGCAGAAGAAAGAATCTCCTGATTTAAGATTGAGATTCTTAATTAATTTATCCTTGATGTTTTCATCTAAATATTTACTTATGGAAGATTTCAGTTCTCCATCGGCATATGTAAACCACATAATACCTTTTCCTTTTAATTCTCTAACTTTATTTTCAATAATAGACCACTCTCTTCTTGAAGGCACTATATTTTTAAGTACGATTCCTTTTATTACACCATCTTTTTCAATGGTAGATCGGATAAATTCCAAAGGAAGATCTTTTAAAATATTGGTAACATCCACTATCTTTAAATCATATCTTAAGTCTGGTTTATCACTTCCGTAAGTGTTCATTGCATCTTCGTAAGAAAGTCTTGGAAATGGAGTATTTATCTCTATATTCATTACTTCCTTTAGTACGGTTTTAAAAAGCTCTTCTATTATAGTAAATACATCTTCCACTTCTATAAAAGACATCTCCATGTCAAGTTGAGTAAACTCTGGTTGTCTATCAGCTCTTAGATCTTCATCTCTAAAGCATCGAGCAATTTGGAAATATCTATCAAACCCTGCAACCATAAGAATTTGTTTAAATAGTTGAGGGGATTGGGGAAGGGCATAAAATTTTCCTGGTTGAAGTCTGCTTGGAATTATGAAATCTCTTGCTCCTTCTGGAGTACTCACTATAAGGTAAGGTGTTTCAATTTCTATAAATCCATTTTTAGCTAAGAAGTTTCTAATGGATAGGATAAAATTGTGTCTAAATATTATGTTTGATTGCATTTTATCTCTTCTAAGATCTAAGTACCTATATTTAAGTCTTACTATTTCATCTATTTCCTTGTTTGTCCACAAATTAAATGGTAAAGGCTTTGCAGTGTTTTCTATTTTTATTTTTTCTACCTCAATTTCGATCTCTCCTGTTGGTATTTTTGGGTTTTCCATTCCTTCTGGTCTCTTTCTTACCTTTCCTTCCACTGATATGACCCATTCATTACCTACTGTATCTGCTATATCATAACTTTCTTTGGATATAGAAGGATCAAAAACTAACTGAACGATTCCACTGCGATCTCTTAGGTCAATAAAAATTAGTCCCCCATGATGTCTTATTCTGTGCACCCAACCACTTAAATATACTTTTTCTCCTATATTTTTAGCATTAAGCTCTCCGCAATAATGAGTCCTCCTCAAAGTAAGCCCACCTTTCTTTTTGGAAATTCTTCGTAATTATAACACGAGAGTTTATAATTCTTTAAGATTCTCTATTCTAATTTCTTTTTCTTCTCCTGTTTTAAAATTTTTAATTCTTAAGATATCTTTTTCTATCATTTGGTTTATAAAAATGACATAGTCAGAATTCAGTTTATCTGCCCACTTAAGTTGAGTTCTTAAAGGTTCATTAGGAGAGCCTATCTCAACTCTGTGATTTATGCGAAGAATTTTTGAAATTTCCACAGCTTTTTTAATATATTTTTCATTCTCAATTGCTAAGAAGAAAAGAGAGGGTTTTTCTATCTTGATTTTGTCTTGTTGCTTTATAAGAAGAATTAGTCTCTCCATACCTAAAGCAAAACCAAGTCCTGGGGTTGATGGTCCACCATAAGTTTCCACTAAGTTATCATATCTTCCTCCGCCTACCACAGCATTTTGAGCTCCAAGAGATGTAGTGGTTATCTCAAATACTGTTCGAGTGTAATAATCGAGACCTCTTACTAATTTTGGACTTATCTTAAAATTTAAGCTTGCTTCTTGGAGGTATCTAAGTACTTTGTCAAAGTGGTCTTTACAATCATTACACAGAAAATCAAGGGGTTGTGGAGCGTTCTCTTTGAGAGGAATAATTTTTTCATCCTTTGAATCTAAGATTCTTAAAGGATTTCTTTCCAATCTTTCCTGATCTATAGGAGATAGAAGATCCTTGTATTGGTAAAAATAGTTTTTAAGAGCTTCCCTATAAGCTGGTCTGCATTTGAGACACCCCAAAGAGTTTATCTCGATTTCTAAATTTTCAAGTTTTAAGCTCTTTAGAATTTCTACTGCTAAACTTATAACCTCAAAGTCGATGTAAGGGTCTTTTCTTCCTAAGACTTCAACTCCTAACTGGTGAAATTGTCTGTATCTTCCTGATTGAGGTCTTTCATATCTGAACATAGGTCCTATGTAATAGACTTTCCATATTGGTTTTGTTGTATAAATTTTATTCATAAGATATGCTCTAATGACCCCAGGTGTTCCTTCAGGTCTCAAGGTTAAAGATCTTCCTTTTTTATCTTGAAAAGTGTACATTTCTTTCATTACTATATCTGTAGTTTCACCTGTTCCTTTTACAAAAAGTTCTGTGAATTCAAATATAGGAGTTCTTATTTCTTCATAATTGTATTTTTCAAATAAACTCCTTGCGATATTTTCAATAAGATGCCAAAAAGGTATTTCATCGGGAAGTATATCTTGTACGCCTCTTGGAAGTCCTATACTCATTCTTTTCTCCTCCTCGGTTTTTTAAGATCTTCAGTGTCAAGGATAATAGTAACAGGTCCATCATTTATTAGCTCTACTTCCATGTATGCTTGGAATATGCCTTCTTCTACTTTTTCACTCTTGTTTTTTAGATATGCTACAAATTTTTTATAATAGTCAAGAGCTTTCTCTTTATCGGCAGCGTCTGTAAAATCTGGTCTTTTCCCTCTTCTGCAGTCAGCAAATAGGGTAAATTGGGATACTACAAGAATGTCTCCATTAACCTCTTTTATACTTAGGTTCATTTTTCCATTCTCATCGGAAAAAATTCTCAAATCAGCTATTTTATCTGCAAGAATTTTTATATCCTCTTCCTTATCTTTCTTACTTATTCCAAGAAAGATAAGTAAACCTTGTGAGATTTGGCTTATAAGTTCTCCGTTTACTTTTACCGATGCCTTTTTTACCCTTTGTATTACTGCTCTCATCGGAATTCTTGTAATCTTTTTACCGAAATAATATCAGATAATTTCTTAATCTCTTCCATAAGATAATAAAAGGCAGGAGGGTTGTCAATCTCCACAATGAGTTTTATTCTTGCTATTCCATCCTTTCCTACTTTAGTTGCTAAATCTAGTATGTTAATTCTTGCTTGAGAAACTCTTTCAATAAGATCTTTAAGTAGTCCTACCCTGTCTATGGCCTCTATTTCTATCCCAGTTTTATATTTTCCTCCTTTAATTTTTTGCCATTCTATAGGGACAATTTTCTCAGGATGAGTCTTTTTTAGGTTTATCAGGTTAGGACAATCGGTTCTATGGATAACAATCCCTCTTCCTTTGGAGATATATCCTATTACTTTATCTCCTGGAATTGGATGACAGCATTCAGCAATTCTCATCATTATATTGTCCAGTCCTGAAATCTCTATTCCTTCTACCAATTGTTCCTTCTTTTCTTCAGGGGATATGGTTACTACAATTTCCTTTTTATATTCTCTTCGAAATCTTTCTATGAATTGCTGAGGAGTAATATCTCCTGTGCCAATGCTTAGCAAAAAAGATTCCGTCTCTTTAAATCCACTCTCAGCTAAAAAGCTTTTTCCTAAGGAGTGTTCAATTAAATCATTTAGGCTTATCTCTGTCTTTTGGAGAAACTCCTTTAACCAGTCTTCGTTTCTTTTTATTTCATTTTCCAAAAGTTCTTTAGCCTTTTCTATAGTTTCTTCTCTAGCAATCTTTTTAAAATATTGTTTGATTTTATTTTTAGCTTGAGTTGTTTTTACAATATTAAGCCAATCTCTACTTGGTTTACCCTCTTCTTTGCTTGTAATTATCTCTACAATATCCCCATTTTGAAGAATATAGTTCAAAGGAACTATTCTTCCGTTTACTTTTGCACCTCGGCATCGATGACCAACTTCAGTATGTATGGCATATGCAAAGTCAATAGGTGTAGAACCTTGAGGAAGAGCAATTACATCTCCTTTAGGAGTAAAAACATAAATCTCCCTCTCAAAGAGATCACTTTTTATGGACTCTAAAAACTCTTGATCATCGGTTAATTCTTTTTGCCATTCAAGGAGTTGTCTTAACCATGATAATTTTTCTTCAAAAGAATCAGGCTTTTTAATTTCTTCTTTATAGAGCCAATGAGCTGCTATACCATATTCTGCTATTCGGTGCATTTCCCACGTCCTTATTTGTACTTCTAATGGTTTTCCGTCCATGGCGATCACTGTTGTATGTAAAGATTGGTAATTG
The DNA here is from genome assembly GCF_000021645.1 of Dictyoglomus turgidum DSM 6724. Lineage (NCBI taxonomy): Bacteria > Pseudomonadati > Dictyoglomota > Dictyoglomia > Dictyoglomales > Dictyoglomaceae > Dictyoglomus > Dictyoglomus turgidum. The sequence goes on from NC_011661.1 coordinate 999,841, forward strand.
TTTGATTTTTTATTAGCAATGTAATCTTTAAATCTTCCAGGAACAGGCTTCCAAAGGTTATGAATTATACCTAATACTTCATAGCATTCCTTTTCCGAGTTAACAATTACCCTTACTCCTAAGAGATCATACATCTCTTCTATTTCAATTCCTCTTCTTAGCATTTTTTGATAAATACTATATAGATGTTTAGCTCTGCCTGTTACTTCTGCATTAATACCTGCTTTTTTCAATTCTTCTTTTATTATCTCAATGGCTTTCTCGATGAATTTTTCCCTTTCTTTTCTGGTCTCTGCTACTTTTTTAGCTACGTAATGATATTTTTCAGGTTCTAAGTATCTAAAAGCCAGATCTTCCAATCGCCATTTTATATCCCAAACTCCAAGCCTATGAGCGAGGGGAGCATATATTTCCAAGGTTTCTTTTGCAATTCTTTTTTGTTTTTCCTCTTCATGATATTGGAGAGTTTGCATATTGTGAAGTCTGTCAGCAAGTTTTATTATTATTACTCTTATATCTTTTGCCATTGCTATGAACATTTTTCTCAAATTTTGTGCTCTATAGGCTTCTGTAGGATAGAAACTTAGCTTTTCTAACTTAGTTATGGCTTCAACCAAAGAGAGTACATCTTTTCCAAATTCTTTTTCAATCTCTTCTTTTGTTACATTAGTATCTTCAAGAACGTCATGAAGAAGTCCAGCAATAACCACAGTTTCTTCCATGCCTAAATTCATTAAGATCTTAGCCACCTCAACAGGATGAGTAATATAAGGTTCACCAGATTTCCTTACTTGTCCTTTGTGGGCATTTTCAGCAAAAATAAAGGCTCTCTTCAGATTTTCAGAAGAATACTTTTCTTTACCTTGCTCTAATAACTCTTGTAATAGAATGGTTGCATCTTTCATAATTTTATTAATTATACAACAATCTTTTTATAGTATAAACATCAATCCTATAGCTGCTCCTATTCCCATTATTCCTCCAAATATAAAAGGTGCTTGGGGCCCTAATATGCTCCATAGCAATCCTGCTATGAAAGATGCTGGGAAAAGCCCTATTCCTACTAAAGTAGCATGAAGACCTATTACTGTTGCCCTTAAATGTGCTGGTGAAAGATCTGAAATTAATGCTTTTTCGACGCCTTCTGTGAAGGCAGTGTAAAGTCCGTAAAGAGTAAAAAGCAACCATAATTGACTGAATTTTGAGGCTATTCCAAACCCAAAATATACTAAACCATAGAAAATATAGCCTAAAATAATAATTCTTTTTCTACCTATTTTGTCGGAAAGAAATCCTGCAGGATAGGAAAAGATGGTATAAACTAAGTTATATAATAGGTAAAGAAAAAGTACATCTAATAAAGATGCTCCAAGATTTTGAGACCTCAAAAATAGGAATTGGTTTGATGAGTTTCCTAAAGTAAATATAAGAGAAATAATTAGAAAACCCTTTAGTTTACGATCTAAAGCTTTCCATTGAAATTTTATTCTTTTCTTTTCATTTAGAGCTCTGCTAGGAGTAGTCTCTTTAACAAGAAATAGCACTAATACTCCTAAGATAGCTGGTATTAAGCTTATTAAGATTATGGTTTTAAAAGTTGGAATATAGCTTGAGAGATTGCTACTTGCTTCTGGCAAATTTAGGCTTTTTATTATTAAGATAGAGAGTAATACTCCTAAAAAGGCTCCAAGGGTATCCATAGTTCTATGAAGTCCAAAGGCTCTCCCACGGTTTTCGGGTACCGATTCAGCAATTAATGCATCCCTTGGGGCTGTTCTTATTCCTTTTCCAAATCTATCAGAAATTCTTCCTATAAAAACTCCAATCCAACTATTGGCAAAATACAAGAATAATTTTCCTATAGCAGAAAGGCTATATCCTAAAATTGTAATTGGTTTCCTTTTTCTGATTTTATCGGAGACATATCCAGAATATACTTTTAAAAGTGAGGCTATGCTCTCAGCAAGTCCTTCCACTATACCTAAGATAGCAGGACCAGCTCCTAAGGCTAATAGATAGAAAGAAATTAAAGGATAAAACATTTCCGAACTTACATCAGTTAAAAAACTTGTAATTCCAGTGATTATTACATTCCACATTTTTTTATCCTCCTTGTTGATCTTTGATTTTCTTGATATTATACTACTTTTCTGTTTACATTATATTCTTTGATTGTGAGGTGATTTTATGGATAAAATTAAAATCCTGCTCTCAGTTTTTGGAGTTATTTTCTTGGCAGAGCTCGGGGATAAAACTCAACTTGCAGTATTAACTCTGTCTGTAAAAACAAAGTCCCCTTTTTATGTTTTTTTAGGCGCTTCTTTAGCCCTGGCTCTTGTAAGTTTTATTGGTGCATATCTAGGAGAGGCATTGACAAGATATATTCCAAGAGATACACTTGAAAAAATTGTAGGATTGATTTTTATATTGGTTGGAATTTGGACAATTTTTAAAGATTAAAAAGGTAAAAAGGTAGAATTTTAACAAAAATTCTACCGAAAGCTTTTTATATTGCTTATTTTTTTCTTTTCTCTTCATTTTTTAATATTTCATTTTTATCTTCCTAGTATATAAAATATAAATTTGTCTAATCTCTAAGAAAAAAGGAGATGAGGTATGAAGGGTAGAAATTTCAAAACAGAGATTTTCTGGAGTGATGATAGGCCTGTTTTTCAAAATATTCCTGATTTATTAAAAATTCAATATGATTCCTTTAACTGGTTTTTGAAACAAGGTCTTAGAGAGGTTCTTGATGAAATAAACCCTATAGAGTCTATACGTCAAGGTCTTTCTTTGGAATTTGTTACCACTGAAGATGGTATAAAAATCGAGCCTCCTACAAAAACTCCTGACGAGTGTTTAGAAAAAGGACTAACGTATGAGTCATCTATTTATGTAAAGACAAGATTGTATTTTAAAGATGAGAATAGGAATATTAAGGACATCAAAGAACAAATGGTTTTTCTTGGAAATATTCCTCAAATGACTGATAGGGCGACCTTTATTGTAAATGGCACAGAGAAAGTTATAGTGAATCAGATCACCAGATCTCCAGGGGTATTTTTTCAAGAAGAGGGGAATCGTATTATTGCCACTCTAATACCTACAAGGGGTGGATGGATAGAGTTTGAATTAGATGGCGGAGGCATTATTTATATTCATCCTAATGGAATTAAAAAGTTTCCTGTGTCTCTTATTCTTAGAGCATTAGGATATGACCTGGATTATTTCAAAGAAATTTTAGGCCCAGAGGAATTAAGTTATTTAGAAATTACCTATGCAAAGGATAATGTAAGCGATAGAACACAAGCAATTTTCGAGGCTTGTGGAAGATTGAGACCTGGGGATGTTCCAAGTAGAGAAGAGGATGCCTTAAGGGTAATAAGGCAGATGTTTTTTGATGTTAGAAGATACAATTTAGGTAAAGTGGGAAGATATAAATTAAATCAAAGATTAGGTTTGAGCATTTCTCTGGATAATTATGCTCTTACAGAGGATGATCTCATTGAAATAATAAAGAGATTAACCATGATTAAAACAGGAAAAGATGAGACTGATGATATAGACCATCTTGGCAATAGAAGAATAAGGTCTGTAGGAGAACTTTTGCAGATGCAATTTAGAGCTGGGCTTGCAAGGGTAGAAAAGTTGATAAGAGAGAAGATGGCTTTAACCGATCCTGAACAAGCAAGTCCTATTGCTCTTGTAAGTACTAGACCTTTGATGGCAGCAGTCAAAGAATTTTTTAACAGAAATCCTCTTTCTCAATTTATGGATCAAACTAATCCTCTTTCAGAGCTTGCTCATAAGAGAAGAATAAGTGCATTAGGTCCTGGAGGGTTGACTCGAGAAAGAGCCACTTTTGAGGTAAGAGATATTCATCCCTCTCATTATGGAAGGGTCTGTCCAATAGAGACTCCAGAGGGACCTAATGCAGGATTGATAAACTATTTGTCCACTTTAGCCATAGTAGACGAGTATGGATTTTTAAGGACTCCATATTATAGAGTAAAAGATGGGAAAATAACCGATGAGATTGTTTATTTATCAGCCACAGAGGAGGACAAATATACTATAGCTTCTTTCGATGTTCACATTAATGAAAACAGAGAAATAATTGATGAATTGGTTCATGCTAGAAGAAAAGGAAAGTTTATACTTTGTTCTCCTAAGGAAATAGATTTTGTAGGAGTATCACCATACCAGACAGTAAGTATATCTACAGCCTTAATTCCTTTCCTTGAGCATGATGATGCAAACAGAGCATTAATGGGAGCAAACATGCAGCGTCAAGCAGTACCCTTAATAAACACAGAACCTCCTCTTGTGGGAACAGGAATAGAAGAAACTGTGGCAAGAAATACAGGAGTTATGGTTATATCTGATGTGGATGGAGTAGTTAAAAAGGTATCATCTTCGGAGATTGTGATTGAAACTGATAATAAAGAGGAGAAGAGATATCAACTTATAAAATATAGAAGGACTAATCAAGGTACTTGTTGGAACCAGAAACCCATAGTTGAAGTAGGACAGAGAGTCAAAAAGGGAGATGTTTTGGCTGATGGTCCTGCTACTTCCAATGGTAAGCTTGCCTTGGGAAGGAACGTACTTGTCGCTTTTATGCCTTGGGGTGGATATAACTATGAGGATGCAATAATAATAAGTGAAAGATTGGTTAAAGAAGACATATTTACCTCTATTCATATTGAAGAATATGAGATAAAGGCAAGAGATACAAAACTTGGTCCTGAAGAGATAACCAGAGATATTCCTAATATAAGTGAAGATGCTATAAGGTATTTGGATAAAGATGGAATAATAATGATAGGAGCAGAGGTTGGTCCTAACGACATTTTAGTAGGTAAGGTTACTCCAAAAGGTGAAACCGAACTTACTCCTGAGGAAAGGCTTTTGAGGGCAATTTTTGGAGAGAAATCTCGAGAGACTAAAGATACATCTCTAAGAATGCCTCATGGTGAATGGGGTAAGGTTATAGATGTAAAAGTGTTAACCAGAGAGAATGATGATGAGCTCCCACCAGGAGTGAATAAGATTGTAAAAGTTAGGGTTGCTCAAATAAGAAAAATCTCTGTAGGAGACAAGTTGGCAGGAAGACATGGAAATAAAGGTGTAATTGCTACTATCTTGCCTGAAGAAGATATGCCATTTCTTGAGGATGGGACTCCTGTAGATATTATATTGAATCCCTTAGGTGTTCCCTCTCGTATGAATGTGGGACAGATTTTGGAAACCCATTTGGGGTGGGCAGCTAAGGAATTGGGTATATATGCTATAGTACCTCCTTTTGATGAAGTATTAGGAGAAAATAGATCTGCTAATTTGGTAAAGGAGATGTTGAGAAAAGCTGGACTTCCTGAGGATGGTAGAGTGGTTTTATACGATGGAAGAACAGGAGAACCTTTTAATCAAAAGGTTACTGTTGGTTATATGTATATTTTGAAACTGATCCATCTTGCCGATGATAAAATCCATGCAAGATCTGTAGGTCCTTATTCATTGGTTACTCAACAGCCTCTTGGTGGAAGAGCTCAGTTTGGCGGTCAGAGATTTGGAGAAATGGAAGTATGGGCTTTAGAAGCTTATGGTGCAGCTCATACTCTTGAGGAAATGTTGACATATAAATCCGATGATGTGGCTGGAAGAACTGAGGCTTATTCTGCTATCGTTTCTGGTAATTTGATAAAAGAACCTGGTATTCCTGAGTCTTTTAAGGTTCTTGTCAGGGAATTACAAGGTTTAGGCATAAAAGTATCTGCTTATATTGGAAATAGATTAGTTAATCTCTCTAAGATTGAAGATGAATCTTAAGGAAGGGGAGGAATAAACCTTGAAGATAAAAGATTTTGATAAATTAGTTTTTGGTTTAGCATCACCAGAAGATATTTTAAGTTGGTCTTACGGTGAAGTTAAGAAACCGGAGACTATTAATTATAGAACCTTCAAACCTGAAAGAGATGGACTTTTTTGTGAGAAGATCTTTGGACCTGTGAAGGATTATGAGTGTCATTGCGGTAAGTATAAAGGGCAAAGATATGAAGGTATAACTTGTGATAGATGTGGTGTCACAGTAACTAAGAGCTCAGTGAGAAGAGAGAGAATGGGACATATAAAACTTGCTGTACCTGTAGTACATATTTGGTATTTTAAAAATGTTCCTAACTATATAGGGCTACTTCTTAATATAAGCAGTAAACAACTTGAGGAAGTAATTTATTATCATTCATATATTGTGTTAGATCCAGGGGATACTCCTTTACAGAAAATGCAGGTTTTAACAGAAGACGAATATGAAAAAGCTCTTAATGAGTTTGGTAATAGTTTTAAAGTAGGAATGGGTGCAGAAGCTATTAAAAAGCTTTTGAGAGATTTAGATTTAGAAGAATTGTCTTACGACTTAAAAAAACAAATCAACGAAATACAAGGTCAGAAAAAGGCGAAACTTATCAAAAGATTAGAGATTGTAGAAAGTTTTAGGCTTTCTGGTAATAAACCTGAGTGGATGGTACTTGAGGTACTTCCTGTTATTCCTCCTGATTTGAGGCCTATGGTACAACTTGAAGGTGGCAAATTTGCCACTTCTGATCTTAATGATCTTTATAGGAGAGTTATTAACAGAAATAACCGTCTTGCAAAGCTTTTAGAAATAAATGCCCCAGAGATTATTGTTAGAAATGAAAAGAGAATGTTGCAAGAAGCAGTAGATGCTCTTATTGATAATGGAAGAAGGGGTAAGCCTGTGACTAACGCTAGTGGAAGACCCTTGAGGTCTTTATCAGATATCTTAGAGGGTAAACAAGGAAGATTCAGACAGAATCTTTTAGGAAAAAGAGTTGACTTTTCTGGAAGAGCGGTTATTGTGGTTGGACCTGAATTAAAATTACATCAATGTGGACTTCCTAAAAAGATGGCTTTAGAATTATTTAAACCTTTTGTAATAAACAAGTTAATAGAACATGGATATGCTACTAACGTAAAGAATGCAAGAAAAAAAGTTGAAAGAGAAGCCTCTGAGGTATGGGATGTTTTAGATGAAATTATTAAGGAAAAATTAGTACTTTTAAATCGTGCTCCTACTTTGCACAGAGTTAGTATACAGGCATTTGAGCCTAAGTTAATTGATGGTAATGCAATTCAATTACATCCCTTAGTATGTCCACCGTATAATGCTGACTTCGATGGGGACCAGATGGCGGTTCATGTGCCACTATCCCTTGAGGCCCAAGCAGAAGCAAGAATTTTGATGTTGTCATCCAATAACCTTATATCTCCAGCTCATGGAAAACCTCTTACCTTACCAACTCAGGATGTGGTTCTTGGACTTTATTATTTAACTATAATGGTACCCGGAAGAGAGATTGAGGATAAAAGATTTGCGACCCCGGAAGAGGTTTTGTTGGCTTTAGAGGAGAAAAAAGTTGATCTACATTCAAAGATATATGTCCACAAGAGAGGAATAGAAGAAACATATAATATATCTTTACCTGAGAGCCCTATGTTTATAGAGACTACACCAGGAAGGTTAATTTTGAATGAGATTGTTCCTGAGAAGTTAAGATATTACAACGTCACTATGAATAGAAGAGAAATTAGAAAAATTGTCGAAAAATGTTTTGAGATTTATGGTTGGAGCAAGACAGCAGAATTCTTAGACGAACTTAAAAGACTTGGGTTTGAATATGCTACAAAAGCAGGTGTAAGTTTTTCCATAGTAGATATTGAAATACCTAAGGAGGCAAAAGAGAAGGTTATAAAGAAAGCGGAAGAGGAGTCTATGCTTCTTCAAAAAGCTGTAGAGAGTGGTTTGTATTCTGAGGAAGAAAGATATCAAAGAGCTATTGAGATATGGACAAAGGCAACTGAAGAAGTAAAGGATATAATGCTTGCTAATTTTGGTATTTTAAATTCTGTGTATATGATGGCGTTTTCTGGTGCTAGAGGTAATGTGGACCAGGTAAGACAGCTTGCAGCAATGAGAGGTTTGATGGCTGATCCGTCAGGACAAATTATGGACATACCTATTAAGTCAAGCTTCTACGAAGGTTTAACTGTATCAGAACATTTTATTTCTTCTTATGGAGCAAGGAAGGGAGTAGTGGACACAGCATTGAGAACTTCTGATTCAGGATACTTAACCAGAAGACTTGTAGATGTAGCTCAAAGTCTGGTTATTAGAGAGGAAGATTGTGGTACTGAGGATGGGATATATGTAGAGCCTCTGGAGGATGAAGGGAAAATAGTATTAAGCTTGAAGGATAGAATCATAGGAAGATTTGCTGCTGAAGATGTTTATAATGATAAAGGAGAATTAATTATTGCTAAGAATGAGTATATAGATGTGGAAAAAGCAAAATTAGTGGAGAGGTTTGGTATAAAGAGGGTAAAGATCAGATCTCCTATGACTTGTAAGAGTGAGAAAGGGATATGTCAAAAATGTTATGGGGAGGATTTAGCAACTCATAGGCTTGTTAACATAGGAGAAGCGGTAGGAGTAATAGCTGCCCAATCTATTGGAGAGCCTGGAACTCAGCTTACTATGAGAACCTTCCACACAGGTGGTGTTGCTTTAACTTCTTTGAATTATCAGAATATTCAATTTAGAGTGACAGGAAGGGTTGATTTTTTGAATTTAAAGTTAAAAGAAAGATTTGAAGTCTTGGGTAAAAAAGAAAAAATGGTAGTTGGACGTAATGGAAGAGCAGTTGTTAAAGGAGAAGGCGAAGAAGAAATTGTACTTCCACCAGGAACCATTGTGTCTATAGATTCTGGAACCGATGTTACTAAGGGAATGAGTTTAGGATATATAGATCCTAATTTAAGATATATAGCTTCACCATTTACTGGAAAGGTTATAAGAGTTGAAAAGGTAGGAGAAAGTTACAATAAAAAATTTACTTTTCTCAATGTGAAATACGATAGAGATCTTAATAATTATGAGTTGTCTTATAACGAAGAAGCACATCCGATTTTCTGTTCTGTAGTGTTGTTGGATGAAACTGGTAATGAGAAAAGAATAGAATTACCGGAAGGTGTGGCATTTCTCTTTAAAATTGGAGACTTTATTAATGAAGGAGATATAATTGCCGAATATAGTAGAGAGACCATGAAGATTCAGGCTTGCGAAGAAGGAAAAGTGGTAGATATTCTTGAGAGAAATGGAGAAATAATAGATCGAATTGTGGCAACAGGTGAAGCTGTAATTATCATAAGAAATAGCGAAGGAAGAGAAGTTGAATATAGAATTCCTCGTGGACTTAAATTACATGTAAATGCAGAAGATAATGTAGAATTTGGCACTATTCTTGCTTACTTCCCTGCATACCAACAGAAAACTGCAAAAACAGAAGATATCGTTCAAGGTCTTCCTCGTGTAGAGGAGTTGTTTGAGGCAAGGAAACCAAAAGGAAAATCTATTATAGCTGGTGTTAGTGGTATTGTGAAAATAACAAGGACTAAATCAGGAGAAAAGATAGTGATTGAAGGAGAAAATGGAAAAGATGAGCATATCTTGCCACCTAATGCTCAACTTTTGGTTAAAGAAGGCGATTATGTAACAGTGGGACAAGAGTTGACTAAAGGATATAGAAATCCTGCGGAAATTCTTGCTAATGAAGGTCTTGCTGCTGTACAGAGATATATTGTGGATGAAGTGCAAAAGGTTTATCTCAAACAAGGAGCAGAGATTAACGATAAGCACATAGAAGTAATAGTTAGACAGATGACTAATAGAGTAAGGATTGAAGATCCAGGAGATAGCAACTTCTTGTTTGGTCAACTTGTTAACAAAGTGACCTTTGAAAAGGTGAAACAGCAATTAGAAGAAGAAGGAAAAAGACCTCCTATAGCAAGAGAGGTTGTACTTGGTATTACAAAAGCAGCCTTAACCACAGAAAGTGTAATATCTGCAGCTTCTTTCCAAGAGACTACGAGGGTTTTAGCTGAAGCAGCAGTTAAAGGAAAAGAAGACTACCTGGAGGGATTAAAAGAAAATGTGATAATAGGCAGATTAATTCCTGCAGGCACAGGGCTCTTTAGGAAAATTATTCCTCAAAAAGTCTCCGCTAAGAAAGTAGAGGTTTTGGAAGATGGTGGAGAAATTGAAATTAACTCTTGACAAAAATAATTCTATAATGATAAACTTGTTTTCGCTTGCCTTTAGGGGCTTTGTATTATATTTAAATAATTTTCAATAACTAAGATGTAGGAGGTGTAATTTTGCCTACTATAAATCAGCTTATAAGAAAAGGGAGAGAACCAAAAGAAAGGAAAAGTAAATCTCCTGCTCTTATGGGGAATCCTCAAAAGAGGGGAGTATGTATCCGTGTAACTACAATGACTCCTAAAAAGCCTAACTCTGCTTTAAGGAAGGTTGCTAGGGTTAGGTTAACAAATGGGATTGAAGTATGGGCTTATATACCTGGAATAGGTCATAACTTACAAGAACACTCTGTAGTTCTTGTGAGAGGAGGCCGTGTTAAGGATCTACCAGGTGTGAGGTATCATATTATTCGTGGTGCTTTGGATGCTGCAGGTGTTGAGGGCAGAAGACAGGGAAGATCCAAATATGGAGCAAAACGTCCAAAAGAGGGAGGTAAGAAATAATGCCACGTAGAGGACCAGTTACTCCAAGAGAAATACCTCCTGATCCTGTATATAATAGCGTTCTTGTGCAAAAGCTTATTAATAAAGTTATGCTAGATGGTAAAAAAAGCATAGCTGAAAAAATAGTTTATGGTGCGATGGATATAATAAGGGAAAAAACAAAACAAGATCCATTAACTGTCCTTGAAAAAGCAGTGCAAAATGTAACACCTCTTTTAGAGGTAAGGCCAAGAAGAGTTGGAGGAGCAACCTATCAAGTGCCAATAGAAGTTCCTCCAAGAAGAGGACTCTCTCTTGCTTTAAGATGGATTGTTAGAGCTGCAAGAGAGAGAAAAGGTATGCCTATGAAGGAAAGGCTTGCTTTAGAGATTTTAGATGCCTTTAACAATACTGGTGGAGCAATTAAGAAGAGAGATGAAATGCATAGAATGGCAGAAGCTAATAAGGCATTTGCTCATTATCGTTGGTAATTAAAAAGGAGGAAGATAAACGTGCCGAGATGTCCATTAGATAAATTAAGAAATATAGGAATAGCTGCTCATATAGATGCAGGTAAGACTACTCTTACCGAAAGGATACTTTTTTATACTGGTAAAACTCATAAATTAGGTGAAGTCCACGAAGGAACAGCAACCATGGACTGGATGGAACAAGAGAGAGAACGTGGTATTACTATAACAGCTGCAACAACTACCTGTCAGTGGAAGGATCACATTATTAATATAATTGATACTCCGGGGCACGTGGATTTTACTGTTGAGGTAGAAAGATCCTTAAGAGTATTAGATGGTTTAATAGCGGTGTTTTGTGGGGTTGCTGGAGTTCAGCCTCAATCGGAGACAGTATGGAGACAAGCTACAAAATATAATGTTCCAAGAATAATTTTTGTTAATAAGATGGATAGAGTTGGTGCAAACTTTTTCAGGGTAGTGGAGATGATAAAAGATCGATTAGGGGTCAACGCAATACCTATTCAAATACCAATTGGTAGTGAAGATCAATTTAGAGGTGTCATAGATCTTTTTGAGATGAAGGCAATTGTATATCATGATGATCTTGGGATTAAATGGGAAGTTACAGAAATTCCCGATGAGTTAAAGGATCAAGCTAAGGAATATAGGCATAAACTAATAGAGACTATTGTGGAGCTCGATGATGAGCTCTTAATGAAGTATTTAGAGGGTGAAGAGATTCCTATTCCTGATTTGAAGAGGGTTTTGAGGAGGGCTACTATTGAAGGCAAGTTATATCCAGCACTATGTGGCTCGGCTTTTAAGAATAAAGGTATACAGCCTTTACTTGATGCTGTTATAGACTATCTTCCCTCGCCGTTAGATTTACCTCCCGTTAAAGGAATAAATCCTATTAGTGGTGAGGAAGAAATAAGATTAGTAAGTGAGGATGAATCATTTACTGCTTTGGCCTTTAAAGTCATGACTGATCCCTATGTGGGTAAACTCACTTATTTTAGGGTTTATTCAGGAAAATTAGAAAAAGGTAGCTATGTGTATAACTCAACTAAAGGAAAAAAGGAAAGAATTGGTAGATTGCTTCAGATGCATGCCAATCATAGAGAAGATATAGATGCAGTATATGTGGGAGACATTGCTGCTGCGGTTGGTCTAAAGTTTACTACTACAGGAGACACTCTTTGTGATGAAAATAGACCTATAATTCTTGAAGGTATGACATTCCCAGAACCTGTGATTTCTGTTGCTATTGAACCAAAAAGTACTGAGGAGCAGGATAAATTAAGTATTGCTCTTCAGAGACTTGCTGAGGAGGATCCAACATTCCGAATAACTTATGATGAAGAAACAGGACAAACTTTAATCCATGGAATGGGAGAGCTTCATTTAGAAATTATAGTGGATAGATTAAAGAGAGAATTTAAAGTAAATGCTAATGTAGGTAAGCCACAAGTCTCATACAGAGAGACTATTAGAAAACCTGTAAAAGTGGAAGGAAAGTATATTAGGCAAACAGGTGGAAGGGGTCAGTATGGTCATGTATGGCTTGAATTAGAGCCTCTTCCAAGAGGTAGCGGTCTTGAATTTGTGAATAAAATTGTGGGAGGAGTCATTCCTCAACAATTTATTCCAGCTGTGGAAGCTGGTGTTAGAGAGGCTGCAGATCGTGGGGTGCTTGCTGGTTATCCTGTAACAGATGTAAGAATTACTCTCTTTGATGGATCATATCACGAAGTAGACTCTTCGGATATGGCTTTTAAGATTGCGGCATCTCAGGCTTTTAAAGATGGAGTATTAAAAGGTGATCCTGTTTTATTGGAGCCTATAATGAAGCTTGAAATAATTGTCCCTGAAGAATATATGGGAGATGTTATAGGAGACCTTAACAGTAGAAGGGGCAGAGTAGAAAAGATTGATTTTGTAAATAATACAAGAGTAATAAAAGCTTTAGTTCCTCTTGCAGAAATTTTTGGATATGCTACTACTTTGAGATCTTTAACTCAAGGTAGAGGTATATTCTCAATGGAGTTCTCTCATTATGAAGAAATGCCTCTTAATATTCAGGAAAAAATTCTATCTTCAAATCTAAAAAAATAAAATAGGAGGAGATAAAGGATGGCGAAGGAGAAATTTGTAAGGACGAAGCCACATGTGAATATAGGTACGATAGGGCATGTAGACCATGGGAAGACGACATTAACTTCAGCCATAACGATGGCATTAGCTGCGGAAGGGTTAGCGAAGCCATTGAAGTACGAAGACATAGACAAAGCGCCTGAGGAGAGGGCGAGGGGAGTGACGATAAATTTAGCGCATGTGGAGTATGAGACGCCCAACAGGCATTATGCGCACATAGATGCGCCAGGGCATGCTGACTATATAAAGAACATGATAACGGGTGCTGCGCAGATGGATGGAGCCATATTGGTAGTATCAGCTGCGGATGGTCCGATGCCCCAGACGAGGGAGCACATATTACTTGCGAGGCAAGTTAATGTTCCATACATAGTAGTATTTTTGAACAAGATAGACATGGTAGATGATCCGGAGATAATAGACTTAGTGGAGATGGAGGTAAGGGACTTACTGACGAAGTATGGATATCCAGGGGATGAGGTACCAGTTGTGAGGGGGTCAGCGTTAAAGGCATTAGAGGTATTATTTCAGAATCCCAACACGAAGAGAGGGGAGAACAAGTGGGTAGATGCGATATGGGAATTAATGGATGCGGTAGACAATTACATACCGATACCAGAGAGGGATGTAGACAAGCCATTTTTAATGCCAATAGAGGACATATTTAGTATAACAGGGAGAGGTACAGTAGTTACAGGTAGAGTAGAGAGAGGAAGGGTGAAGGTAGGGGATGAAGTAGAGATAGTAGGATTAAGTGATGAGATAAAGAGGAGTGTAGTGACTGGGGTAGAGATGTTCAGGAAGCAATTAGATGAAGCGATAGCAGGGGATAACATAGGGATACTATTAAGAGGGATAGACAAAGACGAAGTAGAGAGGGGGCAAGTAGTAGCGGCGCCGGGTACTATAAAGCCCCACACACATTTCAAAGCGCAGGTATATGTATTGAAGAAGGAAGAAGGAGGGAGGCATACGCCCTTTTTCAGTGGATACAAGCCCCAATTTTACTTTAGGACGACAGATGTAACAGGGGAGATAAAATTGCCAGAGGGTGTACAGATGGTGATGCCAGGGGACAACATAGAGATGGAGATAAAATTAATCAAGCCAGTAGCATTAGAGGAAGGTTTAAGGTTTGCTATAAGAGAAGGTGGAAGAACAGTTGGTGCAGGTGTCATAACTAAAATTATTGAATAATGGGGGCGATTAAGGGATATGAGTAGTTATCTGGAAAAACAAAAGATAAGAATAAAATTAAAGGCATTTGATCATAGAGTTCTTGATCTTTCTACTAAAAAGATTATTGATACAGTAAGAGGGACTGGGGCTAAGATCTCTGGTCCCATCCCTCTTCCTACTAAAGTAACTAGATATTGGGTACTTCGTTCTCCTCATGTTAATAAGAATTCAGGAGAACATTTTGAGATAAGAATACACAAAAGACTAATAGATATTATTGAACCAACAGCAAAGACAGTGGAAGCTTTAATGAATTTAGAGCTTCCAGCTGGTGTTGAAGTTGAAATTAAAACATAGAGAGGGGAAACGCTATGGCAGCTCCTACGACAAAGGCAATATTAGGAAGAAAAATTGGAATGACTCAAATATTTACTGAAAATGGTGAGATGGTCCCTGTTACTGTTATTAGAGGGGGACCTTGTCTTGTGCTTAATGTGAGAACAAAGGAAAAAGATGGGTATGATGCTATCCAATTAGGTTTTGAACGTTGTAAGGAGTCAAAGCTCAATAAACCTCAGCTTGGTATATTTAAAAAATTAGGACTTCCACCTTTTAGAATTATAAAAGAAGTAAGAGTAAAGAATCCTCTCGATTATACAAAGGGGCAGGAAATAAGAGTTGATATCTTTCAAGAAGGTGAGTTTGTAGATATTACTGGCAAAAGTAAAGGTCATGGTTTTACTGGGCACATAAAGAGATGGAATTTCTCGAGAGGAAGAATGTCACATGGTTCTAAGTTCCATAGAAGAAGAGCTTCAATTGGTGCTGGTGGTGTCCAACATGTGATGAAGGGTCAAAAGATGGCTGGTAGGTGGGGTAATGAGACCATAACCGTTCAAAATTTAAAAATTGTCAAGGTAGATAAAGAAAAGGATCTCATCTTAGTAAAAGGTGCTGTTCCCGGTCCTACTGGAAATTTGTTGATTATTAGAAAAGCTGTTAAGAAATTAAATGCCTAGGAAGGGGATAAGGATATGATACAAGTACCTGTATATAACCAAAAAGCAGAGAAAGTTGGAGAGATAGAATTAAAGGAAGAACTTTTTGGCGTGGAAAGAAGGCCTGATCTTTTTTATACCTGTGTTGTTATGCATCTTGCTAATGGAAGACAAGGGACTCATTCTACTAAAAGAAGAAGTGAAGTAAATAGAAGTGGTAGAAAAGTTTGGCCTCAAAAAGGTACAGGGCATGCAAGACAAGGAGATAGAAAAGCTACTCATTGGGTTGGTGGTGGAAGACCTTTTGGTCCAAAGCCAAGGGATTATTCTTATAAGATTCCTAAAAAGATGAGAAGACTTGCTATAAGATCTGCCTTATCTACTAAACTTAAAGAGAATAATTTAATTATTTTGGATAAAATTGAATTACCTCAACCTAAAACTAAGGAGTTAGTGAATATTTTAAATAATTTTGGTTTAGCTGATTCAAAGGTACTTATAGGCGTTCCAACTAAGGATGAGAACTTAAAAAAAGCGGCAATGAATCTTGAAAGAGTTAAGACAATGATAGCGTCAGTTTTAAATGTATATGATTTGCTAAAATATGATTATCTTATACTTACTGTTGATGCGATACCAGTCTTAGAGGAGGCATTTTTGAAATGAGAGATCCTTATACTATAATTTTAAAACCTATATTAACAGAAAAGAGCCTTAATCTTGCCAAACAAAACAAATATGTATTTGAGGTTGATAGAAATGCAAATAAAATAGAAATAGGAAAAGCTGTAGAAGAAATATTTAAAGTAAAGGTAAAAAGTGTAGCAGTTATTAATGAAAAACCTAAAAAGAGAAGATTAGGAATCTCTCAAGGATTCACTTCTACTAAAAAGAAAGCTATAGTTACCTTGGAGCCGGGTCATAAAATAGAGCTTATCAGTGGAGTATAGGAGGTAGAAAGATATGGGTCTTAAAAAGTTTAAACCAATTACGCCCGGATTAAGACATTTAATATTGCCTGATTTCTCTGAAATAACAAAAGAAGAACCAGAGAAATCGTTATTAAGGCCACTTAAGAAAAGTGGTGGTAGGAATAATTTTGGACATGTAACCACTAGATTTAGAGGTGGTGGGCATAAAAGACTTTATAGAATTATTGATTTTAGAAGAGATAAAGATAATATTCCTGCTAAAGTTGCAAGTATAGAGTATGATCCTAATCGTACTGCAAGAATCGCTTTACTACATTATGCTGATGGCGAGAAGAGATATATTATTGCTCCAGAGGGGTTAAAGGTTGGAGATATTGTCATGTCTGGAGAAAATGTGGATATTAAAGTTGGGAATAATTTGCCCTTAAAGAATATACCTGATGGTACGCTAATCCATAATTTAGAGCTTTATCCTGGAAGGGGTGGGCAATTGGTAAGGGCTGCGGGAACAGCAGCTCAGATTCTCGGTAAGGAAGGCAAGTGGGCTTATGTGAGGCTTCCTTCGGGTGAAATAAGGTTATTTGACTTAAATTGTAGAGCTACTATTGGTCAAGTGAGTAACGTGGATCACCAAAATGTTTCCTTAGGAAAAGCAGGAAGGAGTAGATGGTTGGGTAGGAGACCTCATGTTAGAGGTTCTGCAATGAATGCTGTGGATCATCCTCACGGTGGCGGTGAGGGTAAGGCTCCTATAGGGCATCCAAGTCCTCTAACTCCATGGGGCAAACCTACCCTTGGATATAAGACAAGAAAGAAGAGAAAACCCTCAGACAGATTTATAATTCAAAGAGCAAATGATAAAAAAGAGAAGTAAAAGGGGAGGAGCACATGGGTCGTTCACTTAAGAAAGGTCCTTATGTAGATCCTAAGCTACTTAAAAAGATTAGAGAGCTAAATGAAAAAGGAGAAAAGAAGATAATTAAAACCTGGTCAAGAAGATCAGTTATAGTACCAGAAATGGTAGGACATACTATTGCTGTATATAATGGTAGAAAGCATATACCTGTTTATATTACAGAGAATATGATAGGACATAGGCTCGGTGAATTTGCACCAACCAGGACATTTACAGGACACAGAATACCAACAGCTCGTATTACGGCTATTAAATAGGGAGGTTAGATTTTTATGATTGAAGTAAAAGCAGAAAGTAAATATTTAAGAGTCTCTCCCTATAAAGCAAGGAGAGTTATTGATCTTGTAAGAGGGAAAATGGTAGAAGAAGCAGAAGCAATATTAGAAAATCTTCCTCATAAATCTGCTCGTTTAATATTGAAATGTCTTAGATCTGCAAAGGCTAATGCAGAACATAATTATGGTTTAAGAGCTGATAGACTCTATATATCTAAAGCCTTTGTAAATGAGGGTCCTAGGTGGAAAAGATTAAATCCTAGGGCAAGAGGAAGAGCTGATATTATACAAATTAGAAATAGCCATATAGTCATTTATGTAAAGGAGAAGGAGGAAGAATAAAATGGGCCAGAAAACACATCCTTATGGATTTAGGTTGGGTATAACTAAGGATTGGAAAAGTCACTGGTATGCTGAAAGGTCTGATTATTCCTCCCTACTACATGAGGACTGGGCTATAAGGAATTACATTAAGAAAAACTACTACCAAGCTGGAATTTCATTGATAGAAATTGAAAGAAAAGCAGCTAATAGAGTGGATATTACTATACATACTGCAAGACCTGGAATGTTGATCGGACGTGGAGGAAGCGAGATAGAAAATATAAGAAAGAATTTGGTTAAATTAACAAACAAGAGTGTATTTGTTAATGTTCAAGAGGTCAAGAATCCAGAGTTAGATGCTCAACTTGTTGCGGAAAATATCGCTACTCAAATTGAAAAGAGAATTAATTATAAGAGGGCTATGAAACAGGCAATAAATAGGGCATTAAGAGCTGGAGCCAAAGGCGTAAAGGTTATGTGCAGCGGTAGATTGAATGGTGCTGAAATTGCACGCTCTGAATGGTTTAGGGAAGGGAGAATACCTTTACAAACCTTGACTGCGGATATTGATTATGGTTTTGCAGAAGCCTTTACTATATCGGGTGTAATAGGGGTTAAAGTTTGGATATATAAAGGCGATGTTCCAGAGTTACATAAAGAACCTATTCAAGAGCTTCCTGAAAAGGCTGTACCAAAGAAGATAGAGGATGAAGATCTTTACGAGAAAGATGAGGTGAACTACGATGTTGATGCCTAAAAGAGTAAAATATAGAAAGCAACATCGTGGGAGAATGAAAGGAAAAGCCTCACGGGGAAATCGTGTGGTTTTTGGGGATTATGGTATTCAAGCTTTGGCTCCTGCTTGGATTACCAGTGAACAAATAGAGGCTGTAAGAAGAACTTTAACAAGACATGCAGGGAAAAATGGTAGAGTTTGGATTAGGATTTTTCCTGATAAATCGGTAACTGCAAGACCAGCTGAAAGTAGAATGGGCGGAGGAAAAGGAGATGTAAAAGGATGGGTAGCAGTGGTAAAACCAGGAACCATACTATTTGAGATTGGAGGAGTATCTAAAGAGATTGCTATGGAAGCCATTAGAATTGCTGGTAGTAAACTTCCTATTAAAACTAGGCTTGTAACAAGAGAAATAGGTGGTGAGTGATATGGCAAGAAGAACTTCTGAGCTAAGAGAAAAAACTGATTCAGAACTTCTGGAAGAACTTAAAAATTTAAGAGCGGAGCTTTTTAATTTGAGGCTTCAGCAGACAACAGGAGGACTTACTAATCCCCATAGAATAAAAGCAGTTAGAAAGGATATTGCTCGTATCCTTACTATTCTTCGTGAGAGAGAGTTAAAAAAATCTTAAATTTAAGGAGAGATGTTCATGAGAAGTAATAGGAAAGAGATGATAGGAAAAGTAGTAAGTGCAAAAATGCAAAAAACTATTGTGGTTTTGGTAGAGCAAACCTATACTCATCCTTTATATAAAAAGACTGTAACGAGAAGAAAAAAATATAAGGCTCATGATGAACATCAAGAAGCTAGAGAAGGAGATATTGTTCTTATCAGAGAGACAAGACCTCTCTCTAAGGAGAAGAGGTGGAGATTAGTCAGAATCATAAAGAGGGGAGAAATAGCTCCAACTATTTCTGAAGAAGAAAACTTGGAAAATAATGAAACTACAGTTGGGGTAGGTGATATAAATGATAATGCCTCAAACTAGGTTAGTTGTTGCAGATAATACTGGTGCAAAAGAAATAATGTGTTTTAGAATACTTGGGAAAAAGAAAGTTGCCCAAGTAGGGGATATTATTGTTGCTAGTGTTAAGGAAGCAGTTCCACGTTCTAACATAAAAAAAGGTGATGTGGTTTATGCTGTGGTTATAAGAACGAAGAGAACTATTAAGAGGAAGGATGGTTCTTGTGTGAGATTTGATGATAATGCTGCAGTGATTATAGATAAAGAAGGAAATCCAAGAGGGACAAGAGTCTTTGGTCCTGTTGCAAGGGAGCTCAGAGACAAGAACTTTATGAAGATTATTTCTTTAGCAACAGAAGTTATATAGAGGTGAAGTAATATGGATATCAAAAAGGGAGATCTAGTATTAGTTATTTCTGGTAAAGATAAAGGGAAAAGAGGAAGGGTTATTTCTGTTCTTCCTTCAGAAGAGAAGGTTGTAGTAGAAGGAGTGAACATTGTTAAAAAACATACAAGACCTACAGCAAAAATGAGACAAGGTGGAATTATAGAAAAACCAGCTCCTCTATATAGATGTAAAGTAATGTTAATATGTCCACATTGTAATCAACCTACAAGAGTTAAACACACTTTTCTTGAAGATGGAAGAAAAGTAAGGGTCTGTTCTAAATGTAAGGAAATCATTGATCGGGTCTAATTGAAGGAGGAAGATTAGTATGGAGGTTTTAAGAGAGAAATATATTAAAGAAGTAGTCCCTGCAATGATGAGGAAGTTTGGATATAAAAATCCAATGGCTGTACCTAAGATAGAGAAAATTGTAGTTAATATTGGCGTGAGCGAGGCTGTCCAAAATCCTGGAGCAATAGAGGCTGCGGCAAGAGATTTAGCAATAATTACAGGGCAGAAACCTATTGTAAGAAAAGCACGTAAATCTATCGCTAATTTCCATTTAAGAAAGGGAATGCCTATTGGATTAAAAGTTACTTTAAGAGGAGAAAGAATGTACGCCTTTTTATATAAGTTAATAAATCTTGCTCTTCCCAGGGTAAGGGATTTCTCTGGAGTTTCTCCTAATTCCTTTGATGGGAGAGGAAACTATTCTTTAGGTTTAAAAGAACAGTTGGTTTTTCCAGAGATTGAATATGATAAGATTGATAGGATTAGAGGTATGGATATTACTATAGTTACTACTGCTAAAACTGACGAAGAAGCTAAGGAGCTTTTAGCTCTTTTAGGAATGCCCTTTAAAAAATAAAATAATGAAAAGCGAGGGAGGTTATTGTGGCAAAGAAATCTCAAATAGTAAAGTGGCTCAAGCCTAAGAAATATAAAGTAAGAGAGTATAATAGATGTAGAATTTGTGGAAGACCAAGAGGTTATATTAGAAAATTTGGGTTGTGCCGTTTATGTTTTAGGGAGTTGGCTCTAAAAGGTGAAATACCAGGTGTAAGGAAAGCAAGTTGGTAAGGAGGGTTGCTATGACTGTAACAGATCCTATTGCTGATATGCTGGTTAGAATAAAGAATGCTAATATGCGAAGGCATCCTACTGTAGATGTTCCTTACTCTAAAATGAAGGAAAAGATCATAGAAATTCTTTTAAGAGAAGGGTATATTGCTAAATATGAGGTTATTGGAGAAATACCTCAAAAATACATAAGAGTTTATCTAAAATATAAAGGTAAAACTCCTGTAATTCAAGATGTTAAAAGAGTAAGTAAACCGGGAAGAAGATATTATGTGAATAAAGAAGAAATTCCAAGGGTGTTAGGTGGACTTGGAATTGCTATTTTATCTACCTCTAAAGGTATAATGACGGATAAAGAGGCAAGGCTTTTAGGTATTGGCGGAGAACTTATTTGTATGGTATGGTAGAAGGAGGAATAAATTATGTCTAGGATAGGAAGAAAGCCAGTTCCGATACCACAAAATGTACAAGTTGAAATAAAAGACGGAAATTGTGTGTCAGTAAAGGGACCCTTAGGACAGATTGAAAAAACTTTTAGTCCTTTACTGACTATTAAAAAAGTTGATAACCAAATAGTTGTAGAAAGGCCTAACGATGAGAAATTTGTGAAAGCTTTGCATGGTCTAACAAGAGCATTAATTAATAACATGGTATTAGGTGTGACTCAAGGATTTGAAAAAAGATTGGAATTACAAGGAACAGGGTATAGGGCAAGAGTTCAAGGTAATAAACTTGTTTTGGAAGTAGGTTTTTCTCATCCTGTAGAGTTAGAAATTCCTACAGGGTTAACAGTGTCGGTTCAAGATAATACTAAAATTAGTGTTAAGGGAATTGACAAGGAACTTGTAGGACAGTTTGCGGCTATTGTTAGGAGTGTAAGGCCTGCAGAACCTTATAAAGGCAAGGGAATAAGATATGAAGGCGAGAAGATAAGGCAAAAAGCTGGTAAAGCAGGTAAAAAATAGGAGGTTTGACAGGGTATGATTATAAAAAGATCTAGGAAAGAGCTTAGAAGAATAAGACATTTAAGAATCAGAAAAAAAATAACAGGTACTCCAGAAAGGCCCAGGTTAGCAGTTTATAAAAGTTTAAGATATATATATGCTCAGATTATTGATGATACAAAAGGGCATACTTTAGTTGCAGCTTCGTCTTTAGAAAAGGAATTGAGGAGTCAGTTGAAATCTACTAAAAATATAGAAGCAGCAAAATTGGTAGGTGAGGTTATAGCTAAGAGAGCTTTAGAAAAAGGCATTAAAAGGGTTGTATTTGATAGAGGTGGATTTTTATATCATGGGAAGGTAAAAGCTCTTGCCGATAGTGCAAGGGCTGCAGGACTTGAATTCTAAAAAAGGAGGGAAAACCTTGAAAGAGTTAGAACCGGTATTAAAAGAAAGGGTTATTGAGATAAGAAGGGTAGCAAAAGTAGTTGCTGGAGGTAAGAACTTAAGATTTAGGGCTCTAGTAGTGGTAGGAGACGAACAAGGAACAGTTGGGGTTGGAATAGCAAAAGCTGCGGAGGTTCCTGATGCTATTAGAAAAGCTATAAGAAAAGCAAAAAAGAATGCTGTTAAGGTTTCTATAAGTAAGGGTACTATTCCTCATGAGGTTGTAGGCAAGTTAGGTGCTTCTAAAATACTACTTAAGCCTGCAGCTCCTGGTACAGGTGTGATAGCAGGAGGAGCAGCAAGGGCTGTATTAGAACTTGCTGGAATCAAAAATGTTTTAGCAAAGGCTCTCGGTTCTACTACTGCTGTAAATCTTGCTCAGGCAACTTTTGAGGCTCTTAAAAAGTTGAGATCTCTCCCTGAAGTAGCTGAGATGAGAGATAAGAGAATTAATGAAATAATCGGCTTAAAGACTGAGAGTAAGGGAAATGAGGAGGGAGAAAATTGAAACTGTTTGAATTAAAACCTAAATTAGGTTCCAGAAAGAAGCCTAAGAGAGTTGGCTGTGGTTATGCAGCCTCTGGAAAGTATGCTGGAAGAGGAATGAGTGGACAAAATGCGAGAACAGGAGATGGTGTAAGACCTGGTTTTGAGGGTGGCCAAACTCCTCTTACAAGACGTCTTCCAAAGATGGAAGGTATCCCAAGAGCTCCCAGAAGAAAATATACTGTAGTGAATTTGTCTACTTTAGAGAAAAAATTTGAGGCAAATGAAGTAGTTGATCCTAATATTCTTTTAGAAAGAAAAATTATAAAAGAAATAGGATTTGGGGTAAAAATTCTTGGAGATGGTGAATTGACAAAACCTCTTGTTGTAAAAGCACATGCTTTTTCTGAAAAAGCCCGTGAGAAGATTGAAAGTGTGGGCGGAAAAGCTGAGGTGATTGAATAGTGTTTGATACTTTGGTTAGAGCTTTTAGAATACCTGATTTAAGAAAAAAAATATTATTTACTCTTTTTATTTTTGCCGTTTATCGATTGGGAGCTCATATTCCGGTTCCAGGAGTAGATAGAGTAGCATTGGCTAACCTCTTTAGGAGCCAAGGAGCTTTGGGCTTTTTGGATCTATTTACAGGGGGAGCTCTTTCTCGTTTTTCAATTTTTTCCATGGGAATTATTCCATTTATTAATGCTTCCATTATGATGGAGCTTTTAACTGCGGTGTTTCCCTCCTTAGCTGAATTAAAAAAGGAAGAAGATGGGAGAAAGAAATTAACAAGATATGCAAGAAATTTATCAGTTCTTCTTGCTGCTATAGAAGCTTTTGGCTTAACTATATTTATGCATAATTTCAAAGTAATCCCTAGCTTGAGCCCACTTTACGTCATAAGTAGCGTAATAACTCTTACTGCTGGAAGTACTTTTATTATGTGGCTTGGAGAGCAAATATCCCAATATGGTATAGGAAATGGAGTTTCACTTTTAATATTGACATCCATAGTTGCCCGTTTTCCTACAGATCTTGCTAGGACCTTTGCGCTGCTCAGTAGGGGTGAAATTGGAATACTTAACGTAATAGCATTCTTTGCTTTATTAATCCTTATAATAATTGGAGTTGTCTGGGAGGAAAGCGCAGAGAGGAGAATTCCAGTTCAGTATTCTCGTAGAATAGTAGGGAGAAGAGTTTATGGAGGTCAGAGCACTTATCTTCCTTTAAAGCTGAATCAAGCTGGAGTTATACCAATAATCTTTGCAATAACCATCTTAATGGTACCTCAAACTTTTATCCCTGTAGCTAAGGTTAGTTGGCTGAAAGCAATTCTTGGTATCTTTTCTCCTAATTCTGTTTTATATCCCATAATATATTTTCTGTTAGTTTTGGGGTTTACTTATTTTTATTCCTCTATAGTTTTTGACCCTGCAGATCTTGCGGAGAATTTTAAAAAGTATGGAGGATTTATTCCTGGAGTTAGGCCCGGAAAGCCTACTGAAGAATATCTTGCAAAGACTTTAAATCGTTTAAACTTTTTTGGTGGTGTCTTTCTTGGTATTATTGCATTGCTTCCTACTTTTATTGAAAGGCTAACTGGAGTAACGGAGTTTCAGCTTGGTGGAACAAGTATATTGATTATGGTCGGAGTAATCCTTGAGACTATAAAAACCTTAGAAGCTCAAATGATAATGAAAAG
This sequence comes from Dictyoglomus turgidum DSM 6724, assembly GCF_000021645.1. NCBI lineage: Bacteria > Pseudomonadati > Dictyoglomota > Dictyoglomia > Dictyoglomales > Dictyoglomaceae > Dictyoglomus > Dictyoglomus turgidum. The sequence goes on from NC_011661.1 coordinate 1,024,436, forward strand.
TTATGAGGGGTTTTTAAGATGATGAAAGCAATAATTTTCTTAGGACCTCCAGGTGCGGGTAAAGGTACTCATGCTAAAGAAGTAAGTCAGATTTTGAACATTCCTCATATCTCTACAGGTGATATTTTTAGAGAACATGTTAAAAATCAAACTGATTTGGGAATTAAAGTAAAAAGCTATTTAGATGCTGGAAAGTTAGTTCCTGATGAGGTGGTTTGGGAAGTAGTAAAAGATAGAATAGATAAAGAGGATTGTAAAAATGGTTTTATTTTAGATGGATTTCCAAGAACGATTCTGCAGGCAGAGATGTTAGAAAAGTATTTAAAGGAGAAAAATGCAGACATAAAAGTAATTTATCTTGATGCTCCTGATGAGTTAGTAATTAGAAGGCTTTCTGCAAGAAGAGTCTGTAAAAATTGTGGAGCAATATATAATTTAATATCCATGCCTCCTAAGAAAGATGGTATTTGTGATATATGTGGGGGAGAATTATATCAACGAAGCGATGATAAACCCGAAGTTATAAAACAAAGATTAGAAACTTATTATAAAGAAACGCAACCCTTAATTGATTATTACAAGAATAAGGATATTATGTATACTATTAATGCCGAAAAAGAGAGAGAAGAAGTACTAAAAGAAATTCTAAAGGTGATTAACGAATGAATATTTTTCTTAAGAATAAGGAAGATATTGAAATAATGAAAGCAGGAGGAAAGATATTAGCAAAAATATTAAAAGATATGGAAAAGGAATTAAAAGAAGGAATGACTACATATGACTTAGCAAGGATTGCAGAAAAACTGATGAAGAATTATGATGTTAAACCTGCCTTTAAAGGATATAGAGGTTATCCTGAAGTTATTTGTGTTTCTATAAATGAAGAGGTAGTTCATGGCATACCAAGTAAAAATAAATATATAAAATCGGGAGACATTGTTAGCATAGACATAGGTATAGAATATGAGGGGTTTTTTTTAGACGCAGCTAAGACTTATCCTATAGGCGAAGTATCTCCTTTAGGATTGAGATTGATTCAAGTTACGGAAGAAGCACTATGGAGAGGTATTACAAAGGCACAAGTAGGTAATAGGCTTTCTGATATTTCCTGGGCAATTCAGGAGTATGTAGAGAAGAACGGGTTTAATGTGATTAGAGATTTTGTTGGACATGGTATAGGTAGAAGTTTACATGAGCCTCCTAATGTATTAAACTATGGTCCTCCTGGAATGGGGCCTATATTAAAAGAGGGACTTGTTATTGCTATTGAGCCTATGGTAGTGACAGGAAGTTATGAGGTAAAAATCCTTGAAAACGGATGGACTGCAGTTACTAAAGATGGTGGATTGGCAGCTCATTTTGAGCATACTGTAGCAATAACTCCAAGTGGACCTCTTGTATTAACAATGGAGTAGAAGATTGGAGGGCCATATGGATAAAAAGGATAGAGAGGTAATTGAGGTGACTGGTACGGTAAAAGAGGCCTTGCCAAATGCAACTTTTAAAGTACAATTAGATAATGGTTTAGAGATTTTGGCTTATATATCTGGTAAGATGAGAATGAATTTTATAAGGGTAATGCCTGGTGATAGAGTAAAAGTAGAATTATCCATATATGACCTTTCTAAGGGCAGAATCATATACAGATATACTAATAAGGAGGGTAATAAGGATGAAGGTTAGATCCTCAGTAAAAAAGATATGTGAAAAATGTAAAATAGTAAGAAGAGGCGGTAGAGTCTTTGTAATATGTGAGAATCCAAGACATAAGCAGAAACAAGGATAGGAGGTGTTTAGTAAATGGCACGTATTGCAGGAGTAGACTTACCAAGTAATAAAAAAGTGGAGATTGCTTTAACATACATATACGGTATTGGACGTACCACAAGTAAGAAGATTCTTCAAGCTACTGGGGTGGATCCAAACAAGAGAGTTAAGGATCTTACTGAAGAAGAAATAAGTAAATTGAGGGAAGAAATTGAGAATAACTATAAAGTGGAAGGGGATCTAAGGCAAGAAGTGGCAGCAAATATTAGAAGGCTTATTGAAATAGGTTGTTATAGAGGTATAAGGCATAAGAGAGGACTTCCAGTTAGGGGACAGAGAACTCGTTGTAATGCCCGTACTAGGAAGGGCCCAAGGAAGACTGTGGGGGCTAAGAGAAAGGAAAAATAAAAATTAAGGTTTAGGAGGGAAATAGGATAAATGGCTAAAAAGAAGAGAACAAGAGGTCCTAAGAAGGAAAAAAGAATAGTTCCTGTTGGAGTTGCACATATCAATTCTACTTTCAATAATACTATAGTAACCATTACTGATCCTGAGGGAAATGTGTTAACATGGGGAAGTGGTGGGACAGCAGGTTTTAAAGGTACAAAGAAGGGTACTCCTTTTGCTGCTCAACTTGCTGCGGAAATGGCAGCGAAAAAAGCTATTTCAGAGTATGGAATGAAGAAAGTTGATGTTTTAGTAAAAGGGCCGGGACCTGGAAGAGAAACAGCTATTAGAGCTTTACAAGCTGCTGGATTGGAGATTTCTCTTATTAAAGATGTTACACCTATTCCTCATAATGGGTGTCGCCCACCACGTAGAAGAAGAGTGTAGTTTGAAAAGGAGGAGAGACGATGGCAAGATATACAGGACCAGATTGTCGTTTATGTAGAAGAGAAGGTATGAAGTTATTTTTAAAAGGGACAAAATGTTTTTCCGAAAAGTGTCCCTTTGAAAGAAGACCATTTCCACCTGGTCAACATGGTAGAGCTCAAAGAAAATTAACTGAGTACGGATTAAGGTTAAGAGAAAAACAAAGAGCAAAAAGAATATACGGAGTATTAGAAAGACAATTTAGGCGATACTTTGAGATAGCCTCTAAGGGTAGAGGTGTTACGGGAGAAAGGTTATTGCAACTTTTGGAAACAAGACTTGATAATGTAGTGTACAGGCTGGGTTGGGCTTTATCTCGAGCTCAAGCAAGGCAGATTGTGTCTCATGGTAAAATTGCTGTGAATGGTAAAAGAGTTAACATACCCTCTTATAATTTAAAGCCAGGAGATGTGGTAGAGCTCCTTGATAAAGATTTAATTCCTGTACAAGAAGCCATATCAGTTTTTGGAAATAAGAGTGTTCCAGCCTGGTTAGAATTGGATAGGGAAAACCTTAGAGGAAAAGTTTTGAGATTACCAAAGAGAGAAGAAATAGATACTCCTGTCCAAGAACAGCTTATTGTAGAGTTCTACTCCAGATAATTTTTGGTGGCCTTTGGGCAGGGTAAGGAGGTAGATAATTTGTTAGAGGAAAATGTAAGGGTTATTATTGAAAAGAGATCAGATGAATATGGGCGTTTTGTAATAGAGCCCTTAGAGAGAGGATATGGGTGGACCATAGGAAACTCTCTAAGGAGAATACTACTTTCTTCTATTGAAGGAGCAGCTGTGGTTTCGGTTAAGATTGAGGGAGTAAGACATGAGCTTGAGGTATTACCAGGCTTAAAAGAAGAGATTTTAGAAATTTTAATGAATCTAAAAAAGCTTGTAGTTAAAATAGAAGATAACAATTCTCATATTTTGGAACTTGATGTGAGAGGGCCTAAAGTAGTAACAGCAGGTGACTTTATAGTTCCAGCAAATGTTAAAATACTTAATCCAGATCTTGTAATTGCAACTTTGGTGGATGATATTCCATTTCATATGGAAGTAGAGGTAAGAAAAGGTAAAGGATATGTCAGTGCAGAGGAGAATAAAGATCAAAGTTATCCCATTGGAGTATTAGTATTAGATTCCATATTTTCTCCTGTAAAAAAGGTAAGTTATACTGTAGAGAAAACAAGGGTTGGTCGAAGAACAGACTTGGATAGATTAATAATAGAGATATGGACTAATAAGTCTGTAACCCCTGAAGAGGCTTTTAGAGAAGCTTCAAGAATATTAATGGAGTATTTTAAACTTTTAAGTGAAAGGGAGTTTCAACTTCCTCATGAGGAAGTAGGACAAGAGATTACATCCTTAGAAGAGGAAAAGAAAGGATTAACCCTTGAAGATTTGGGACTTTCTACAAGAGCTTATAATTCTTTGAGGCATGCAGGTATACACACTATTGAGGATCTTTTATCAAAAAGTAGAGAGGATTTAATGAAAATCAAAAATTTTGGGCAAAAATCCCTTCAGGAATTGGAAGAGAAATTAAGAGAAAAGGGACTGAGTTTGAGAGATGGTGGAAATCCTGATACGGAGAAAGGAGAGGGCTTAGAATGAGACACCGTAAAGCATATAGAAAATTAAGTAAACCAACTCCCCAAAGAAAAGCTTTATTTAAAGCTCTTTTGATATCATTATTTAAACATGGAAAGATAGTGACCACTTTACCGAGAGCAAAAGAAGTCACGAGAATTGCAGAAAAGCTTCTTACTATTGCTAAAGAAGATTCTGTTCATCATAGAAGATTAGTATATGCATGGCTTCAAGATAGGGAGTTAGTTAGGAAAGTTTTTGTAGAGATTGCTCCTAAATATAAGGATAGAAATGGTGGTTATATCAGAATATTAAAACTGGGTATGAGAAGAGGAGACGCAGCAGAGCAGGCAGTTATTGAATTCGTATAATGATAAAAGTTGAAAATTTATCTTATATTTATCAACCCGGCACCTCACAGGAGAAGGTAGCTCTTAAGAATATTAATTTAGAGATACCTTCTCCTTCTTTTTTTTGTATTGTAGGAGCTAATGGTTCAGGCAAGTCTACCTTCGCAAGGCTTCTTAATGGACTTTATACTCCAACTTCTGGTGATGTAATAGTAGATGGAATGAATACAAAGGATGAGAAAAGAATATGGGAAATAAGAAAAAACGTAGGTTTAGTTTTTCAAAATCCAGATAATCAGATAATAGGAATGACTGTGGAAGAAGATATAGCTTTTGGTTGTGAGAATTTAGGACTTCCCCCAGAAGAGATTGAAGAAAGGATTAATTTTGCTTTAAAAGCGGTAGGAATGGAAGAATATAGAAAGTATCCACCTTACTTACTTTCGGGAGGACAAAAACAACGGGTTGCTATAGCAGGAATTTTAGCTATGATGCCTAAGTACATTGTTCTTGACGAACCCACTACGATGCTTGATCCTAAGGGTAGAAAAGAGATAATAAATATAATAAGAAGGCTTTACGAAGAGGAAAAGAAAACCATAATTTTGATAACCCATCATATGGAGGAGGTAATTTGGGCAGAAAAGATTGTGGTCTTTTTTAATGGGGAGATTGTAGATTTAGGAACTCCAAGGGAGATATTTTCTAAAGATGAAAAATTAAATGAATGGGGATTGAATTTGCCTATAACTACAAGAATATCAAAGTGTCTTTTAGAGAGAGGCTTTAATATACCACATCCTATCTTAACTCCCGAGGAATTATCTCTATGGCTTTAATTAGTTTGAAGAGTGTATCTTACACATACTTAAAGGATACTCCTTTAGAGAAAGAAGCTCTTCTTAATGTTTCTTTAAATGTTGAACATGGAGAAAGAATAGGAATTCTTGGGAAGACGGGTTCGGGAAAGTCTACTTTAATTCAACTTATAGGAGGTCTTATTTATCCAACATCGGGAGAAGTGTATGTAAAAGATAAGGAGATCAGAAAATGGAATTCAAAAGAGCTATGTAAAATCGTGGGAGTAGTATTTCAATATCCCGAATATCAATTTTTTGCTGAAACAGTATTTGAAGAAGTAGCTTTTGGACCTAAAAATGTTGGTATTTCTGAAGAAAAAATTGAGGATTGTGTGAAGTCTGCTCTTATCTCAGTAGGTTTATCTTATGAAGAAATCAAAGATAGATCTCCCTTTCATCTCTCTGGGGGAGAGAAAAGAAGGTTAGCTATTGCAAGTATATTGGCCATGGATCCTGAAGTTCTCATTTTGGATGAGCCTACAGCAAATCTCGATCCAAGAGGTAAATTGCAGATAATGAACTATATAGATAGATGGGTGGATAAAAAACAAAAGACTCTTATCATAGTATCTCACGATCTTGATGAGGTTATGAGATTGGTGAGAAGAGTTATAGTTTTGAAAGCAGGAGAAATAATTTTTGATGGTCCCTCTGAAAGATTATTTATGAGCTATGATAAATTAGAAGAGGCGGAATTGGACTTGCCTGAGATAGTTAGGCTTGTAAAAATACTCCAAGAAAAAGGATATCCTATAGAAGGCGCTTTTACTGTTCAGGAGATTGTAGAGAGAATACTTGCTTATAAGGGATATAAGAGTTTATGGAAGTGTTAAAAACTTTTCCTATTGGGCAATATATACCTGCAAATTCCATACTTCATGGTTTGGATGCTAAGGCTAAAATTATAGCATCTTTTTGGCTTATCGTATTTATATTTCTAATAAGATTAAACCTCTCTTATTTGTTTTTCTTTCTTCTTATTATGTTAGGGATCTTTCTTTCTTCTCTACCTTTAAAGTATTTTCTTAGGTCTCTGAAACCTGTTTATTTTCTTGTTTTATTTACTTTTATTATTCATTTCTTTTTTGGGGAAGAAGGAGGAAGGGTTTTTTGGAGATTTGGAATTATACACATTACGGAATTAGGAATTAAAATGGCTATTTTTATGTCTTTGAGGCTCATATTTATAGTTATGATAACTTCTCTGCTTACTTTAACCACATCAGTGTTGGAACTGGCTCAAGCTTTAGAAGATCTTCTGAAGCCTCTAAAGTATTTCAAATTTCCTGTGCATGAGTTTTCTATGATGATGACTATAGCTATTAGATTTGTACCAACCCTTTTAGATGAGACAGATAAAATAATAAAAGCCCAAAAAGCAAGAGGAGCAGAATTTGGTAAAGGTAATATTGTAAATCAGGCTAAGAGTTTACTTCCCGTAATAATTCCTCTCTTTGTAAATGCTTTTAGAAGAGCAAATGAGCTTGCTGAAGCTATGGAATCAAGGTGTTATAGAGGGGGAGAGGGAAGAACAAGGTATAGAAGGACTTATTGGACGCTGAAGGAGACTTCTTTTATATTTTTCATAGGAATCTATTCTGCTCTTTTACTTATATTTTTTTGATAATGACTAACTGGAAGCTTGAGATCTCATACATTGGTAAAGATTTTTATGGATTTCAAAAACAACCTGGAAAGCGAACTATACAAGGGGAGTTAGAAAAAGTATTGAGTTTCTTATTTGATGAAGAAATAAGGGTAATAGGTGCAGGAAGAACCGATACGGGAGTTCACGCTTTGGGTCAGGTGGTTAATTTTAAGAGCAGGGGACATAAAGGTTTTTCCTGTGATAAGCTTCATAAAGTTTTAAATAGATTACTGCCTGAGGATATAAAGATAAAAAAGGTTGAAATTGTAGATGATAGTTTTCATGCTAGATATTCTGCAAAAAGAAGATGGTACATTTATGTGGTTTACAATAATGATGAAAGGGATTTGTTTTTAAAAGACTACTCCTGGTGGATAAGTAGAGAAATTAATAGAGAATTATTGATTTTTTCTGCAAATCTATTTAAAGGAGTTCACGATTTTAAAAATTTTTGTGTAACAGAGGATGAAGATCAAACGGTTATTGAAGTCTATGAATCTTTTTGGTATTTTAAGAAAGATCTGTTAATATATTTTATATCAGCCCCATTTTTTTTGAGAAAAATGGTAAGATTTATAGTAGGTAGCATGGTAGAAATAGCTTTAGGAAGAAAAAGTTTAATTGAGTTAGAAGATTATTTAAAGGAAGAAAGAAAAGAAAGGTTTTCAGTTCCTGCCCCTCCTTGGGGACTTTATCTTTTTAGAGTAGATTATTGACATTGTAAATAAAATTATATTAAAATGCTACGGGAAAGGAGGAAAAAGAAAAATGAAAACTTTTATGGCAAAAAAAGAAGAGATAAAAAGAGAGTGGTATGTAGTAGATGCAAAGGGAAAGGTGCTTGGTAGATTGGCTTCTGAAATAGCAAAAATATTAAGAGGAAAGCATAAACCAATTTATACGCCCCATGTAGATACAGGCGATTTTGTGATTGTTGTAAATGCGAAAGATGTGGTGTTGACTGGAAAGAAAGAGGATCAAAAAATATATTTCTTCCATTCAGGATATCCAGGTGGACATAGACTTATTACTGCAAGAGATATGAGAGCTAAAAGCCCTGAAAAGATGATTTACCTTGCTGTTAAAGGGATGCTTCCGAAGGGTCCCCTTGGTAGAAAAATGTTAAAAAAATTGAAGATCTATGCTGGACCTGAACATCCTCATCAAGCTCAGAAACCAAAAGAATTGAACATATAGTGGGAGGGATAAATGTTGGAATTTACTTCTCAAGATGTAAAAGTGATACATGAAGTTGGTGGAAGAAAGACTTCAAGGGTAAAAGTATGGTTGCGTTTTCCTGGAGAGGGTAAGATTATTGTTAATGATAAGCCTTTAGAGGAATATTTTGGAGGAAGAATATTTTTCCATAAAATAGCGAAGAAACCTCTAGAACTGACAGGGATGTTAAATCAGGTAGATGTGATAGCTCAAGCAATTGGTGGAGGAGTGAGTGCTCAAGCACAGGCTCTTGCTCATGGGATTTCAAAAGCTCTTGTAGCATTAAAGGAAGATTGGAAGACTCTTCTTAAGAAAGAGGGTTTGTTGAAGAGAGATCCAAGAGAAAAAGAAAGAAAGAAATATGGTTTGAAGAGAGCAAGAAGAGCACCACAATATTCAAAGCGATAATGGATTTTTATGGATTTAAGAGAATATATTGTGGGGCTTGCTCGTAAAGCCATAGAAACTTATTTAAAGGAGGGGAGAGTAATAACTCCACCTCCTGATATACCTGATTATCTAAAGAGAAAAGCAGGAACTTTTGTATCTTTGCACAGGAAATCAACAGGTGAGTTAAGAGGATGTATAGGTACTATAATACCTACTACTTCTAATATTGCTGAAGAAATTATAAGAAATGCTATAAGTGCAGCTACTGAAGATCCCAGATTTCCACCCCTTGATTTAGATGAACTTGACGATATAGAAATTTCAGTTGACGTTCTTTCACCTTTAGAAGAAATAAAAGATATTAAAGATCTTGATCCCAAAAAATATGGTGTAGTAGTAGAGAAGGGATGGAGAAGAGGAGTTCTTCTTCCTGATCTAGAAGGAGTGGACACTATAGAGGAGCAACTTTCTATTGCTTTGGCAAAAGCAGGAATTTCTCCTTCTGAAAATTTTAAAGTTTATAGATTTTCGGTGGATAGATTTAAGGAATGATTAATGAGAGAGGCTTTATATTATCAAAAATTAGAGAATCAGATAGTTCAATGTTTATTATGTCCTCATCATTGTATTATTCCCTTAGGAAAAAGGGGAATTTGTGGTGTAAGAGAAAATATTGAAGGAACTTTGTATTCTTTAGTTTATGGTAAGGCAAGCTCTATTGCCTTAGACCCTATTGAAAAAAAACCCCTTTATCATTTTTATCCAGGATCTGCTATTCTTTCCATAGGTACTGTAGGTTGTAATTTTAAGTGTCCTTTTTGTCAAAATTGGACCATATCTCAAGTTGGACCTGAAGATATTTTTCTTGAAGACGTTGATAAAGAATTGCTTTTGAAACTAGCCAAAAAAAATGGTTCTATTGGTATCTCATACACTTATAATGAGCCCTTTATTTGGTATGAATTTGTTTTAGAGGTAGCAAAGCATTTTAAGGAACATAATCTTAAGAATGTTTTTGTGACTAATGGTTTTATAGAAGTAGAACCTTTTTTGGAAATAGCTCCGTATATTGATGCTATGAATATTGACCTAAAATCAATAAGAGAGGAATTTTATAATAAGTTATGCAAGGGAAGCCTCAAAGGCGTAAAAAGAATAATAGAGTTTGCATATGAGAAGGGAATACATATAGAACTAACCAATTTAATTATCCCTGGTTATAATGACAATAAAGAAGAAATTGTAGCTTTAATTGATTATGTAGCAAGTATAAGCCCTAATATCCCTCTACATTTTACAAGATATTTTCCTGCATATAAATTCACAGTTCCTCCAACTCCCATAGAGATATTAAAATTTGCTTACAGTGAGGCAAGAAAAAGGTTACATTATGTTTACTTAGGAAATATATGGGATACAGAAGGAAGCACTACTTTTTGTCCTAACTGTGGTAATGAGCTTATTGTAAGAGAAGGATATTTTATTAGAAAAAATCTTTTAAAGAATTCTAATAAGTGTCCCTATTGTGGTACTTCTATCCCAGTACACACAGGGGGAGTTTAAATGAGAGAGGTATTAAGAAACAAAAAATTGAGAAACTATCTTATCCTCTTTTTGACACTATTAATATTTTTAGCTTATAGTTACTATGATTGGTTAAAAGATTCTCCATGGAGAGAAAAATGGAAGAATTTAGAGAAATATGTAGGAAAAGAAGTTACTTTGAAAGGAGAGGCTGTAAGCCCTTATGGAATATGGGGTAGTATATATTCTGCTTATTCTTTAACTTTTGAAAACTTTCAAATTACTGTGCTGAGTACTACAGGAATTCCAGCAGAAGGAGAAAATTTGATTGTTACAGGAGAAATTAAGAAAAATTTCGAAGTGGTTGGTTTTTGGCAAGGAAAGGAAGTAAGAGAAAGTTATCCTATGGTGTTAATTGAGAAAGAAAGGAGAGAAATAAGGTGAGAAGATTTTTTGGAACTGACGGAATAAGGGGAGTGGTAAATGAAGATCTTACTCCTGAACTTGCTTACAAGCTAAGTAGGGCAATAGTTGGATATTTTGGTAATGTTAAGGGAAAAAAAGTTATTATTGGGAGTGATACAAGAAATTCTAAAGACATGTTGAAATCTGCTCTTGTTGCTGGTTTTACTTCGGGTGGAATGAATGTGTTAGATGTTGGTGTTATTTCGACTCCTGCTTTGTCTTATTTGGTTAAAAATCAGGATGAGGTTTTATTAGGGGTTATGATTTCTGCTTCTCATAATCCGGTAGAGTATAATGGGATAAAAATATTTAAAAACGATGGATTTAAACTTGATGATGATGTTGAGGCAGAGATAGAAAATTACCTTTTAAAGGAGGATAACTATTATAGAGCTAATCCGCGGGAGATTGGAGTAATTTATGATTTTTCTCATATAAAAGAAAAGTATAAAAACTATCTTAGAGAGATAATTAATGGAAACTTTGAGGGGTATAAAGTTATGTTAGATTGTGCTTTTGGTTCTCTTTCAGAAATAGCACCTGAAGTTTTTAGAGAGTTAGGAGCAGAAGTTGTGGCTTATAATACCAAATATAATGGGTTAAACATTAATGAGAATTGTGGAGCAGTTTATCCTGAAACTAGTAAGAAGCTTTTCTTAAACTCGGGGGCTCATATAGGTTTTACTTATGATGGGGATGGAGATAGGGTAATTGCTTTTTCCGAGAACGGAGAGATAATAGATGGTGATATAATGCTGGGTATTTTGGCAAAATATCTTAAAGAAAAAGGGCTTCTTAAGGGAGATAAAATTGTAGGAACAATTATGACTAACTTGGGACTTGAAGAGTATTTAAAGAATATAAATGTGGAACTTATTAGGACTAAAGTTGGGGACAGATATGTGCTGGATGAGATTTTAAAATATGGTTTAAATCTTGGAGGTGAAACCTCTGGTCATATAATTCTTTTTGATTATATGTCTACAGGAGATGGTTTGTTGACCTCTTTATTTCTGCTTAAGATATTAAAGGAAAAGGGAGTAAAGCTTTCTGAGTTAGCTAAAGATATAAAGATCTTTCCTCAAGTACATGAAAAAGTCTCTGTAAAAGGACTTAATATTACAGAAGATATGGAGAAAAGATTTATAGAAATAACCGAGGAGGTGATAAATGGAAAAAATATAAGATATATAGTGAGGAAATCGGGTACTGAGCCAGTTGTTAGGATAACTTTAGAAGGAGATGTCCCTAAGGAATACCTAAATGAGTTAGTTTTAGAAATTAAAAGTAGAATAATTGATCTTCTTTCAAATTTTTAAGCGCCAGGACTTACTCTTTTAGGGAGTAAGTTGACGAGGTGGAGGTTTATCGAGGTTTTCGGCGGGTGCCTCCAGGTAGTTGCTACCTACCTTAAGGAGACTCACAAAACTGGTGGGTGACCACCAGGACAAAAGGTCTCCAAGTAGCATTAGGGACTATCTCCTTCTCCAAAAGAGAAAAGGAGGAGGAGAAAATGTGTGGTATTTTTGGTTATATAGGAAATAAAAACTGTATTCCTTTTATTATTTCAGGATTAGAGAAATTAGAGTATAGAGGCTATGATTCAGCAGGGATGGCTTATATAAGGAATGATAGTGTTTTGGAAATTAAGAAAGTAGTAGGGAAAGTTCAAAATTTAAAAGAGATATTGGATTTCAGTGATTTTTCAAAAGTAGGTATAGGTCATACTAGATGGGCAACCCATGGAGGAATATCTGTGGAAAATGCTCATCCACATACTGATTGTAAGGGAAACATTGTGGTGGTTCACAACGGGATTATAGAGAACTATAAGGAGTTGAAGGAGCTACTAATAAATAAGGGACATGTTTTTAAAAGCCAAACCGATACAGAAGTAATTCCTCATCTTCTAGAGGAGATGGTGGATAAAGAAGAGATAGGTTTAGAAGAAGCTGTAAAAGAGCTTTTTAAAAAATTAGAAGGGGCTTTTGCTTTATTGATCATGGATAAAAGAAATCCCAATATTTTATATGCTCTAAGAAAGCAGAGTCCTCTTATAGTTGGATTTGGAATAGGGGAAAACTTTATTGCCTCAGATATTCCTGCTTTAGGTGATTATACCGATAGATTTTACTATCTAAAAGACAATCAGATGGCGAAAATTTCTGCTAATGAGATAAAAGTATATGATATGGGAGTAGGCAAATATATAGGCGTAGAGCCCATAAGAATACCTCAGGATAGAATAAGGGCAGAAAAGAACGGATATCCTCACTTTATGTTAAAAGAGATTTTTGAGCAACCGTTAGTAGTAAGAAGAATTCTTTCTACAGTAAATAAGAATAGAGATGAGCTTCAGATAGAAGATATAAAAAGTATAGATATTTCTTGGGAAAAGATTAAAAAAGTTTTTATTGTGGCTTGTGGAACTTCTTACCATGCTGGATATTATGCTAAATTTTTGTGGGAAGAAGAGTTGCCATATTTTATAGAAGTTGAACTTGCTTCTCAGATGCATCATCGAAATTTGAGAGTTCCTGATGAGACTTTGTTTATAACTATAAGTCAATCAGGGGAAACAGCAGATGTGATCTCTACACTAAGGAAAGTAAAAGAAAAAGGCTTTAAGGTATTGTCCTTAGTTAACAACCCTCAAAGTACAGTGGCTAGAGAAAGTGATTACTTTATTAACCTGAGGGCCGGAATAGAAATTGGAGTTGCTGCTACAAAAACTTTTATGGCTGAGCTTGTTTATCTGGGACTTCTTAAAGAATATGTTAAAAACAAACTTTATAAGGTAAAAATTGATTTAGATAAGTGGAATATGCTACCTACATATTTGGAAAATTACCTTTCTAATATAAAAGATCAAGTGTTTGAGACAGCAAAGAAGTATTATCAAAAGAAGAACTTCCTGTATCTCGCAAGAGGAAGAAATTTCCCTCTTGCCCTCGAAGGAGCATTAAAATTGAAAGAAATTTCTTATATTCACGCAGAAGGTATTCCAGCGGGTGAGATGAAACATGGACCGATAGCATTATTAGATCCTGAAACACCAGTTTTTGGTATAGCGTATAAGGATGATGCTTATTCGAAAATGATAAACAATCTTGAGGAAGCAAAAGCAAGAAGAGCACCTATAATTGCTATTGGAAATGAAAAGGATAAAAAATTGGAAAACCTTGTAGATGATTTAATTCCTGTTCCCAATATTGATCCTTTTTATTACCCTTATATGGGAGTAATGGTACTTCAACTTTTTGCTTACTATGTAGCTGATCTTCTTGGAAGGGAAATAGATCAACCAAGAAATTTAGCCAAATCAGTGACAGTGGAATAGAAAATATGGAAAATATTAGTCTTGAAGTTGGACTTGATATTATAGAGATAGAAAGAATTAAAAATGCTTGCGAGAAACATAGAAATTTTAAAGAGAGAATATATTCTCACGAAGAACTAAAACAATTGGGCAATAAAAAGGATATTTATGCCTCCTTAGCTGCACGTTTTGCAGCTAAGGAGGCTTTTATTAAGGCTCTTGGTGGAAAATATGAGGGGTGGCGTTGGAAGGACATAGAGATACTTTATGGACTAAATGGAAAGCCGGAGATTAGACTTAAAAATAAAGCGTTAGAGATGGCTCTTCAGAAGGGTGTTAAAGAGATTAAGGTGAGTCTATCTCATACTCATAAATATGCTGTTGCTATTGTGATACTTGTGAGGTGAGAAGTATGAAAGATTCTCCTATAGAACTTTTAAGGGAAAAAGTAGCTGATTTAAGAAAATTAATTAGTAAAATCTTAGTTCCAACCCAATCTGAAAGTAAGAGATATGCTGAAGACTTTATTTTGAAGAGGCAAGAAATTCAGGAATTAGTAGAGGATATTAGAAGGTTAGGTATATCTATAGAAGCCGAACTTGTGGAACTTAGTGAAATTGACGGAGAAGTGAAAAAGAATTTGGACACTATCTACAAGTTGTTAAAAAATTCTGATCTGAAATCTAAAGGCAATACCTATCCTAGGGATTATTGGTGGTGGCATATATGGGATATAGTTGAGAAAAAAAGAAAAAGGAAGATTAAAAGGATAACAATTTATTCTTTACTGACAGTTTTAATCCTTATAGGGGTAGTAATTTTGTCAAATTATTTTAAGCCTTCCTCTCAAGAGATTATAGAAACTATGGATAGCAGTTATAAGTATTTATCTGAAGGCAAAGTAGATATGGCTCAGAGAGTTCTTGAAGAGAAAATAGAAAAGTATAATAATAGTCCTGATTTATGGCTTTCCTTGGGTATTGTTCTTGAGCATAAAGATGTTAAAAAAGCAAAGGAAGCTTTTGATAAGTCATTGAAGTTATATAAGACTAAAAAAGATTTTCTAATAAACAGAGCTATTCAATACAAGAAATTAGGATTTTACGAAAAAGCTGAAAGAGATTTGGAAGAAGTCTTAAGTATGGATAAAGATAATTCTCAGGCTCTTTACATTTTAGCTACCATATTTGAGGAGAAAAAACAGATTGGAGAAGCTATAAAAATTTATAAAAGAATAGAAGAACTAGGTGATAAAGCAGATCCTCAAATACTGGTTATGAGTAAAATGAGGCTTATTACCCTTTTACAAAGCTCAAATTTACCTTCTGATTCAAAATAAAAATTTGAAAAATCTTTTATTTTGTGCTATATTCATAATCAAAAGCGCCCTGCCGTGTGCGTGGTGTTTGCTGTGGTCCTGGCTCAACACCTCATTTCGGGAGGCCGATCTCCTGTTTTGGGATTGCGGCTCTTGAAGAGCTACATAACCAAGCAGGGTAGGCCTCAACTTTTGGGATGGGGCACAAGGACTCACACACCACGGCACGGCGGGGCTTTTTGATATTTCATAAAACCTTGCAAGGAGAGGTTATAACTTATGAGAAGTAGTGACATAAGGAAAAAATTTATAGATTATTTTGTAAGTAAGGACCATCTACATTTGCCCAGTGCCTCATTAGTGCCATCCGATGATCCAACTCTTCTTTTTACCACTGCTGGAATGGTACCTTTTAAACCATATTTCTTAGGTCAGGGCATACCTCCCAAAAGGAGAATTACTACTGTTCAAAAATGTTTTCGAACCACTGATATAGAAAGGGTAGGTATAACTCCAAGACATCTTACATTTTTGGAGATGCTTGGAAATTTTTCCTTTGGAGACTATTTTAAGAGGGAGGCAATCGGTTTTGCATATGAATTTTTAACTAAAGAACTTGGAATTCCTATATCCAAATTATGGATTTCAGTTTACGAAGAAGATGATGAGGCTTATGATATTTGGAATAAAGAGATAGGAATTCCTAAGGAAAGAATTGTAAGATTAGGAAAAGAAGATAATTTCTGGGGTCCCCCAGGACCCACTGGACCTTGTGGTCCTTGTTCCGAGATTTATTATGATTTTGGACCTAAAAGTAAAGATGAAGAGGATTGTAAGCCTGGAGACCCCTGTGATAGATTTATGGAAATATGGAATTTAGTATTTATGGCATATTATATGGATGAAGAAGGAAAACTTTCTCCTCTTCCTCAGAAAAATATTGATACAGGTATGGGGCTTGAGCGAATCACCACAGTGGTGGAAGGGGTAAGTAATGTTTTTGAAACGGATCTATTTGTTCCTATTATTGAGGAAATCAGGAAGATTGTAAAGGATTCGGATTCTGTTACGGAAAGATTAATTTCTGATCACATTAGAGGAATTACGTTTTTAATGGGAGACGGTGTAGTACCGACCAACGAAGGCAGAGGTTATGTTTTAAGAAGACTTATAAGGAGGTCATTAAGGAGGGCATATAAACATGGTATAGTGAAACCTTTCTTATACAAGTTAGTCCCTATTGTGGTTGATATAATGAAAGATGCTTATCCTGATTTAATAGAAAAAAAAGATTATATTCAAAAAGTACTCATAAAGGAAGAGGATCAATTTTTAAGGACCTTAGAGCAAGGTCTGTCCCTCTTAGAAGACTACTTTAGAAAAGCTCCAAGTAAAACGGTAGGTGGGGAGTTTGCTTTTAAACTTTATGATACTTATGGTTTTCCTATTGAGTTAACAAAAGAGATAGCAGAGGAAGAAGGATTCGTCGTAGATGTAGACGGTTTTAACAAATATATGGAGGAGCAAAGAGAAAAAGCAAGAGCCTCTATGGAGGCGAAGCTTGAAGAAAGTTTTATTTCTCTTTCCGATGATGAGGTCTATCTTATGAAATCTCTCCCTAAATCTGAGTTTGTTGGATATGAAGTTTTGGAAAGTGAAAGTAAGGTACTCTTCTTCATTGGAGGAAAACATGGGAAAAAGATTTCCAATGGAGAAGAAGTTTACTTTTTAATGGATAAAACCCCCTTTTATCCCGAAGGAGGAGGTCAAGTCTCTGATACAGGTAAGGTTTATAATTCGGAAGTTGAAGTAATGGTTTTGGAGGTCAAAAGATTAGGAGAAGATTTCATTATTCATAGAGGAAAGGTTTTAAAAGGAGAGTTTGAAGAAGGCCAAATAGTTAGGGCAGAAGTTGATAAGGAGAAAAGATATCACACTATGAGACATCATACCGCAACTCATCTTCTCCATGCAGCACTAAGGGAATATTTAGGTACCCATGTTATGCAGTCGGGATCCTTAGTGTCTCCCGAATTTTTAAGATTTGATTTTACCCATCATTCTCCCCTAACCTATGAAGATTTAAAGATAATAGAAAGAAAAGTAAATGAAAATATTTTAGCGAACCATAAGGTAGAGAAATTCTGGACTAATTTAGAAGAAGCAAAAAGGATGGGAGCTATTGCTCTGTTTACGGAAAAATACCAAAAAAATGTGAGAATTATTAAAATTAATAATGTAAGTATGGAACTTTGTGGTGGTACTCATGTGGATTGTACTGGAGAAATAGGAAGTTTTTACATAGTGAAAGAAGAAGGAATAGGAAGTGGGATAAGGAGAATTTTTGCTGTCTGTGGGTTAAAGGCTTGGGAGTTTCAAAAGAGAAGAGAAGAAATTCTAAATAAAATCTCTTTCGTACTTAAGTCTTCTCCCGATGAGATTTATGTGAAACTGGAAAAGTTAATTGATGAAATGAAAGAAAAAGAAAAGAAGATAAAAGATCTTGAAGAAAGAATAATTGAGAAAGAGTTGGAAGTTTTGGCTAATAAGATTGAAAATTGGGGTGAGTTTTCCTTTATTTGTACTTATGTAGATATGGAGAATGAAGCCATAAAAAAGCTTGGCGATCACTTAAAGAGTAAAAATGATAATCTAATTATGGTTTTCTTTAAGCCCTCAGATAATAAGCTTTTAGGAACAATTATGGTGAGCAAAAAAGTAAATTTGAAGGGAATAACTGCTAAAAAGATTGTGGAAATAATTGGAGAAAGATTTAATGGTAAAGGAGGAGGAAAGGATACCTTAGCCCAGATTAGTTTACCTAAGACTGATATAGAGGACATAAAGAGAGCCTTAAAAGAGACACTTTTGAAATGAGAGTCCTTGCTATTGATTGGGGAGAAAAATATATAGGGCTTGCTATATCGGATCCTTTAAGGATAATTGCTCAGGGATTAGATGTTTGGGAAATTAAAGATGAAGAAGATTTTGTAAATAGATTAAAAAAGTTGATAAAGGAATACAATGTTAGTGAAATAGTCTTAGGATATCCTATAAGTCTGAGAGGACATGAAAATGAGAAGACAAAAAAAATAGAGTATGTTGCAGAGAGAATAAAAACTGTCGTAAATCTGCCTATAAAATTTGTGGATGAAAGATTTACTACTATGGAGGCTGAAAGAGTTCTTTTAGAGGGTGACATAAAAAGAAGAGATCGAAAACTTTTGAAAAATAAACAGGCAGCAGTAATAATTTTACAGAAGTATCTTGATTCTTTATCTCTTGACACAAAAATATAAATAAGATTATAATTCTCTAAGGCATGGGCGCGTAGCTCAGTGGGAGAGCACTATCTTGACGCGGTAGGGGTCGGTGGTTCAATCCCACCCGCGCCCACCATAAATTAAGGGCAAAGAAGAGGAGAGTAGCCTTTTTCTTGACTTCCAGAGAGGAAAGCCTAAGGCTGAGAGGCTTTCTAAGTCGAGAAAAGGTGAACACCACCTTGGAGCTCCATGCTGAAATTCCTAAGTGGAAGAGTAAGCATTGGCGGTTGATCCCGTTATAGATCAAGAGAAAGTCCCTTTGGGGACTTATTAAGGTGGAACCGCGGGAACTCCCGTCCTTTACTGGGCGGGAGTTTTTTTATTTTTTTAAAAATATCAGCTAAGGGAGGAGATAAAAAATGGGTTGGAAGATGCAATATAAAGATAAAGTATGGGAAAAAGAAGGAAACCTTTTGGAAGTGATCAAAAAGGAGGGACTTGAAGGTAGAGTTTTTGGGGCTAAAATTAATGGGGTTTTTTCGGATTTAAATGTCTATCCTCCAGATGGGAGTTTAGTAGAACTCCTTGATTGGGAGAATGAAGAAGGAAGAAACATATATAGGCATACATCTGCCCACATTCTTGCGCATGCTGTAAAAGAGTTATTTCCTGAGGTAAAACTTGGAATTGGTCCTGCAATTGAGGATGGGTTTTACTATGATTTTTACAGAAAGGAACCTTTTTCTCAAGAAGATCTTGAAAAGATTGAAAATAAAATGAAGGAGATAATAAATCGCAATTTACCTATTGAAAGAATTGAAGTTACCAGGGAAGAGGCTATAAAGATTCTAAGGGATTTGAAAGAGGATTTTAAATTAGAACTTCTTGAAGAGATACCAGAGGGAGAAAAAATATCCTTTTATAAACAAGGTAGTTTTATGGATCTTTGTAGAGGACCTCATTTACCATCCACAAGTTGGGTAAAAGCTTTTAAACTGTTAAGTGTTTCTGGTGCTTATTGGAGAGGTGATGAGAAAAATCCTATGTTTCAAAGAATATATGGAACCTCTTTTCCCTCAGAAGAGGAGTTAAAAAAATATTTAGAGGAAAGAGAGGAGGCTCAAAGAAGAGATCACAGAAAATTAGGGAGGGAACTTGAGATATTTAACACTTTTGAAGAGGCAGGTCCAGGATTGATATTTTATCCTCCTAAAGGGGCTATGTTAAGACTTATAATTGAGGAGTTTGAAAGAAAAGAGCATTTAAAAAGAGGCTATTTTCCAGTAATAACTCCTCATTTAATGCAGGCAGAGTTATGGAAAAGATCTGGACATTGGGATAATTACCGAGAGAACATGTTTTTCTTACAGGTGGAGGATAAGGATTATGCGGTAAAACCTATGAATTGTCCTGGGCATATTTTGATTTACAATTCCAAGGTGAGAAGCTATAGAGATTTACCATTAAGATTTTTTGAGATGGGTACGGTTTATAGGTATGAAAGATCAGGAGTACTTTATGGTCTTGAAAGAGCTAGAGGTTTTACTCAAGATGATGCTCATATATTTTGTACTCAAGAGCAGTTAGAAGATGAAATAAAGGGGGTTTTAGATTTTGTATTCTATATGTTAGATAGTTTTGGTTTAAAAGAGTATGTGGTAACCCTCTCTACGAAACCTGAAAAGTATATAGGCTCAGATGAGATTTGGGAAAAAGCGACTCAAGCTTTAAAGAATGCTTTAGAAAGTACTGGTATTGAATATAGAATTGCCGAAGGAGAAGGTGCTTTTTATGGTCCAAAGATTGATGTAGGATTAAAAGGACTTCTTGGGAAGATGTGGCAAGGACCTACTATACAGGTAGATTTTAATTTACCTGAGAGGTTTGATCTCACATATGATGCCCCTGATGGAACAAAAAGAAGGCCTGTTATGATTCATAGAGCTATACTTGGGTCTTATGAAAGATTTATAGGTATTCTTGTTGAGCATTATGGCGGAAGATTTCCTTTATGGCTTGCTCCAGAGCAAGTAAGGATACTTCCTATATCTGAGAGACATAATGAATATGCCGAATATGTATTACGTAATCTAAGAAATAATGATATAAGGGCAGAAATTGATAAAGATCAGGCTAAGTTGAATTACAAATTAAGAAAAGCTATAGCTGAAAAAGTACCATACATATTTATTGTGGGGGATAAAGAAAAGGAGGAAAATAAGGTAAGTGTAAGGGTGCATAATAAGGACTTGGGAATGTTTGACCTAGCTTATGTGGTAACCAAACTTCTTGAAGAGATAAGAAGCAAAAAAGTATTTAGCGGGGGTTTTGACTAATGATAAAGATATTGTTAACTTTTTGGTTTTTCCTTCTTGGAAGTGCTGTGGGAAGTTTTCTTAATGTAGTGATATATAGGCTTCCTCGAAGAGAGTCTATAGTTTTTCCTCCTTCTCATTGTCCCTTTTGTGGACATAAGTTGTCTGCAAAAGATCTTATTCCTATATTAAGCTATATTATCCTTAAAGGTAAGTGTAGGTACTGTGGAGCAAAGATTTCGTCAAGATATCCCATAGTAGAATTTCTTACTGCTATTTTTTATGCATTAGTATTCTGGCTATATGGGTTTTCTTTTTCTACTTTAAAACTTCTTATTTTGTTTTCTATGCTTCTTCCTGTTTTTTTCATTGATCTCGAACATATGTTAATACCTGATGTGATTACTATTCCTGGAACAGGAGTAGGATTAATTATTTCTTTGTTTGAAGGAAGGTTAGCTCAAGGTATTTTAGGAAGTTTAATTTTTGGTGGAATTCTCTTACTGATTTATGTGATAGCCTTGTTGATATTAAAAGAGGAAGGTATGGGACAAGGTGACATAAAACTCGGTTTTATGCTGGGAAGTTTTCTTGGAATAAAATTATCCCTTCTTTCTTTATTTCTGAGTTATTTTATAGGTGGTTTATTCTCTCTACTGATAATATTGATAAAAGGTAAAGATTTAAAAACAGCCATTCCCTTTGGTCCCTTCCTAATAATTGGAGCATTAATATCACTATTCTTTGGTAAAACATTAATTAACCTATATCTTTCTCTTTTTTAAATGTATAATGTATAATAGAGGCTTTACTCTAATTGAGTTGCTTCTGACTTTTGTAATTTTGGGTATTATTGCAACTATTACTTTGAATTTTAGCCTTGCCATAATTGATGAGAGAAAAATGCTACAAAAGTCTTATGAGATAATGCAATGTCTTGTTGAGGTCAGGGGTGGTGCTTTTACAAAAGAGGAAGATTATCCTGATTTAGTTTGTTTTTACCCATTCTCTGATTTAATTTTAGTAAAAACTTTTGATAGAGTTAAAAACATGTATAAAGTTATAAAAAAAATTGATTTATCACAGGAAAATATAGATTTAACATCGGCAGTTTTTGGTACTAACAATTATGTTTACTTTAACAAGTTAGGCATTCCTTCTTCTGGAGGAACTATTGCAATTTCATATAAAAGTGTGAGAAAATACATTATAGTAACTCCTGCAACAGGGAGGATATATGTAAGTAATGAAATGCCAAAAAGTTGGGACTGAAAGGGGATTTAGTTTATTAGAGGCTCTTGTAGTGGGTGTATTACTTTTAATAAGTATCATAGGCATACTTCAAATGTATTCTGTTACTTTTTATAATGCGCCTAAGGTAGATAATTTAATGATGGCGAATTATATATTAACAAAGGAAGTGGAAATAGTTTTAGCCCAAACATATACCACATTGGATAATTTTCTTTCATCTAATTATCCTAAAATTGTAAACTATGGAAATGTAAATTATACTATAACGTATACTTTATTAGACAATATTAACTGGGGGAAATATATTAGAATAATCAACTCTTGGAGGGAAGGAAAAGAAAATAAAAATTTGAGTATTGAGTTATTTAAGGCGAAATTATGAGAAAAGGTTATACCTTAGTTGAGCTTTTAATAAGTATTTCTATAGTGCTAATAGTAATAGCATTGGTAGTTAATTTTCTTATTACTGGTTCTTTAGGATATCAGTTTATCAATAAAAAAGTTCAATATCAGAGAAATGCAAGGCTTGTGGCTGAAAGAATGATAAGAGAAGTAAAAAAAGCTTCTCTAATTGATAGTGCTTCGGATGGAAGTAATTTGATTTTTAGTTACACCTATTATGACTTTTCAACAAACCCTATAAGTTCAACTTTGTCTACAGTTAAATATTATGTAGATTCTAATGGGATTTTAAGAAGACAGGTAAAACAGGGGAGTTTATGGGTAGGTAATAACCCTTTGACGGAAAGCGATTTTAAAATTTTGACTCCCATTTTTTATTATTATAATTCAGCAAGACGATTGGTATCTCCCCAAAATGCAGAATTAATTGAAATAGTTTTAAAATTTGATGGGGATAAGAACAATATACCAGACTATACTTTGACCTTTAATATTTTCTTACCAGTAAGGAGTGTCTATTATGTTAAATAAAGAGAAGGGACAATTAATTTTTGCTGTGCTGATTGTCCTTTTTGTGTTTTTACTTGGGATGATTATTATACAACTTATGCCCTCCGAATACGCCATAACTAAAAGAACAGTAGAGAGTAATCAAGCTTTCTATCTTGCCCAATCAGGGCTTCAGCAAGCTATATATTTTATCAATAATAATCCTGATTTAGCTTTCCTTGAGTTGTCTTTAAGAAAATCAGGTCAGAGTAATCTTTTATCTTATACTTTAACATATACTTATGGAGGTAATAAAAAGGAAAATATAAATTTAAATAGTATATCCTTAGGTGAATATTCTGTTAATGTAACCTATTCTCTTTCTAATATGTCCTCAGGAGGTATTATTGTTAGTTTTCCCATATATAAGATTGTAAGTATCGGATATATTCCTTCAATTGCTAATCCAAGGGTTGTAAGAAGTATAGAGATATATGGAAATAATACAGATATCTCTTTAGACCCTTTTAAATTTGCGGTTTATGCAGGGAAATCTGTTAGTTTTTCTGGAAAATCTGCAGTAATTGAAGGTGAAAGACTCCCTGATGGTTCTTTTGATACTGCTATATATTCCAATGGTCCTGTGGATTTAAGAAACCCTCCTTTGATTAATGGTACTTATTCTCCAATTCTTGGAAAAGATGTTATAGCTAATGACAGTACTCTAACTATGCCTGTTTTAAATGATAGTTATCTTAAAAGCATTTCTCAGTCTCAAGGATTATATAGGTCTGGCAATAACATAGACATAGGTAATATTGTAAGTTATGCCAAATCTAATCCCAACTGGTATAATTCAGCTACAAAAACGTGGCTTACCTGGTCTCTTGTAATATATATAGAAGGCTCTGCTAAAATGGCAGGAAATGTGGAATTTCAAGGGATGGTTATAGTAAAAGGTGATGTTAAGATTACGGGAACAGGAAATAAGATAAGAGGCATTTTATATGCAGCTGAAGTAGACACTGCAGTGCAAGATTTATCTATTTATGGTGATCCCATAATTGAGGGAACCAGTATAGGTGAGGACGTAAGTATAGGAGGAAACAGTACTGTAAGACATAATAAACAATATATTGAAAACATATTTAAAACTCATAGTATAACGAACATTGTAAAAGCTGTAAAAACTAAGTTAAAAATTCTTGCTTGGCAAGAAAGATAGAGTATTGTATTTTTTTTAAGTTTGTATTAAAATAAAATCCAATCAGGGAGAGGTTGAAAGAAAGGAAAAATGGGGATGAGTTTATTTTCTTCTGAGGTTCCAATTCTAAGTATTGAATTTGGTAATCCGTTAAGGGTCATTTTTGGGGGGAAGAGGAAAGATAAGAAGGTTGTAATTAAAAATTTTGCATTAGAAACTCTTCCACCAGAAATTATTCAAGGTGGTCAATTAAACAATTCAGATTATCTTTTAGAAGTGCTCAAGAGTATTTTAAAGAGGTTTAAATTAAAATCGGGAAAAACTTTAATATCCATACCAGCCCAAAATGTAATTGTGAGGTTCTTTAATTTTCCTTACATGCCTGAAGAAGAACTTAGGGAGTCAATAAAGTGGGAGCTTGAAAGATATGTTCCTCTTTCACCTGAGGATATAAATTATGATATACAGGTTGTATCTTTGGTAGAGAGAGGAGATATAAAAGAAAGTAGAGTGATGCTTGTGGCGGTTCCTAAGGAAGTTTTAAGTCCTTATCTTGATGTGGTTAAAAAACTGAATCTTGATCCTGATTTAGTAGATGTTAGTGTTTTTTCAGCGGTGAGAACAGTGATTATGAATAGAAAAGACATTCCTAAGGGAAATACTATATACCTTTATACTCATGATAATGTGGCAGAATTTGTGGTGGCAAAAGAGAATCAGCCTTTATTTTTCAGAAGCACTGTTATGGAGGAATGGAATCCACAAGAAGAAGTAGATGATTTGACCAAGTCTTTTATGCTTGAGGATTTTGTTAGAAAGATACAGGAGGCGGTAAATTTCTTCTATATGCAATTTCCTGAAGAACACATAGATCAAGCCATAGTTACAGGGAGTAATGCTAAAAATAAGGACTTTATAGATCTTTTAGAGGCAATTCTCAATGTTAATACTGAAGTTTCTCCAGGTTCTTCGGTTAATATAAATGACTTATTAGTGTTGAATTTAAAAAAGCAGGATAAAGAGTTTTTAGGTGATATTTACTCCTGGGTTGTTCCCATCGGATTATTCTTCTGGGAGAGGTTATGAACCATGTTTAGGATCAATTTACTGCCAAAAGAGGTTAAGAAAAAAGAGCCTATAAGATTACCTTTTCTGGGCATATTAATTACAGTAGTAGGTTTAATTCTACTTCTTGGAGAAGTTATACTCTATTTTAATCTTTCTTCAGAGGTTACTAATTTGAGAAATGAAAATACGTCCTTGGAGTTTCAAATTAATGATCTTAAATCTAAGATCAATGAGCTTCAAAGGTTGCAGAGTATAAAGACCCAGTATGAGGAAAAGTTGAGGCTTGTAGATGAGATATCCAAAAGAGAAATATCTTGGCTTGATCTTTTTGAAACTTTGAATAGGATAACTCCTAAAAATTTATGGGTTAAGAGCTTTAATTTAGATTCCTCTGATAATATTAATATTGAAGGCTTCGCACTAAATTATAAAGAGATCGCTATATTTTTGGATCAACTTGATAAGAGTGATCTTGTGAAAAATGTTTCTTTGGGTTTTGCTCAAAAAGTAGGAGAACCACCTTTGGTTTCTATAAATTTTAGAATTGTGGCTCAATATAAGAGGGGTGAGCAATGAAGATAAGTATAAACAAATGGGTTATAATTGGTATTATAATCTTTATAATCGCAATTGGTTTCTATTTTGTTTTCTACAAAGCTTTAGAGAATGAAAAAGTGGCTCTTACAGAGAGCATTGAAACTAACAGACAAATGCTTTTAAAATACCAACTTAGTTATAAGAAAAGTTTAGAGGAGTGGGAGAAATTTAAAGATTCTCTCCAAAGATTTGCCGAAATTCAACAAAAACTTCCTACTAAAGAAGATTTGCCAACTCTTTTAGCTTTTATTGAATCCATAGCTAAGAATTCTAAGCTCTCTATTAATAGCTTTAAACCATTACCTCCTGCGACTAAACAGGAAACTACAACTCAACAACAGGGAAAACAACCTCAACAAGAGCAAAAATCAACTTATGAGGAGAGATCTTATAGTCTTGATCTTCAGGGAAATTATGGTGGGTTTCTATTATTCTTGGCAAAATTAAAAACTGCACCGAGATTGATTCTTATGAAAGATCTAAAGATAGATCCTGTGGATGTAAGTGCAAAAGAGTTGAAATTTTCTTTTATTCTTTCAACTTTTATAACTAAATAGGTGGGAAAGAAAAATGGATTTAAAAAGTTTGTTTAATAATCCAAAACAAAGAATGATGTTTTTAGTTATTCTTCTTGTTTTAGTTGGTCTTATTGGAGGATATTACGTCATCACCAATTATATATTACCACCATCGGAAGAAACTGTGGTGACAACTCCTAAGCGAGTGAGAACTACTCAGGAAACTTATACTTTAGCTCAAGTGCTTGAGACATTAACCCAACAAACTGCAGTAGTATTTACTTATTCAACAGTAGAGCTCGGTAGGAGTAATCCATTTATTCCTGTTATTGATCTTACTCCTAAAAAACCCTCACTGGTTCAATCTTCACCAGCTGCCTCCAGCAGTGTTAATATTTCTGTGACTCCTAAGGTGTCTTCAGAACCAATTAAAACATGGTACAGTGGTTTTAAGTTAACGGGAATTGTAAGGGGGAGAGATCGAAGTTATGCTATTATTGAAGAGGGAGAGAGAGGATATGTATTGAGGGAAGGAGATCTTTTAAGAAGTGACATTTATGTTTCTAAAATTAATGATAATTCGGTGATTTTAAAGAGGGGTAATGCTTACGCCACATTAAAATTGGGAGGTGAATGATTTGATATTTAAAAAGGGAAAGGACTTGGTTTTTTATTGTGTTATTTTAGTTTTTCTTTTTACACTATTATATGCTCAAACAGGAAATCTTAGCTTAGTAGGAGTACAAGTAGATGAAGTAGGTGCAAGTTTCAACATTGGATTTTATTTTTCTCCTGCAAGTTCGGCTCCTAAATTTGATATACAACAGAAAGACAATAAATTAGTTATTACTTTTTTTAATACAAATATTAAGATGCCCTCTAAATCTATAGATATAAATAAGGCTTTTCTTACTAATATTGAACTCGTTCAAAGTGGGAGTAATGCCGTTGCCAATATAAATTTCGTAGGTATTATACCTACTTATGTCTATAATTCAGGGTTAGGAACTTTAAAATTGGTATTAAATCCTTCAACATCCACCGTTTCAGCCATATCCTCTACTGAACCGAGCACTAAAACAGCCGAAGTAAATCTATTAAGTGTAAATATTGATAAAAATTATAGGCCAAATTTAATTATTTTGAATTTTTCTGATAATGTGCCTGAATATAAAGTATCTTTGCTTAAAAATCCTTTAAGACTTGTCATTGATGTTAATAACACAATAAATAAAGTGGCAACAAAAAGTATTTCTGTAAATTCAAGTCCAATTCTTGATGTCAGAGTCTCTCAGTTTACTATTAAACCTTATGTTACAAGAATAGTAGTAGACTTAAAAACATCCTATCCTCAATTGTTAGTTAAAGATTATCAAAATAAATTATACATTGGGACTTCTGAGGTATTGGCGAAAGTAGTGCCTGCTTCTCAAAAGGTAGTAGCAGAAATACCTAAAACCGAAGAGGCGCCAAAGGTAACAGAGGTTAAAACTACTACCATGGAAGAAAAACCTATAGAGAAGCCCCAGGAGACAGTAAGTAAACCCGTAGAGGTAAAGGATAAATTTCAACAGAGGATATCAGTCTCTTTTGATAGGGCAGAGATAAGGGATGTATTAAAAGCAATGGGACAACTTGTAGGATTGAATATTATTACCGATATAGGAGTACAGGGAAGGATAAGTGTTTACCTTAAAGATATTCCTTTTAAAGATGCTTTTTATGCCTTACTCGCTTCCTCAGATTTAGGGTATATTCAGCAAGGTGAGATAATCATTGTAGCTAATCTTGATAAGCTACAAAAAATAGAAAGTAGAGATTTGATGACAAAAGTTTATCAATTGAAGTATTTTGAAAGTCAAAAAGCGAAAGACATTTTAAGTAAAATCTCTAAGACTGCGATCTTTGATTCTGACGATTCAAGAAATTGGCTTATAGTTTCTGCTCCACCGTCAGAATTTGCAAAAATAGAGAATACAATTAAAACCTTGGATATCCCGTCAGAAAGTATAGCAGGAGCTAAAAATTTAGGAAAAGTTATATTAGAAAAAAGTGAAGATACCTATCTTGTGACTTTAACTGCAAAGGGCGACGATATAAAAGATATTCTTCAAGAAATAGTTCAAAAGTCCGGTAAGAATATTATCTTTTCAAAAGATGTCTCGGGAGGGGTTTATTTAACCCTTAACAGAGTTCCTCTTGATAGGGCTGTCGATTTGATAGTAAGGAGTACTGGATATATTTATGAGGTTAGAGAGGGAGGAGTAATATTGGTGAGTGCTCCTAAGGCTGAGGGAGTTCCTTCACCTATAATTGAGATTAAAGAGCTTGTTAAGGTTGAAAAAATTGGGGATGTATTTTATGTTACTGCAAGTCTTAAGAAGTCAGATATTAGAGATGTTTTGCAGGAAATTGCAAGTAAAACAGATTTGAATTTTATTATAGATCCTAAGGTTTCTGGTACAGTAGATCTGTTTGTTAATAAAGTACCTCTTGATGAGGTTTTGACCATAATTCAGAGACTTGCTAATTTTGATATGGAAAAAGTTGGCAAGACTTATTATATAAAACCTAAGGAAGTACAGACAGCAACAGTTCCTCAAATAATAAGTACTAAGTTATATGTGTTGAGATATATAACTCTCCAAGATATTTTGAGGGTAGGGGGGAGTTTAGTAAAGAACTTAAGTTTGAGCTATGATGATAAGACTAAGCTGCTAATTGCGCAAGGTAAGGAAGATGACTTGAAGGTATTGGATGACCTAATAAGTAGGATAGATGTAGAGAAGAAGGAAGCGGTAGTTGCGAAGGAGCTACTTACAGTAGAGAGGGAAGGGGATAAGGTATATGTGAGTTGTGATTTAAGGAGTGCAGATATAAGGGAAGTATTGAGGGAACTTGGGAAGAAGGCAGATATAAACTTTGTAATAGATCAGAAGGTGACAGGGCAGATTGATCTCTATCTAAATAGGGTGGAACTTCCTGAGGTATTGAACATAATTCAAAGGGTAGGGAAGTTAAGCATAACTACTGAAGATAAAGTGACTTATGTGAAGCCATATGAAGAGAAGGTAACAGTACCTGTAGAGGTAGCAAAGACCAAGATATATGCATTAAAATACATTACCTTATCTGATATAGAGAGGGTAGGAGGGAGTTTAGTAAAGAACTTAAGTTTGAGCTATGATGATAAGACTAAGCTGCTAATTGCGCAAGGTAAGGAAGATGACTTGAAGGTATTGGATGACCTAATAAGTAGGATAGATGTAGAGAAGAAGGAAGCGGTAGTTGCGAAGGAGCTACTTACAGTAGAGAGGGAAGGGGATAAGGTATATGTGAGTTGTGATTTAAGGAGTGCAGATATAAGGGAAGTATTGAGGGAACTTGGGAAGAAGGCAGATATAAACTTTGTAATAGATCAGAAGGTGACAGGGCAGATTGATCTCTATCTAAATAGGGTGGAACTTCCTGAGGTATTGAACATAATTCAAAAGGTAGGGAAGTTAAGCATAACTACTGAAGATAAAGTGACTTATGTGAAGCCATATGAAGAGAAGGTAACAGTACCTGTAGAGGTAGCAAAGACCAAGATATATGCATTAAAATACATTACCTTATCTGATATAGAGAGGGTAGGAGGGAGTTTAGTAAAGAACTTAAGTTTGAGCTATGATGATAAGACTAAGCTGCTAATTGCGCAAGGTAAGGAAGATGACTTGAAGGTATTGGATGACCTAATAAGTAGGATAGATGTAGAGAAGAAGGAAGCGGTAGTTGCGAA
The DNA here is from genome assembly GCF_000021645.1 of Dictyoglomus turgidum DSM 6724. NCBI lineage: Bacteria > Pseudomonadati > Dictyoglomota > Dictyoglomia > Dictyoglomales > Dictyoglomaceae > Dictyoglomus > Dictyoglomus turgidum. The sequence continues at coordinate 1,054,642 of NC_011661.1, forward strand.
GGAGCTGCTTACAGTAGAGAGGGAAGGGGATAAGGTATATGTGAGTTGTGATTTAAGGAGTGCAGATATAAGGGAAGTATTGAGGGAACTTGGGAAGAAGGCAGATATAAACTTTGTAATAGATCAGAAGGTGACAGGGCAGATCGATCTCTATCTAAATAGGGTGGAACTTCCTGAGACTCTTGAGATATTAAGTAGAATCACTAATATTTCCTTTGAGAAAGTTGGTTCCGCAACCTTTGTCAAACCCTTAAATACAACTGTAACTACAGCAAAAGAGGGCACTCCTACTGTTACAAAAGAATACAAGCTAAAGTATATATCCTTGGATACTTTAAAATCTGTAGTATCAGGAATAGCAAAGGATGTAAGCTTCTATTATGATCAAACTTCAGGTCTTTTGTTGGTACAAGGGCCAGCAGATCAAGTTTCCTCTGTAGAAAGTATGATAGCGAAGCTTGATAAGCCTACTCCTCAAGTAAAAATTGATGTACAGGTAATTGAAGTATCAAGAGAAAATGTTAAGGATATTGGTATAGAGTGGAGTACAGGTAGTATTTCTACTGGATTACAAATTACAGCTAACCTGGGGTGGCAGGATCTCAGGGTAAGTATTGTGAATCCAGGACAAATTAGTGCTAACATTAGGGCATTAGAAACTCAAAATAAAGCTAGAATACTTGCTCAACCCAGTATGACTACTTTAAGTGGTAAGGCTACAAGGATCATGATTGGTGATAGAGTTCCATTAATCTCCTATGATGCTCAAGGTAATAGACAAGTAAGTTTTGTGGATGTAGGTATCATCTTAAATGTCACTCCTACAGTAAATGCTGATGGAACCATAACAGCTAATATAAATCCTCAGGTTAGTACAATTCAAGGCTATGTAAGTGATGTGCCTATAATTTCTACTCGTGAGGCTCAGACAATTGTCAATCTAAAAAATGGTGAAACTCTTGCTCTTGGAGGTTTGTTGAGACAAGAGGAAATAGATAGTATGTCAAAAGTACCACTTCTTGGAGATATACCTATACTAGGAGAACTGTTTAAGGCAAGAAAGACTCAGAAAGTGGAAAGAGAGCTTATTATACTAATTACACCAAAACTTATTGAGCAATAAGAGCTATGATAGAGAAAATCCAGGAGAGATTAAAGAAAGAAGATATAGATGCTATATGGATAAGCAATATAATAAATATTAGATATCTCACTGGTTTTACTGGATCTACAGCAGATTTGCTTGTTCTCAAGGAGGGGGGGTATATATTAGTAGACTCAAGATACTGGGAACAAGTAAATCACGAAGTTAGAAAAGTCAAACCAATATTAGTAGATGGAGACCTTAACTTATTTACTTTTCTGAAGGAATTGGAGAATAAAGATGGTTTAAAAAAAATTGGATTTGAAAGCTCAAATGTGGTTTATAGTACTTGGGTAAAATTAAGGGAGCTCCTTCAAAATATTGAATTAATTCCTTTAAGCCATTGGGTTGAAGAATTACGTATGGTTAAAACAGAAGATGAGATAGAAAAAATAAAGAAAGCATTAATGATAGCAGAACAAGCTTTTGAAAAAATACTACCTTTAATAAAGGTGGGAATAACGGAAAAAGATATTGCTATTGAGTTGGAATATCAAATGGCTAAATTAGGAAGTGAGAGACCTGCTTTTGATACTATAGTGGCTTCAGGTGAAAGAGGGGCTTTACCACATGGAAAAGCGAGCAATAAAAAGCTTATGGGTAATGAATTTATAGTTTTTGATTTTGGGGCGGTTTATGAAGGCTATCATTCTGATATTACTCGTACTATTTACTTTGGTAATCCTGGTGAAGAAGAAATTTTAATTTACAATATAGTTTTAGAAGCTCAAAAGAAAGCAGAAGAGGTTATTGAAGAAGGTATTCAATGTAATTTTGTAGATAAGGTTGCTCGTGATATAATTCAGGAGAATGGTTTTGGAAATTATTTTGGACATGGTTTGGGTCATGGTGTTGGACTTGAGATTCATGAGTTGCCAAGAGTCTCTCCGAAGAGTGAAACGGTTCTTAAAAAAGGAATGGTTATTACGGTGGAACCAGGAATTTATATACCTGGAAAATTTGGTATAAGGGTGGAGGATATGGTAGTAGTAGATAGCCATTGCTCAAAAATATTAAATAAACTTACTAACGATTTAATAATTATTTAAAGTAAAGGAGGTAAAAAGATAGATGATTTCTGTAAATGATTTTTATCCTGGATTAACTATTGAATTAGAAGGAGAAATATATATAGTTCTTGAATATCAACATGTTCATATGGCTCAAGGACAAGCAACGGTTAGAGTGAAGCTTAAAAATCTAAAAACAGGCAACGTAATAAGGAAAACTTTTAAATCTGATGAATATGTCCCTCAAGCTTTCATCAATAAGAGAGAGGCAGAATACTTATATAAACAGGGTGATGAATATTATTTCATTGATAATGAGAGTTTCGAGCAATATATTCTTACAGAAGAGCAATTAGGAGATGCCATAAAATATTTAAAAGAAGGGAATACAGTTAGTGTGTTATTTTACGAAGGAAATCCTATTGGAATCGAATTACCAACTACTGTGGTTTTAGAAGTTGTGGAAACAGATCCAGGTTTGAGAGGAGATACAGTCTCGGGCGGATCTAAACCTGCAAAACTTGAAACGGGTCTTGTAATTCAAGTTCCTTTATTCATACAGATAGGCGATAAGGTTGTTGTAGATACCAGATATGCTAAATATGTGGAGAGGGCATAGTAATATGAGAGAATGGAATTTAGAAGATTTAAAAGAGATTATAAATCTGTTCTCAAAGAGTAACCTATCAGAGTTAATAATAGAAAATGGGGAAAATAAATTAATATTGAAAAGAGGAGATAATGTAGTAAATATAATTTCAGATCAAGAAATCAAAAAAGAGCAAGAAACAAAGGGAATCTCTACCAGAGAGGAAGAAGGAGTATATATTACAGCTCCTCTTGTAGGAGTCTTTTATAGGTCTCCAGCTCCTGGAGCGCCTCCTTTTGTAGAAGAAGGAGATCTTGTTGAACCAGGACAGACAGTATGTATAATAGAAGCAATGAAATTAATGAATGAGATTAAGAGTCATGTAAGGGGAAGAGTAAAAAAGGTATTGGTAGAAAATGGTCAAGCAGTAGAATTTGGGCAAAAACTATTTTTAATAGAAACCGAAAGCAATGTTTAAGAAAATACTTATTGCTAATCGTGGCGAAATTGCGGTAAGAGTAATAAGAGCTTGCAGAGAATTGGGAATAAAAACAGTTGCGATCTATTCTGAAGCAGATAAAGAATCTCTTCATGTATATATGGCTGATGAAGCAATATGTATTGGCCCCCCACCAGCATCTCAAAGTTATTTAAATATACCTAATATAATAAGTGCAGCTTTGGTGACTAATGCAGAAGCTATACATCCTGGATATGGGTTTTTAGCAGAATCTGCAAGATTTGCTGAGATATGTCAGGATCATGGTATAGTTTTTATAGGACCTAAAAAAGAAGTAATAGAAAACTTAGGAGACAAAGCCAGAGCCAAAAAGCTAATGAAGGAAGCAGGAGTTCCTCTACTCCCTGGATCTGAGGGGCTAATTGAAGATGAAAAACAAGCTTTAAAGGTTGCAAAAGAAATAGGCTTTCCTGTTTTAATCAAGGCTACCGCAGGCGGCGGCGGGAAAGGAATGAGAGTATCCTATAGTCCTGAAGAGCTTGTGAAAAATATTCGACTTGCTAAAATGGAGGCAGAGAAGAACTTTGGAAATCCTGGAGTTTACATAGAGAAATTTATTGAAGAGCCAAGACATGTAGAGATTCAGATTTTAGGAGATCAGTATGGAAATATTATCTCTTTGGGCGAAAGAGACTGTACAATTCAAAGAAGATATCAAAAACTAATTGAAGAATCTCCGTCTCCTGTGGTCAATAATAGAATAAGAGAAGCTATGAGTAGAGCTGCTATAAGGGGAGCCTATAAAGTGGGTTATGTGGGACCTGGAACTTTTGAGTTTTTATTAGACAAGGATGGAAAGTTCTACTTTATGGAAGTGAATACCAGAATTCAAGTAGAGCATACTGTTACTGAGATGGTGACTGGTATTGATCTTGTAAAATGGCAGATTTTGATTGCTGCTGGAGAAAAGCTTGATTTGAAGGATGTAACCTTAAGAGGGCATGCTATCGAGTGTAGAATTAATGCAGAAGATCCCGATAATAATTTCTCACCTTCCATAGGAAAAATTGAAAAATATATACCACCGGGTGGTCCTTTTGTGAGGATAGATACTCATATTTATGAAGGGTATGAGATGGTACCCTTTTATGATTCTTTACTTGCTAAGGTTATCACATGGGGTAAGGATAGAGAAGAGGCTATAATAAGAATGAGACGAGCCTTGAATGAGTTTATTGTGAGAGGACTTAAAACTACTATACCACTTCATCTTAAGATTTTAGAAAACAGCTCTTTTATTAAAGGTGATTATTCTACTAATTTCCTTGCAAGGAGGATTTTAGTTGAAGATTAAATTTGATAAAATAGTATAGGTGAATATTATGAAAGAAGAATTATCTTATGGTTCTGTTAATATCTCAAAGGAAGTAATTGCAATTATTGCAGGGATAGCAGCTCAAGAAATTGAGGGAGTTGCTCAAGTTGGGGAAAGTATAGCGTCTTTTGTAAAACTTGTTTCGGGAATACCTATAGGTAGGGGATTAAAAGTAGAATTGATAGACAAAGACGTTTATATAAAGATTCCTGTCTATGTTAAACAAAATGTATTTTTTCCTGACGTAGCAAGAGATATTCAAACTCATGTTAAGGAAGTTGTTGAAAGTATGACAGGACTGAATGTTCGTGAAGTTAATGTCATAATTAAAGGGGTAATTTTAGGTAAAAAGCGTGAGGAGGAAAAGGTTAAATGAGAATAAATAAGTCTGAAAGAATAACAACTTTTTTACTTCTCTTTATTTCTGCTTTAATATATGTCATTCTTATCCTTGCCTTATTAAAATGGTCTCCTGCTTTGAGCTTTTTAGGTTGGGCATCTCATCAAGGATTTCTTTTTGTCTTAATTTTCTTAATTGTTTTATTTGTTGTGTCTTTCAGCATGAGCTTTTTCTATCTTTTATTTAGAGAAAAAACCACTATTAGTTTGGGGAATACCTCAGGGCTTGGAGAGATAAGTATATCTCTAAATGGTATTAAAAATGCTATAAGAGAGATTGCTGCATATTTTTCTGAGATTCAGGAAATTAGACCCGAGATAGAAAATCTAAGGGGAAAGATTATATTAACTTTGAGAATAAAAGTTCCCTCTGGTAGTGATATAACAAGAGTGGTGAATGAGTTGCAGCATAGGGTGAAGGTTTATTTTGAAAATGTCTTAACTTTAAATCTTGAAAATATTAATATAATTATTGAAGATGTAGTGCCTGCAAAGAAGGGTAAATAGGATGAATTTCAAAATTCCAAACTTAAGAGAGTATAGATATAGAATAATCTTTTCTTTTGTATTTCTGATTATTGGAATTTTGATTCTTTTAATTGGATTTTGGAAGACTCTTTTTCTTGTTTTCTGTTTTTTAGTTGGGTATTTGGTAGGACTGGCAATTGATAAGAACTTTATTTTAGAGGTTATTGAGAAGATAAAAGAAATATTTTATATAGGAAGGGAATAAGGAATGAGTAAGGAAAGAACAAGGTGTCGTGAAAAAGTTTTAGAATTTCTTTTTCAAAAAGACTTGGGACAGGAGATTGAAGTAGATTTCAGTGATTTTTCTCCTCAGGGGCAGGTTTTTGCATATAAGTTGTACGATGGTGCTCTTTACTATAAAGATTTGGCTGATGAAATAATTAGTAAATTCAGTAAAAATTGGAAGCTTGAGAGAATTGGAACCATTGAAAAGAACATTTTGAGAATGGCAATTGCGGAGATGTTTACTTTTTCTGACATTCCTCAGGGAGTAACTGTGAATGAGGCGGTGGAACTTGCTAAAAAATATGTGAGTCCAGAAGCAGGAAGATTTATAAATGGCATTTTGAGAAACATTGTTAGAAATTGGGATGAGGTAAAAAAATTAAAAGAGGGTTTTGTGGATGTTACTTCAGAAAATTGAGTCTCCAAAGGATCTTAAAAAACTCTCTATAGAGGAATTAAAAAAGCTTTCCTCTGAAATAAGAGAAATTATTATAAATACTGTAGAAAATAATGGTGGACATTTAGCATCCAATTTGGGTACAGTAGAACTAACCTTAGCACTTCATTATGTCTTTGATGCTCCTAAGGATAAAATTATATGGGATGTAGGACATCAAGCCTATACTCATAAATTAATAACAGGAAGAGCAAAAGATTTTCATACTCTACGTCAATATGGAGGAATTAGTGGATACATTGCTCCTTGGGAAAGTGAATATGACCATTTTGCTGTGGGGCATGCGGGCACATCTCTTTCTGCTGCTTTGGGTTTTGCAAAGGCAAGAGATTTAAAGGGAGAAAAATATAAAGTTGTGGCTGTAATAGGAGATGGAGCATTGACATCAGGTATGGCATTAGAGGCGTTGAACCAAATTGGTTATTTAAATACTGATCTTATTGTGATTTTAAATGATAATGAGCATTCTATATCTCCTAATGTGGGGGCTATGGCTTTATATTTAGCAAAGCTTCGTAAACATCCCCTATATAGATTTTTTAAACAGACGACTCAAAACTTATTAAAAAATTCATCCATAGGAAAAGGTTTATTGGCTTTTGATTTAAAGTTAGAGAGGAGCTTAAAAAGTTTGCTTCTTGAGAATCCTATGTTTGAATATTTAGGATTTAAATATTTTGGTCCCTTTGATGGACATGATATTCCTTTACTCATCTCAGTTTTTAAGGGAATAAAGGATAATTTGTCTTGTCCTGTGTTGATCCATGTTACCACTAAGAAGGGTATTGGACATAAAGATGCAGAGGCAACTCCATCTAAATTTCATAGTATAGGCTCGAAATCTGAAAAAGAGAAAAAGGTACCAACTTATACGGAAGTGTTTGGTAAAGCTTTAGTAGAGCTTGGAGGAATGTATCCTGAGGTTGTGGCAATAACAGCTGCTATGCCTGAAGGGACAGGACTCTCTTATTTTGCACAAAGGTTTCCTGAAAGGTTTTTTGATGTAGGAATTGCAGAACAACACGCAGTAACTTTTGCAGCAGGTCTTGCAAAAAACGGCTTAAAACCTGTAGTTGCTATATATTCAACTTTCCTACAAAGATCTTTTGATCAAATAATACACGATGTATGTCTACAAAAGTTACCTATAACATTTGTTTTGGATAGGGCAGGTATAGTAAGCGATGATGGTCCCACTCATCAGGGGATTTTTGATCTCTCATATTTGCGTTTAATTCCTAATATGGTTATCGCTGCTCCAAAAGATGAATCAGAACTTAGAGATCTCTTGTATACTGCAATCAATTATCCCGGACCCTTTGCTATAAGGTATCCCAAAGGTAAAGGAGTAGGAGTTGAATTAAAAAATAGATTTGAAAAAATTGAAATTGGAAAAAGTGAAATAGTGAAACAAGGAAGGGATGTATTGATTCTTGCTATTGGTTCAATGGTTTATCCTGCTGTTGAAGCTGGGAATATTTTGAGATCAGAAGGTATTTATCCTACGGTAGTTAATGTTAGATTTCTAAAGCCCTTAGACATATTAACTTTAGAGGAGCTAATTTTATCTCATAATACTATAATAACTGTTGAAGAAAATGTGATTACAGGAGGACTTTTTGGGGCTATAGCAGAACTAATTAACATCTTAAAAATTAATAAAAAAGTTATTCCTATTGGACTTCCTGATAAATTTATTGAGCAAGGAAATGTACAACTCTTAAGAGACATATATGGCCTTAATGAATACAAAATAGCTGAAAAAATCATAAGTGTTTTGGAAGATATTAAGGTGTAAGGCTTGAAGGAAAAGGAAAGATTAGATGTATTATTAGTAAAAAGGGGCTTTTTTGAGAGTAGGGAAAAGGCGAGAGCTGCTGTTATAGCTGGCATAGTGAAAGTAAATGGTAACGTTGTAATTAAACCTGATTTAAAAATTCCTATCGACTCTCTGATTGAAATAAAAGAGAATATACCCTATGTTAGTAAGGGCGGTTTTAAATTAAAGAAAGCAATTGATACTTTTGAAGTTGATGTCAAAGGAAAGATTGCAGTAGATATAGGAGCAAGCACGGGGGGATTTACGGATTGTCTTCTTCAAGAGGGAGCTTTAAGGGTATATGCTGTCGATGTAGGAAAAGGACAACTTCATGAGAAATTGAGAAGAGATTCAAGAGTAATATTGAAAGAAGGGATAAATGCGAGGTATTTGAAAGAAGGCGATATTCCAGAAAAGGTGGATATTGTGACTATTGATGTTTCTTTCATATCTGTTTTAAAGATATTTCCATCTATAAAAAGTTTTTTGCATGGTGAAAGTATAATTATACCCCTAATAAAACCTCAATTTGAAGCCTCTCCTAAGGAAGTAAGCAGAGGAGGAATAGTAAAAAATATTGACGTACATATAAAAATATTAGAGAATATTAAAGAAACTTTAAAAGAGCAAGGTTTTTACATGCAAAAATTAACTTATTATTTGAGCAAAGAAGGTAAAGGAAATATTGAGTATCCCTCATTATTTACTTTAAAACCAGAGCGAGAAATAGAAGAAGTTGAGATAGAAAAAGTAGTTCAGGAGGCATTTTCAAATTGGAAATTAAGCTCCAAAAAATAGGAGTTTTTTATAATCCCAAAAAAAGAGAGGCAAAAAAGGGAATAGATATATTAAAGGATTGGGCTGAAAGAAGAGGAATAGAGGTTATTCCAGAGGGGTCTAATGTGGATCTTGGAGTAGCAATTGGAGGAGATGGAACTGTTCTTTATACTCTTCAAAAGCTTTCCATATATAACATACCTGTAGTCGGTATTAATACAGGAAGACTCGGATTCTTGACTACTGTGGAGTTTAAGGATATTGATGTACTTCTTGATTCCATAGAAAAGGGGAATTTTTTTATTGAAAAGCATCCAGTGATAAAGCTTACTATTGATCAAAATGTATTTTATGCATTCAATGAGGTGGTTTTTTTAAAATCAGAAAATACCCCTCTAATTTCTATAAATTTTATCTTTAACAATGGTTCCATATTAACTCCCCCGGCGGATGGAGTAATTGTAGCCACTTCAGCAGGATCTACCGCTTATGCTCTTTCGGCTGGTGGTGCAATTATTTTCCCTGAGTTAGAAGTTACAGAGGTGATTCCTATATGTGCTCATTCTTTATCTTCAAGGCCGTTGGTTTTAGATCTGAATAATATTAATATACAAGTAAAATTTCAGAGGAAGTCAACCCAAGTTGAGATATGGATTGATGGTAAGGAAATTGATATTGTAAGTAATAAGAATGAAATTACCATTAGTAAAGCAGATTTTTATGGAAGATTAATTTTCCTGCCTGGATGGGATTTTGTAAATAGACTTAAAAAGAAACTACATTGGAGGTAGAGAAGAATGTTATTAGCGTTAAGAGTAAAAGATTTTGCAATCATAGATGAGATTACCTTGGATTTTCATGATGGTCTGAATGTTATAACGGGTGAGACAGGTGCTGGAAAATCTCTTTTGGTAGATGCTCTTGCTTTTCTTTTAGGAGAGAGAGCCTCGACGGATATTATTAGGTCAGGAAGTAATAGGAGTGTAGTTGAAGCCATGTTTACCATGAATGAAGAGGTAGAAAGATTACTTGATGAATGGGAAATTCCAAAAGAAAAAGATGGTACTCTTTTAGTTTCTAGAGAGCTAAATAAGAGTGGAAGAAGCAAATGTAGAGTTAATGGTGAACTTGTTACAGTAGGAATGTTGGAAAGACTTCTTTCAAATATTGTTGAAATTCATGGACAACATGAACATCAGAAAATACTTCATAGGGATTTTCAACTTGAGGTTTTTGATAGGCTTGGTGGAGAAGAATTATTAGATCAAAAGAATAAGGTGAAGGAGTTATTTCTGAAGCTGAGAAATCTCTATTCTGAAAGGGACGAGATATATGGTAAGGAAAAAGAAAGACAACAAAGGATTGATCTTTTATCTTTTCAGATAGAGGAAATTGAGAAAGCAAATTTAAGAATAGGTGAAGAAGAAGAATTATTAGAGGAAAGACAGAAATTGCAAAATTACGAAAAAGTAAGAGTAGGCATAGAAGAAGCTATTAAGTTTTTATATGAAAATCCAGAGGGGATGTCAGCTTTTGAACAATTAGGAGAAGGTTTAGATATTATTAGATCTCTTTCCTCTATGGATGAAAATGTGGGAAATATTGTTAGTCTACTTGAAAATGCAAAGGTTTACCTTGGAGAGGCGGTGGACAATCTCATTAGATATAAAGATAGTATGAGTTTTGAGCCATCCACAATTGAGGAAATTGAAGAGAGACTATATCGAATCTCACAACTCAAGAGAAAATATGGGAAAAATATTGAGGAGATATTGAATTATAAAGAAAAAGCAAAAGAAGAACTTGATATGCTCTCTAATATGGAGGCGCGATTGGAAAATATTGAAGCTGAAATAAGTGCTGTTGAAGAGAAACTTCTCTATGAAAGCGAAAAACTCTCTGAGATGAGAAGGAATATGGTAGAAGATTTTGTTAAGAGAGTGGAAGAAGAGCTTTCCGAGCTTGGAATGGAACATGCAAAATTTGCTGTTGAATTTATGGAGCCGTCTTCGGGATTGAATATAAATGGAGTAAAAATAAGTGAAAAAGGTAGGGAAGTGATAGAGTTTATGTTGTCTTCCAATCCTGGAGAGTTATTTAAGCCATTAAGGCACGTAGCATCTGGAGGAGAATTATCCAGGGTCATGTTGGCTTTGAAGACTATTTTGAATGAGGTGGATAACACTCCTGTGCTTGTTTTTGATGAAATTGATGCTGGAATAGGGGGAGAGACTGCTTATCTTCTTGCACAAAAGTTGTGGAATATATCAAAAAAGAGACAAATTTTCTGTGTGACCCATCTGCCTCAGATAGCTGCTTGGGCAGATTATCATTTCCATGTAGAAAAAAAGGTAGTGAATGATCAGACTCGAATTAGAGTTTCCATGCTTGAGGATAAATCAAGAATTCTTGAACTTTCAAGGATGCTTGGCGGAAGTATAGTTTCTGATGTTAGTCAACAGCATGCAAAGGAATTATTAGTTAAAGCATCAGAACTTAAGAGTAGAGGAGCTTTAAATGATAGAGGAGGTGAAAATTGAATTGGAAGAAAAAATAATAGAAGAGAGTGAAAAATATAAAGGAAGGATAATTACAGTTAAGGAGTACAGAGTTGTACTTATAAACGGGAAAGAGACTAAGAGAGAAGTAGTGCATCATCCTGGAGCTGTGGCAATTTTGCCAATTTTAGAAGATGGATCTTTATTTTTTGTGAAGCAATATCGCTTACCAGCAAAAAAAATTCTTCTTGAGATTCCGGCTGGAAAATTAGATCAAGGAGAAAATCCTGAGGAATGTGCTTATCGGGAATTGGAAGAGGAGATAGGTTATGTTCCTGGAAATTTAAGGCTTATTCATACCTTTTATCCATCTCCAGGAATAAGCAATGAGATTTTATATCTTTTTGAGGCAACCAACTTAAGAAAAACAAAGAATAACCCTGACGAAGACGAGTTTTTAGAGGTTATAACTTTAAATAAAGAAGAGGTTAAAAGGTATCTTTTTGAAAATAGGTTTGAAGACTCTAAAACCTTAATTGGAGTTTATTATTATTTATACTCAAGGGGGAGTTAAATTATGATAATTGGAATTCCTAAGGAAATTAAACCTGAAGAGAATAGGGTAGCTATTGTTCCTGGAGGAGTGGAGACTTTAGTTAAAAGAGGGCATAAAGTTCTTATAGAAAAAGGAGCAGGATTTGGAAGTGGTTTTTCAGACGAGGAATTTGCTAAAGCCGGAGCTGTGATTGTGGAAAGACATGAAGATGTTTTTTATGAGGCAGAACTCATATTGAAAGTTAAGGAGCCATTACCTGAAGAGTACAATCTTCTTTCTGAAGGCAAAATTCTTTTTACTTACTTGCATCTTGCAGCGTCACAAGATTTAACTATGAACCTTTTAAAAAGAAAAATTATTGGTATAGCTTATGAGACTGTTCAAACTGACGATGGTTTTTTACCTCTTTTAGCTCCCATGAGTGAAATAGCTGGGAGGATGGCTCCTCAAGAGGGTGCTAAGTATTTAGAAAAAACCTTTGGAGGAAGAGGAATTTTACTTGGAGGAGTTCCTGGAGTTCCTCCAGCAAATGTGGTGATAATTGGAGCTGGAAATGTAGGATTTAATTCAGCAAGAATTGCTTATGGAATGGGTGCTTCAGTTACAGTTCTTGATATAAATCCCAGGAAATTACGATTTATTGATGATTACTTTCAGGGTAAAGTTATAACTATGTTTGCTGACGAATACAATGTAAGAATGGCTATTGAATATGCTGATCTTGTTATTGGAGCAGTTTTGGTTCCAGGTGCAAAGGCCCCTAAGATTATTACAAGAGAGCTTCTTAAAAACATGAAAAAGGGTTCGGTACTTGTGGATGTGGCTATAGATCAGGGTGGTTGTGCGGAGACTTCTCGTCCTACCACTCACAGAGATCCCATATATGAGGAGGAAGGAGTAATACATTATACCGTAGCAAATATGCCTGGTGCTGTACCAAGAACTTCTACAAGAGCTTTGACTTTAAATACCTTGCCTTATGTGATAGAAATTGCGGATAAAGGATGGAAAAGAGCAGTAATGGAGAATAGAAGTTTATCAAGGGGAGTTAATATAGCATATGGAAAGATAACTCATGAAGAAGTAGCAAAGGCTTTTGATCTCCCATATGTACCTTTAGAAGAGGTTATTAAAGGGGGAGCCTAATCATGGGCTCCCTTATGTTTTGTTTTTTAGTTGGTTTATTATTTCTTCTATATTATTTTTGTTAAAAATATAAATTTTACCACAGAATTCACACTTAACCTCAATAGATTTTTCCTTTTCAATTAGTTCTTCTAATTCTTTAATCCCCAATGCTATAAGAGTATTTTCTGCCCTCTCTCTATTACATCTACAGGAATATTTTAAGTACTCCCTTGAGAATTGTTCATAGTCAATATCTTTGAAAATTTTACTCATTATTTCCTCAGGGGTTTTACCTTCAAGAATCATTTTGCTTGGAGGATCAAGATTTTTAATATTACTTTCCAGAATATCAACCATATCATTATCAGCATTTTCTATTATTTGAACAATATATCCTCCTGCAGAAATTACTCTGCCATCTTTGTTTACGTATACTCCAGCAGCTACTGCCGAAGGCAATTGCTCTGAATAGGTAAAATAATAAGCTAAATCCTTGGCTATACCCCCAGAAATAAGAGGTACAACTCCTCTATAAGGCTCTTTTAAACCTAAATCTCTTATTACACTAAGAGTTCCATCTTTACCAACAGCTGATGGCACATCTAATTTTCCATCAGGAGTTGGCGGTAAATCAATATATGCTCTTTTGATAAACCCTCTTACGTTTCCTTTAGGATCTGCTTCTGCAAAAATATTTCCCAAAGGACCATTTCCAGTTATCTGTAAACTTATTCTTTCCTCGTCTTTTTTAAGCATTTTTCCCATGATTGCAGCAAGGGTAAGGGTTCTGCCAAGGGCTGCAATAGCTGTAGGAGAAGCTTTATGGATTTTTCTTGCTTGTTCCACAAGATCAGTTGTTCTTGCTACATATGCTACAATTCTTTTGTCCATTGAGATTCCTCTTATTAAATAATCCATTTTTTCACCTCCATTTAGATATTATACTTGACTTTTTAAAAGTTTTGTTCTTATACTTTTAAAAATTATGCAGTCAGGAGGCAAAAATATGCGGAAAGGTATAATTATAAGTTTTTTGTTTTTTCTTTTGGTGCTATATCCTGTTTTAGGGGCTGGTGCTGTTGAGAGGATTAAAAAAGTAGGAGTATTAAAGGTAGGAAGCGATGTGGCATATGCTCCCTTTGAATTTATGGAGGGTGATAAACCTGTAGGTTTTGATATTGATATTGCTCAGGAAATTGCAAAAGCTCTTGGGGTTAAATTACAGGTTATAAATACATCTTTTGATGGTATAATTGCAGCCCTAAAGGCTAAAAAGTTTGACATCATAATTTCTGCCATGACTATAACCGAAGAAAGAAAAAAAGAAATTGATTTTTCCATTCCTTATTATGATTCGGGACAGATTATTGTGGTGAGAAGTGAAAATAAAGATATTAAGTCGGAAAAAGATTTAAAGGATAAAGTAGTTGGGGTACAACTTGGAACAACCGGAGAACTTACTGCAAAGAAATTAAAAGATCAGATAGGGATAAAAGAGATTAGAAGTTATGAAACTATTCCTGAAGCCTTTATGGATCTTGAGTTAGGAAGATTGGATGCGGTTATTAACGATCTGCCAGTTTCTCTTTATTATTCTAAGAATAATCCAAAACTAAAATGTGTTGGAAAGCCTTTTACTATAGAGCAATATGGGATAGCAGTGAGAAAGGAAGATAAAGATCTTTTAAAGAAAATAAATGAGATATTGATTAATCTAAAGAAAACTGGTAAATATAATCAGATATACAAAAAGTGGTTTGGTGTAGAACCACCTAAGTAATAAGAGGTGAGAAGTTGGATTTTAATATAAATATATTTATCGAAAGTATACCTTATTTACTGAAAGGCGCAGTGGTTACATTGCGCCTTTCAGTAATTTCGGTAGCTTTTGGGATAATTCTTGGCTTATTTTTAGGACTTGCTCGTATATCCAAAAACTACCTATTAAGAATTCCCTCTACCATATATGTAGAAGTAATAAGAGGCACTCCTCTCTTAATGCAACTTCTGATCATCTATTATGCTCTGCCTTCTTTTGGAATAAATTTAGGGGCTATAACTGCTGCAATTGTAGGTTTATCTTTAAATAGTGCTGCATACACTGGAGAAATATTTAGGAGTGGAATACAGTCTATTGATAAAGGGCAAATGGAAGCTGCAAGATCTCTTGGCATGACCTATTTTCAAGCTATGAGATATATAATTCTTCCTCAAGCCTTTAGAAGGATTCTTCCACCTTTAACTAACGAGTTTGTCTCTATGTTAAAGGAAAGCTCTTTAGCCTCTACTCTTGCAGTTACAGAGCTTCTTAGAGCAGGAAGGGAGATCGTGGCTTGGAAGGCAAATGTATTTAGTCCATTTTTAGGAGTAACGTTAATATATTTATTAATGACCTTACCTTTAACAAGACTTTCAGTATGGTTAGAAAAGAGGTTGAAGACAGGTGATTAAAGTAGTTAATTTACACAAGAAATTTAAACATCTTCATGTTTTAAAAGGAATAAATTTAGAGGTTAAAAAAGGTGAAGTACTTGTGATCATAGGTCCCAGTGGAGGAGGAAAAAGTACTCTTCTTCGGTGTATAAATAGACTGGAAGAGCCTACTGAAGGAGAGATTTACATTGATGGGATAAAAATAACTGATTCTTCCGTAGATATAAATAAGGTTAGGCAAAAAGTTGGTATGGTTTTTCAACTTTTTTATCTTTTCCCACATCTTACGGTACTTGACAATATAACTCTTGCTCCTATAAAGGTTAAGAAAATGGATCCTAAAATTGCTACAGAAAAAGCATATGAACTTTTAAAAAGAGTTGGTCTTGTAGACAAAGCAAAGAGTTATCCATCTCAACTTTCAGGGGGACAACAACAGAGAATTGCTATAGCAAGAGCTCTTGCCATGGAACCAGAAGTAATGCTGTTTGATGAGCCTACCTCCTCTATAGATCCCGAAATGACAAAAGAGGTTTTAGATGTTATGAGAGAACTTGCCCACGAAGGTATGACCATGATAATTGCAACTCATGAGATGGGGTTTGCTAAAGAGGTAGCAAATAGGGTGATCTTTTTGGATCAAGGGAGAATTGTTGAAGAAGGTACTCCTAAGGAGATTTTTGAACACCCAAAAGAGGAAAGAACCATTGAGTTTTTAAGTAAGATACTTTCGGTTTGACAAGATAAATCTTTTTTGATAAATTAACCTTTAAATTTACCTCAATGGGGAGAGGATTAAAAGAAAGAGAGGTGATTAATTTCTTTGATTTCTCCATCGACAAAGTTATATGGACTTATAGGTTACCCATTAGGGCATTCCATATCTTTTTACATTCACAATGCCGCTTTTAGGGCATTATCTATTGATGCTTTATACTTAAACATCCCTATTGAACCAGAATTTTTCTCCAAAGCAATTTTAGGAATTAAATACCTTCCTATTTATGGCTTAAATGTTACTATACCTCATAAAGAAAGTATAATAGAGTTTTTGGATGAAATATCAGAGATTTCTAATATTCTTGGAGCAGTAAACACAGTTTATAGGGAAAACCATAAATGGAAAGGGGACAATACTGATTTTGGCGGATTTTTAAAGACTCTTGAGGATTTAAATCTAAGTAGTGATTTTTCTTGTTTAATTTTAGGAGCAGGAGGCGCAGCAAGGGCAGTAATTTATGCTGTACTTGAATATGGATTTAAAGAGGTTTATTTAACTAACAGAACTTACGAAAGAGCAGAAAAAATTGCTGTCGAGGTAAAGAAAAACAAGAATTTTGAAATAAAAGTTATACCTTGGGAGGATAGGGAAAAAATTAGTGAAAAAGTAATTTTGATAAATACCACTTCTATTGGTCTTGATGGAAAAGAAACTCCATGGAATGGAGACTTTAAAAAATTAGTTTTTGTATATGACATCATATACAATCCCAAAGAGACTCCTTTATTAAAACTCGCAAAAGAAAATAATGTGCCTTACAAAAATGGACTTGATATGCTCATATATCAAGCATGTCTTTCTTGGGAAAAATGGTTTGGTTTTGTGGGACCCTTTGAGGTAATGAAAAGGGAGGCTGAAAAGTTATTATGAGATTTTTGACCTCTGGAGAATCCCATGGAAAGGCTCTTATGGCGATTTTAGAGGGGGTACCTGCAGGTCTTCATATAACATCGGAGTATATAAATAAAGAGTTGAGAAGAAGGCAGATAGGATATGGACGTGGTAAGAGAATGGAAATAGAAAGAGACGAAGTAGAAATAATTTCTGGAGTAAGGGGAGGATACACTCTTGGAACTCCCATTGGAATTGTTATAAAAAATAGGGATTGGGAGAATTGGAAGAATGTAATGGACCCTGAAGAAATTTTGGAAGAAAAAATGGTTACAAAGCCAAGGTCTGGTCATGCGGATTTTGCTGGAGCAATTAAGTATCACTTTGAAGACATAAGAAATGTTCTTGAGAGAGCCAGTGCAAGAGAAACAGCGGCAAGAGTTGCAGTAGGCGCTATTGCTAAGGCTTTTCTTTCCGAGTTTGGTATTGAGATTATAAGCTTCGTAGAAGCCATAGATAGTATTGAAAACAGATTTGATATTAACAATTTTGAATGGGATGTTCTAAAGAGGAAAGCAGAAAAATCAGATTTGAGGATGATTGATGAAGAAAAGGAAAGACAGGCAAAAGAATTAATAGATAAAGCTAAGGAAGAAGGAGATACCCTTGGGGGAAGGTTTGTTCTTCTTGCAAGAGGAGTACCTATTGGGCTTGGAAGTCATGTTCATTGGGACAAAAGACTTGATGCTCTTATCTCTCATGCCATTATGAGTATACCCTCGGTTAAGGGGGTGGAGATTGGAGAAGCCCTTTATGCGAGCTTAAATAAGGGTTCAAAAGTTCATGACGAGTTTTATTTTGGAGAAAATAGACTTAGAAAGACAAATTATGCTGGTGGGATTGAGGGTGGAATTTCGAACGGTGAGATTATTATGGTTAGGGCCTTTGTTAAACCTATACCTACTTTGAGAAGACCTCTTAAAACTTTTGATATCAAAGAAAAGAAGATTACTGATGGATATTATGAGAGAAGTGATGTTTGTGTAGTGCCTGCTGCTGGGGTAGTAGGAGAGTCAATGTTGGCTTTTGTTCTGGCAAAAGAGTTTTTGAATAAATTTTCAGGGGATCATATAAGTGAAATAAAAGAAAGTTTTGAAAAATACAAAAAGTATGTTTATGAGAGGTTAGGATGGAAGAGTTAACTATTGATTTGAAGGATAAAAAATACCCCATATATATTGGTTATAACATATTGAGAAGGCTTATAAAGGAATATTGGGATAAATATTCTTCATCTTTTCTTATAACTCATCCTTTTCTACGGGAGATTTATAAGGAGGATTTATCTATTCCTGAGGAAAATGTTATTTACGTTCCTGTAGGAGAAAAAAGTAAATCTTTTCAAGAGGTAATAAAAATCTCCAAAGAGCTTGCGAAGAGAATGGCTGATAGGAGAAGTGCTCTTTTTGCTTTTGGTGGTGGTGTTGTGGGAGATCTTACTGGTTTTATAGCCTCCATTTATATGAGAGGTATAAAATATATTCAAATTCCTACAACTTTACTTTCTCAGGTGGATAGTTCCATAGGTGGAAAGACAGGAATAAACATAAGGGAAGGGAAAAACTTGATAGGAACTTTTTATCATCCTGATGCAGTAATCATAGATATAAAGACTCTGGATACTCTTTCTGAGAGAGAGTATAAAAGTGGCATCGCAGAAGTTATAAAGTATGGAATGATCATGAATTATGAATTCTTTAAGTTTCTTGAAAAGAACGTTGATTCTATATTGAGCAAGGATGTTGATAAACTTCTGTATGTTATAAAGGAAAGCCTTCTTTGTAAGAAGTATGTGGTTGAGAAAGATGAAAAAGAATCGTCTTTGAGAATGATTTTAAACTTTGGTCATACTTTTGGACATGCTATAGAGGCGAAAGGAGGATATAGGAGGTTTCTACATGGTGAAGCTGTAGCAATTGGTATGCTTTTGGCTACTTATTTAGGATATAAGCTTGGATTTTGCAATTATGAGGTTTTAGAAAGATTAAAAGAATTACTAATGCTTTTTGGATTTAAAATTAAAAGTCCATATAGAATTGAGGATTTAATGGAGTATATAAAAAGGGACAAAAAAGCATATGGAGGAAAACTTAGACTTATTCTACCAAGAGAAATAGGAAGGGTAGAGATTGTAGAAGATATAGAGGAAAAGGATATAATAAAGATCTTAAAGGAAGGTGATGATTATGGAAAGTGATTTTTATGAGTTTAGGATTCATATTTTACTGGTAAATCATTTAAATTTTACGCTTAGGGAGGAAAGAAAAGTATGATTATTGTGCTTAAGTCTGGTGCTACTGAGGAGGATATACAAAAAGTAATAGATAAATTAAAGGAATATAATTATGGGGCTCATATATCAAGAGGGGAAAATAAAGTTGTCATAGGGGCAATTGGTGAGAAAAGAATGGAAGAAAAGATTCTTATAATGGAGCAGATAAGCTCTTTTCCTTTTGTAGAGCAAGTTATTCCTATTTTAACACCTTATAAATTAGTTACAAAGGAATTTAACCCTCAGGGGACTAGGATAAAAGTAAACCAAGTAGAAATTGGAAATGAAGAGATAGTTGTCATGGCCGGACCTTGTGCCGTAGAAAGCAGAGAACAACTTCGTGAGATTGCAGGATTTGTTAAAGAAGTAGGAGCTAAGGTTTTAAGAGGAGGGGTATTTAAGCCTCGTACATCTCCTTATAGTTTCCAAGGATTAGGAATAGAAGGGTTAAAGCTCCTTTATGAAGTAAAAAATGAGTTTGATATACCTGTAATAACAGAGGTTATGGATCCAAGAGATTTGGACATAGTTGCAGAATATGTAGACATTATCCAAATAGGGGCAAGAAATATGCAGAACTTTACTTTATTAAAGGAGGTTGGAAAATTAAGAAAACCAGTTCTTCTTAAGAGAGGGCTTTCGGCAACTTTAGAGGAATTCTTGTTTGCAGCAGAGTATATTTTGCTCGGAGGAAATTCTGAAGTTATCCTTTGTGAAAGAGGAATAAGAACTTTTTCTGATTTTTCTAGAAATACTTTAGATCTTTCTATTATTCCTGCCTTAAAGGAGAAGACGCACCTTCCAGTATTTGTAGATCCGAGTCATGGTACTGGAAATTATAGGTATGTACCCAGTATGGCAAAGGCTGCTATTGCTGCAGGGGCAGATGGATTAATAATAGAAGTACACCCACATCCTGAGAAAGCTCTTTCTGATGGACCCCAATCTCTTACCTTTTCTGATTTTAGAAGGTTAATGAATGAATTGAAAGCTATAGCGAGTGCTGTAGGGAGAAGGTTATGATAATAGGTATTGTAGGACTCGGATTAATAGGTACTTCCTTAGCCCTTTCCCTTAAAAAAGGATTTGGTGATCTTTATCTTTGGGGGGTGGATAATGATTGTGAAGTTTTAGGGTATCTCTCAGAAAAAAAGATCTTTGATGTCTTAGAAAAAAGATTAGATCGTTTTAAAGATCTAATTAGGGAGACAGATTGTGTATTTATATCTGTACATCCTTCGTCAGTCATGGATGTGGTTAAGAATATTGAAAGCTATGTAAAGGAAGGAGTCATTATAACTGATACGGCAAGTACAAAATCTAAAATTATGAGTTATGTAAATAATGATGAATTTTTAAGAAAGATTTTTATAGGGGGGCATCCCCTTGCAGGAAGAGAGATATCGGGCCCTTTAGGGGCTGTGGATAATCTTTTCGACGGAAAGATTTATTTCTTATGTCCTGCTATAGAAGTTTCTAAGGAGAAAATTGGGAGTTTAGAAAAGCTACTAAAGAAAATAAATGCAACTCCTCTTATTATTGATCCTGAGGTGCATGATGAAATTCTTGCTTTTACAAGTCATCTTCCTCAAATTATTGCTTATTTGTTATCTTATGTAGCTATAAATGAAAATAACATAGACTTTTTTGGAAGTGGGTTTAAAGATATAACAAGAATAGCCAAAAGTGATTATAATTTATGGGTTGATATTGTGAAAGAGAATAATATAAAAATAAAGAAAGCTTTAGGCGAATTTGAGAAGACTTTAAGAGATCTAGTTGAAAAATTAGAAAAGGAGGATTTTGTAAGTATAGAAAAATTATTCAAAGAATCTAAAGAAAAAAGGTTAAAGTTGAGGGATTAAAATGGGAAAATTGATGATTAAGAAAAGTAGGAGTTTAATGGGAGAGATAAAGATTCCTGGAGACAAATCTATCTCTCATAGAGCTTTAATATTTTCCTCTATGGGTGAAGGGGAAAGTATTATAAAGAATTTTCTTTTCTCTCAGGATTGTATTTCTACAATGAACTGTTTAAGAGCTCTTGGAACAAGTATTGAAATCTGTGAGAATGTGATCAAAGTGAAAGGAAATGGCATAAATGGATTTAGAGAGCCTGAAAATGTTCTGGATGCTGGAAATTCAGGGACTACTATTAGACTATTTACTGGCCTTTTAAGTGGCCTTCCGGGAATATTCTCGGTAATCACGGGAGATGATTCTTTAAGAAGAAGACCAATGAAGAGGGTTGTGGAACCTCTTTTAGGGATGGGAGCAAAGATATGGGGAAGAAACGGTGGTAATAATCCTCCTCTTGCTATAAAAGGAGAAAAACTCAAAGGAAGAGATCATACATTGAGTGTAGCAAGCGCTCAAGTAAAATCTGCACTGCTTATTGCGGGTCTTCTTGCTGATGGGGAAACTTCTGTTACAGAACCATCTTTATCAAGGGATCATACCGAGCGAATATTTCAATATTTGGGATTACCTCTTATAAGAAATGGTTTGACATTAAAGACTCATGGTATAGAAGGCTTTAAAAATAAAGATTTTAACATTCCTGGAGATTTCTCTTCGGCAGCTTTTATTATTGCTGCAGGACTATTAGTAGAAGGATCTAAGATTGTTATTAAAAATGTTGGGATTAATCCGACAAGAATAGGCATGTTAAGTGTACTTAAAGAAGCTGGTGCCAAAATTCAGATTCTTAATCAGTGGGAAGAAGGGGGAGAGCCTATTGGGGATTTAATAGTAGAATTCTCAATATTAGAATCCTTTGAGGTAAGGGGAGAGATTGTACCAAAGCTTATTGACGAAGTTCCTATTTTGGCAATAATAGCAACTCAAGCAAAAGGAAAGAGTGTTTTTAAAGACGTAGGAGAATTGAAAGTGAAGGAGTCTGATAGAATTAAGGCAGTGGTTGATGGAATAAATAAAATGGGGGGAAAGGCAGAGATAATTGATGAGGGATTTGCAGTATATGGTCCTACAAAATTAAATGGAAATGAAATAGAAACCTATAATGATCATAGAATTGCTATGTCTTTTGCTATTGCAGGACTTCTTGCTGACGGAGAAACGATAGTAGAGAGTAATAGTATAAGTATATCTTTTCCAAATTTTGGTGAGACTATCAAAAAATTAGGGGGGAATATTATTGAGTTATAATCCTAAGTGGATAGATGATGATATTTACTTTCTCGTAAAGGCTTTACTTACTCTCAAAAATGAGGAAGAAGTTTTGAGGTTTCTTGAAGACATCTGTACTATCACAGAAATAAAAGAATTATCTCAGAGATTAAAGGTTGCTAAAATGCTATATGAAGGAAAATCTTATGAGGAGATTGAGAGAGAAACAGGAACAAGTTCTGCCACTATAAGCAGAGTCAAAAAGTTTTTGCTTTATGGTGCTGAAGGATATAAAACCGTTTTAGATAGATTAATAAAAAAGGGGTAAGCTTAAACGCTTACCCCTTTTTATATAACCAACATTTAACCCAGTGTTCTTTTGATACTTCAATCTCTTCTGGTTCTTTCTCTTTACATATATCCATAACATATTGACAACGAGGATGAAATCTGCACCCTGATGGTGGATTAATTAGGTTTGGTGGCTCTCCTGGTGGAACTTCCCTTAGTTTGAAGCGGTTTTGAGGATCAGGATCTGGTATTGCAGAAAGAAGGGCTTTTGTATAAGGATGCAATGGATTATTTAATAATTCTTCTGTTCTTGCTCTTTCTACTAAATTTCCTGCATACATTATGAAGATCCAGTTTGAGAAAGCTCTTACTGTAGCAAGGTCATGGGTGATATATATCATACTCATATGGTGGCTTTCTTGAAGATCTCTTAGGAGTTCAAGGATCTCTATCCTTACCGAGGCATCAAGCATGGATACTGGTTCATCTGCTATTACAAGTTTTGGTTTCATAATTAATGCTCTTGCTATGACCACCCTTTGCATTTGCCCCCCTGATATCATGTGAGGATATTTTCCAATAAAATCGGTTACTGGTGTAAGCTTAACTTCCTCTAAAGCTTTGAAGATCATTTCTCTTCTTTCTCCGGGAGTTCCAATTTTGTTTATTAAAAGAGGTTCTTCTAAAATTCTATATATGGTAAAATGGGGAACTAAAGCACCAAAAGGATCTTGCTGAACAAATCCAGTTTCCTTTCGATACCAATTTAGCTCTTTGTAATCAGCTTTTGTTATATCTTTGTCTTCAAAGACAATTTTTCCATCTGTGGGTTCATATAGTCTTAATATAGTTCTTCCTAAGGTGGTTTTTCCTGAGCCACTTTCTCCAACTAAGGATATGGATTCTCCCTTTTTAAGCTCAAAATTTACCCCATCTACAGCTTTTACATACATGGGCTTTGCTAAAATGTTTTTTCTTATTTCAAACCAAACTTTTAAGTTCTCAACCCTTAATAAAATATTATTATTGTTACTCATGGCTCTCACCTATATAACATTTTGCATAATGTTCTTCGTCTTTTTTAAACATGGGAGGTTCTTTTTCTCTACATATATCCATAACATATTGACAACGAGGATGAAATCTGCATCCTGATGGTGGATTAATTAGGCTTGGTGGAGATCCTGGAATGGATTTTAGCTTTTTTGTAGTCTTAAGAGTGGGAACGCTATTTAAAAGCATCATAGTATAGCCATGGGCTGGTGAATTGTAGAATTTTTCCGATGGACTTATTTCTACAATTTCTCCCGCATACATAACTGCAACCCTATCTGCAAGTTCACTAGCTGTAGCTATATCATGAGTAATGAAAATGTAACTTAGATTGAGTTCCTTCTTTAAAACTTTTAAAAGATTCATTATATTTGCTTGGGTGATCACATCGAGAGCTGATGTAGGTTCATCTAATATTACAATATTAGGGCGGGTTACAAGGGCCATAGCTATCACTACCCGTTGTTTCATACCTCCCGAAAGCTCAAAAGGATATCTTTCTGCGAAAGACTCGGAAATACCCACTAAATTCAGTATTTCTTTTGCTCTTTTGTAGGCAGATGTCTTTTCCATTCCAAAGTGTACTATCAATGGTTCTGCTACTTGATGGACTATCTTTAATATGGGATTTAGTGAATTCATTGCTCCTTGAAATACCATAGATATTTTGCTCCATCTTATATTCTTTCGGAAGTCTTCCTCTTTTAAAGAAAGTACCTCCGTTTCATTGATATATATTTCTCCACTTGCTTTTTCTAAATTTCTTGGGAATAGTCTTAATATTCCCCTTGCAAGGGAGCTTTTTCCACAACCTGACTCTCCTACGATGGCAAGAGTTTCTCCCTCTTTGAGCTCAAAACTTACATTTCTTACTGCCTCTAAAGGCCCCTGTTGGGTCTTATAAACTACCGTGAAATTATTTAACTTAAGAACTGTGTTTGCCATGTTACCACTCCTATACTTCTTTAAGTCTTGGATTAACTATTCTATCTATGACAAAGCCTAAAAGTGCAAAAGATATAGCTAATAATACAATGATTAATGAAGGTTCAATTACCCAGTAATAAAAGCCTTTATACAAAGCACCATTTTGAAAGGCTTCTTCAATTATCCTTCCGAGAGTTGGCTCTGTGGGGTCAAGTACGCCAAAAAGGGATAAAATTGCTTCTAAAAATATATAAGCAGGTATACTAATAATTAACCCTGGGATTACCGGGGGTAATATCTTAGGAATAATGTATAGGAAAACTATCCTCATATTGCTTGCTCCATAAGTTCTTGCAGCTTCTATATAAGGTAGTGTTTTTACTTGAAGAACCATGGCTCTTTGGGTCTTTATTCCAGAACCAAAAAGGCTTAGGATTATTAATACTACTAATAGTTGCCAAATGGTTAATTTATAGAATAAGGAAATCATAATCATGAGAGGCAGAAATGGAAGTAACATGTATATCTCAGTTAATCTTTGTATAAGATTGTCTACCCATCCCCCATACCAACCACTTACAGTAGCTAATATTAATTGTATTACAGTAATACTTAAAGAAGCTCCAAGCCCAAAGGCAAGGTCAATAGGAGTTCCGTATAAAATTCCAAGTTCTAAAGGTCTTCTTAGATGATCTGTTCCTGCGACTCCATAAACTTTTCCGTAAATTATGGGCTCTATCTCGATGGTATCACTTTTATCAGTAAATTGAACTTCTATTTCGAGTTTGTAGTTTCCTTTATTAACCTTTGGATTTTCTGTTTCTCCAAAGAGTCCACGCATGACTGTAACAGGGAAATTGGGATAAAAACCTAATTTTTCCTTATAATACTCTATGAATTTTTGTTCTATAGAAGATTCATTTCCAATATAAAAAATATCTTTCTCTGCTCTTTGAACTTTTTCAAAGAGCAATATTCTATCTCCATATGGATTTATCCAGTAGATTCTTAGATTAGGAGGATTGTTTTTAAAAGTACTATTTAGAAATATGTTAAATTCACTGGGAAAATCATCATAAGTATAGTTTATGTCATACACATATTTTACTATTTTAGGAGTTTCAGAGACGCTTTCTATCTTTGGATCTTTTAGATATATGTTCTTAGGTAGGTTTTTCCCTGTAAAAAATGCTAACCATGTGGGTATGGCATTTCTTGGGTACTTTAGCCAAGCTTGGCTATCGTTCCAAAGTTCTTTTGCCTTATCATAAGGCATGCTCAAATAAGCATAGACAGATAAAAGAATAAGTATAGCAAATATTAAAAGAGAGAAAACTCCTGTTTTATATCTTAAAACTTCTCTTAATATTCCTTTTAAACTATAGGATGACGTAAATTCCATGTTATCCATGTCTATCACCTCATACTCTCACTCGAGGATCAATAAGGGCATATATAAAATCTAAAAGCAGTACTGTTGCTCCAAGTAGATAGGCATAAATTACTGTGACTCCAACTATGACTGGTGCATCAAAGCTTCCTATAGCTCTACTTAGGACCATGCCAAGGCCAGGCCAGTTAAATACTGCTTCTGTTACGATTGCACCCATCCATGAAGAGATAAGAGCAAGGGCAAAAGAAGTAATAATAGGAGGTAGAGCAGGTCTTAGGATATATCTTCTTTCTATGATTTTATCTGGGAGTCCCTTCGCCTTTGCTACCTCCACATAGTCTTCAGTAGAATAAATTAAAAAGAAATTCCTTTCACTATAGGTACTCAAGAAAATAGAACTTATAAACCAAGAAAGAATGGGTAAAATCATGTGTTTAGCAATATTTAATATCCTCCCTAATAAAGTTGGTGGGGGAGGAAAGTCAATAAAACCTCCTGGAGGCAATATATGAAGCCATGAATAAAAAATCATTATGAGAAATATACCATAAAACCATCCAGGAATGGTAGAAAGAGGAGAAAGATAAACTATTAATTTGTCAAGGAAGGATCCATATCTTCTGGAAAGTTTTAACCCTAAATATAATGCAGAGAAAAAGTTAATTAAAGTTATGGTGGTAAAAAGAAGTATAGAGAGGGGAATTCTCTCTAAGATGATATTTTTTACAAGCATAGAGCCACTATCACTGGTCATAGAGGAGGCAGTACCAAGATCAAGCAAAAGTGCCCTTTTTAAATGGTAAATACTTCTTATTATGAATGGTTGATCAAGACCTCTTCTTCTCATTTCATTTTTTACTCTGTTTTCTATTATTTTTTGTTTTTGTTCATCGGTAAAACCTCTTACTGTGGGATCATTTCTTATAGCCATGGCTACATTCATTCTTATCTCATCCTCTATGATTTTATCCACGTATCCTCCAGCATTAGCTATAACAATGGTTAGATAAATTGCTATTGCAATAGTAATAAATACGGCAACAGCTCTTTTTAAAAAATAAGTGAGAATTTTTTTAATTCCTTCTATGTTCATCAACCTCCTTTGTTATTATTTCAAAAAAAAACCCAGGGGGAATTACCCCCTGGGTATATATTATACAACAATTACTTCAAAAATTTAGCATTCTTTAAGAGAATTGTATGAGCTACAGTGTCTGCCTTTTCTAAGTAGTATGGACCATTGCTTACCCAGAAGTGTTTGAACCTGTTGTACCAGTTGGAGAGGGCATTATATCTTTCCTTGATTTCTCCTTCTTTCACATATTTTCCTACAAAGTTCTTGAATGGTACATAGTTATCTTTCTGGGATTTATCAAGCATCTCTTTCAATATTCCAAGGCTTGGTCCGCCAATATAGTTCATCCATTCCACCTTTGTAGCTTCTGCTTTATCTGCAGAGAATGCAAGTTTTCCTTCTTCTTCTGCTCTAATTCCTATGGCAAGAGCATGCCATGGGAAGAGTACTGAAGTTGTAGGCCATAATGCGGTAAGTTCTGCGTCAAGCTCAGCATAGTTAGTGTAATATTCAATTACTAATGGATGTTCTTTTACAATCTTCCATGCTACAAAGGATTCTCTCCAGGAATTAAAGTAATCAACATAGCTTTCATCATAGAGTTTACTGTCTTTGCTTGCTCTTTCAAAGCCGACAATGAAGTCTACAAGATAGTCAGCAAGACTTTGGACTGTCCCATCGTGATACTTCTTCTTTCCAAGAACATCTCCATAGTTGATTACTACTTTAACCTTTGCCTCTTTAACTCCTGCTTCTTTTGCTGTTACCATGGTTTGTTTCTTGGCATCCCAGCCATACCAGGCATCGTCAGGAACAGTTATGCTCTTTACTCTCTTCACTTTTAGCCAATTTTCAGATCCCTTGTTGGGGAAGGTAGGTACATCAGAGGTGACAGTTAAATCTGCACTTTCTATTCCAAAAAGAACTGGAAGTCCAGTGTAAGGATGGTAGATCCATGTTCTCCCAAAGGTTGCTTCCCAGAATATGGTATCGTATACCCAGTTAGAACCAGCTATAGGGTTCCATGGGTCTATGATTACTTCAGACATTCCAGCCTTTACACTTCCACCCTCTTTTCCAGCAATTCTTAAAGTGTAGGGCCAAGCCCTTGAAGAGTTTCCACCAGCATAATCTACTGCTATATCAATGTCCTTTCTTCTTGCCCATGCTGCTTTTTGGTCAATTAGGAATATCCTTACAGAGTCTTTTAAGCAAAGTTCCAATGCTTTTCTCATTAAGTAGTTTCTCTCTGCCATGGATTTAAAGGTTCTTTGAGCAAGCTTATTAGCTATATCCCTAAACTCTTTATCTGGTTTATAAGCTCTCCAGAGAGGTGAATAGGACATTTCTGAATCTGGAGTATAGAAGAATCTAAAATTATCAGCCATATCTCTTGCAAGAACAGTAGTTATCCATCCACCTGTATATATATCCCATTGACCATCCTCAGGATTTCCTCTCACCCAAAGAGGAGAAGCTTCTCTTGAAGTCTTATACATTCTTTCTACTGTAAATCCTAACTTTTCAAGCTGATTTGCCACATAGTCTCCAATTTGCTTTCTTCTATCTTCAGTTCTTATAATGAATTTAACTACCACTGGATTTCCTTTATAATACCATTTATTTCCTTTAAGTTCCGCACCCATTTTCTTCATTTCTGTTGTAATTATCTGTTTCCCTTTATTAAAGTCATACTTATAAAGTTTCTCTAAATTAGCTATTGTGTCTTTGTATCTTTCATACTCTGGAAAACCTTTGTTAAGGGGTAATAACTTAACTTCTGCAAGTCCTCCCATTATTTCGTCCACTATATATTGTCTATCAACAACCATGTTCATTGCTTCTCTGATCTTTTTATTGCTAAAGGGATTAAGTCTGCCATCTTTATAGGTAGGTCCTACTGGGTTAAAGGTTAATTCATAGTAAAGTCCAAAGGAGGTCCCATAGGTTAAATTTGGATCTTCTTTTACTCTTCTAAAAAGTTGTGGATCATTAATTTCATTAAAGTAGATGTCAATATCTCCTTTAGACATCATTTCTACAGCTTTTGCCATGTCTTTTTCAGGTATAAATGCTACCTGATCGAGCCATCCATTAGGGTTGACGCTTAGGGTTTGCGCTGGAGCAGAGAAGAGAGAAAATAGCATTAAGAATAGGATTATTAGAATTATTCTGTGGATACCCTTTTTAAACATATTGCACCTCCCACCTGAAAGATTTTAGTATTTATGATAAAAATAATTTTTTTTATTGTCAACTTAAATAATTTTTCTTTACTGCAATAAAAAATCTTGACAATCCATTAAAAAAATCATATTCTAAAAAAGTAGTTCTTGGGAAGGCGGGTGTAGCTCAGAGGTAGAGCATCGGCTTCCCAAGCCGAGGGTCGCGGGTTCAAATCCCGTCGCCCGCTCCATGATGATAGTGGGGCGGCATCGCCAAGCGGCTAAGGCAGGAGATTGCAAATCTCCCATTCCCCGGTTCGAGTCCGGGTGCCGCCTCCAAAAATTAAAATTAATTGGTGGGGCTGTGGCGCAGAGGGAGCGCGCTTCCATGGCACGGAAGAGGTCGGGGGTTCAAGTCCCCCCAGCTCCACCAAATTTTTTATTTTTAAAAGTAATGTTTAAGTTTTTAAAATATTTTCTTTTTATTTCATTAATAGGATTATTTATTCTTACCTTTGTTTTGGGTGGGGAAGAAGACTTATTACTAAAATTAGCAAAAGAAAACGAGGAAAAATATTTAAAAAATCCCGATAAAAGCTATATTTCTTGGAATATAGCTGTGGATTATTACACTAAACTTTATCAGGTCTACGGCTATACGGAACTAAGAGAGAAATTAATTAAGCTACACATTGATGGGGCGTTGATAAACAGCAAAAATCTTAATTTTTTTAATTTTCATTATGGCTATTCATCTAAATATCCTATTAAAATCACTGTTTTGAATTTGACAAATTATCCTAAATTTGATTATTACATATTCGATAAAGTTCTACCTCTATTTATTACAATCTATAACAATGGTGATAAAAATATTGACCTCTCAAAAGCAATAATTAATTTGGAAAACATATCTAATATTCCTGAAAAGACTCTTAACAATGAGGATATATTTAGAAGAGTACTTGGTGATGATTTAGTTTATTATCCCATAAGCAAAGTATTAAAATCTCAAGAAAATTTTTCTTTTATTCTCCTTTTTACTTATAATAGCCCGCCTAAAATCTTTAGGTTTACATACCAAGATGTAGAAGTAAATGTAATATTTTTTGAGAATATTCCCCTTATTGAATCTTCCTCTCCTAAAGCTTAATAGGTTTAATTTACATCTTTTTGTGTTAATGTTATAATTTTCAACCAAAAAGGAGGGATTTTTATTGTTTGAGATAATAGTTAAAAAAGAGTTGGCTCCGAATGTAAAATTGATTGAGGTAAAAGCGCCTCTTATTGCTAGAAAGGCGTTACCTGGGCAGTTTGTAATTTTAAGGGTTTACGAGAAGGGAGAAAGAATACCTTTAACTATTGCTGAGAAGAATATAGAGACAGAAAGTATTACCATAGTTTTTCAAGAGGTTGGAAAGACCACAAAATTATTGGGAAAGTTAAGGGTTGGTGATAAGATTTCTGATATCGTAGGTCCTCTTGGAAATCCCAGCGAAATAGAAAGATTTGGAGTAGTAATAGGTGTAGGAGGAGGAGTAGGAATAGCTGCATTATATCCTATTTTAAAAGGGTTAAAAGAAAAAGGAAATTATGTAATTAGCATAATTGGTGGTAGGAGCGCTAATTATGTAATATTTAGAGAAGAAATTGAAAAAATTAGTGATGAAATTTATGTAACTACCGATGACGGATCCTTAGGAAGAAAAGGATTAGTTACTGATGTTCTCAAAGAAATCTTGGAAAAAAGGAAAATTGACAGGATTTGGGCGGTAGGTCCAACTATAATGATGAAAGTAGTTTCCGATCTTACCAAGGCATATCATGTTCCAACTATTGTAAGTTTAAATCCCATCATGGTGGATGGAACAGGGATGTGTGGAGGATGCCGAGTTACTGTAGGAGGAAAGATCAGGTTTACTTGTGTAGATGGTCCTGAATTTGATGGACATCTTGTAGATTTTGATGAATTGTTGACAAGATTAAAAACCTATAAAGATGAAGAAACCTTAGCTTTGAGACTATTTGAGGAAAGCGAGGGAGAAAAAGTTGGCTATAGCAAAAGCTAAAACTCCAATTCCAGAACAGCCAGTGGAGCAGAGAGTAAGAAATTTTGATGAGGTTGCTTTAGGTTATACCGAGGAGCAGGCTTTAATGGAAGCAAGTAGATGCCTTCAGTGCAAAGATGCTCCCTGTGTGAGAGGATGTCCGGTTAATATTGATATTCCTGGTTTTATAAGATTAATTAAAGAGAAAAAATATGATGAGGCAATTAAAAAGATAAAAGAAAATAATAACCTTCCTGCTACCACAGGAAGGGTATGTCCTCAAGAGACTCAATGTGAGGCACTATGTACTTTGAAAAAGATAGGAGAGCCTGTTGCTATTGGTAGACTTGAAAGATTTGTTGCAGATTATGAGCTAAGTAAAGGTTATGATATACCTTTAATAAAGGTAAGACGTGATAAAAGGGTGGCAGTGGTAGGTTCGGGCCCTGCAGGACTTACTGTAGCTGGTGATTTAGCAAGAATGGGAATTAAGGTTTCAATCTTTGAAGCCTTTCATGAACCAGGTGGGGTCTTGATTTATGGAATTCCAGAATTTCGTCTTCCTAAGAGAATAGTTAGGGCAGAGGTAGAGTATATAAAAAGTCTTGGGGTTGAAATCTTTACTAATGTGGTTGTGGGAAGAAGCATAACTATAGATGAGCTATTAAAGGAATACGATGCAGTTTTTATTGGAACAGGTGCTGGTGCTCCTCAATTTTTGAATATTCCTGGAGAAAATTTGATCGGAATATATTCTGCTAATGAGTTTTTAACAAGGGTAAATTTGATGAAAGCTTATAAATTTCCCGAGTATGATACTCCTATAAAAATAGGAAATATAGTAGGAGTGATTGGGGGAGGAAATGTAGCTATGGATGCTGCAAGAACAGCTCTAAGACTTGGTGCAAAGGAAGTACATATACTTTATCGTAGGACTGAAGAAGAAATGCCAGCAAGATACGAAGAAATAATACATGCAAGAGAAGAAGGGATAATATTTAATTTTTTAGTTTCACCTGTAAGATTTATAGGCGATGATAAAGGACAGCTTATAGGAATAGAACTCCAGAGAATGACCTTAGGAGAACCTGATAGTAGTGGAAGGAGAAGACCCATTCCTATCGAAGGCTCTAATTTTATATTTTCCTTAGACATGGCGATAGTTGCTATAGGAACCGTTCCAAATCCTTTAATAAGTATGACTACTCCTGATCTTTCAATTAATAAAAATGGCACCATACTTATAGATAAGGAAACAGGAAAAACCTCTAAAGATAGAGTCTTTGCAGGTGGAGATGTGGCAAGCGGTTCTGCTACAGTGATCAATGCTATGGGGGCGGGAAAGATTGCTGCTAAAAGTATATTTAAGCTATTAGTAGAGGAGTGAAATTCTTTGGACAAGAAAGAGTATTTGGTTGCTTTGAGAAGGATTGAAGGACAAGTAAGAGGGCTTCAAAGAATGATAGAGGAGGAGAGGGATTGTAAAGAGATAATTTCTCAAATTGCCGCAGTAAGATCTGCCTTGAAAAGAGTTGGTATATTAATAGTTGAGGAATACGCTAAGAAGTGTATCATAGGTGGGGAAAATGCAGAAAGTGAGATAAGTGAACTTTTGAAAGATTTACAGTCTCTTTTCTAACATTACTTAATTTTCTTATAATTTGACTTAAGTCTAAAAAACAAGATATAATCTCATAAAGAGTGCGCCCATAGCTCAACAGGATAGAGCGGCGGACTACGAATCCGTAGGTTGGAGGTTCAAGTCCTCCTGGGCGCACCAAGAAATTTGAGGGGAGAGGGTTTATGCCATTAACAGGAAATTTAAAGGAGTTTGATCTCGTATCTCTGCTCCAAATACTCTCAGGTAAGTTTTCCACAGGAAGGCTTATTATCACTAAACCCTTTAAAAAGGGTATTCTTTATCTGAAAGAGGGGAAAGTAATTAATTCAGAGGTTGGAAAGTTGAAAGGGATGCCAGGCTTTTTAGAGCTTTTTACTTGGGAAGAGGGGAATTTTGAGTTTGTAGATGAAGACGTATCTAATATTTCTGTTGCGATAAGTATGTCTTCTGAGGCATTGATCCTTGAGGCTGCGAGAATTATGGACGAGTGGCATGAAAAAAGGAAAAAATTAGGATCATTAACTTGTGTGCCCTTTTTTCCAGATCCATCACGTGCTATCCCATCCTCAGTACAAGTACTACTTTTAAGAAAAGATCCTGAAAGTATGACCCCAGAAGAAAAGGAAAGATTTATTTTATCTAATATTGATGGTAGAAGAGATTTTGCAACTATAGCAAGAATAAGTGGCTTAGGGACTTTGCTTGCTATTGATGTGGTCTTAAATAGTTTAGAAGAAGGAAGAATAGCTTTAAAGGATCTTGTAAATTTACAACATGTGGTTCCCGAAAAGGTTGGAAATGTAAGTTCTAATGATCCTGCAGTGCAGAAAATGCTAAGGATTATGGATGGAAAGATGAATATGGAAAAAATCCTCTTGGAAATTGAAGAAGAAAGAGGTAAAATTATACCGGAGTTGGTCAAGCTGGTTAAAGCAGGAAGAGTAAGATTAAAAGAAGGAGTTGAATATCTGCCAAGACTATCACAGGAGAATTTATATCCGTCATGAGATATGATGTAATCATAATTGGCGGTGGTCCAGCAGGGATATTTAGTGCTATATCCTTAGTGAGGGGTAAAAAACCCCTCAAAATTTTGCTTGTAGAAAAAGGAGAGCTTACAAGCAAGAGGGTATGTCCTGCCATTGTTAATAGGCAAGGATGTGTACGTTGTCCTCGTTGTAATATTGTTTCGGGTTGGGGTGGAGCTGGAGCTTTTAGTGATGGAAAGTTAACCTTCTCTACGGAAGTAGGTGGATGGCTAAAGGATTATATTGGGGAAGAAAAGCTTTTAAAGTTGATGGAAGAAGTTAATAATATCTATACTGAGTTTGGTGCAGATCAACCTGTTATAAAGCCTGATCCTGAAAAATTTGCTTACTTTCAGAGGAAAGCTATTGCTGCTGATTTAAGATTGGTTTACTTTGCTGTGAGACATCTTGGTACGGAAAAATGTGCGCCTATTCTTCTTAACATGTATGAATACTTAAAAGATAAGATAGATATTATTTTGGGTAAGCAGGTTTCCAAAATCCTTGTAGAAAATGGAAAGGTTAAAGGTGTAGAGCTTGAGGATGGAAAGATTTATTATGCCGATTACGTAATAGTGGGACCTGGAAGAGAGGGAGCAAAGTGGTTTTCTGGAGAGGGACAAAGGATCGGTCTTTCTTGGGTAATAAATCCTGTGGATATTGGAGTGAGAGTTGAAATTCCAGCTGCAGTAATGAAGGAATTAACTGATGAGCTTTATGAGGCTAAGTTCATATACTATACAAAAACTTTTGATGACAAAGTAAGAACCTTTTGTATGAACCCTTATGGAGAGGTAGTAATGGAACAGAATGAAGGGATAATTTCAGTAAATGGGCATAGTTTTGCTGAGAAGAAGACTGAGAATACCAATTTCGCTATATTAGTATCTAAGAACTTTACTGAGCCTTTTAGAGATCCTATTGCTTATGGAAGGGCCATAGGAAGTCTTGCCAATCTTTTGAGTAATGGAGTAATACTTCAAAGACTTGGAGATCTTCTAGCTGGGAGAAGATCTACATGGGATAGATTGCAAAAAGGTATGGTTGTTCCTACGTTAAAGGATGCTGTACCTGGGGATTTAAGTTTAGTACTGCCTTATAGATATTTAGTAGACATTATTGAGATGATCCAAGCTTTGGATAAGGTAACTCCGGGAATATATTCAAGGCACACTTTGCTGTATGGTGTAGAGGTCAAATTTTATTCTGCAAGGGTAAAGCTTAATTCCTCTCTTGAAACAGAAATCAAAAACTTATTTGCTATTGGAGATGGAGCTGGAATTACAAGAGGACTTATGCAAGCTTCCGCATCGGGATTATTGGTAGGACAAGAAATTCTTAAGAGAATGGCTCTTTTATCCGATATATCAGAGGTTCGTAACTAAATTTGTATCTTTATAGACAAATCTTCCTCTTGAGATTGTGGCTACAATTTTAATATTTAATATCTCTTCTTTTTCTCGAAACTCAAAGGGATTTTTCTCTAAAATAACTAAATCTGCATCTTTATTTCTCTCAATAGACCCCTTTTCTTTTTCAATAAATCCTATATAAGCACCATTGTAAGTGAACATTTTTATCGCTTCTTCTAAGGTTATTCTCTCTTCTTCATTAGGATGATTTATGGCGGAATAAATTCCTAAAAAAGGATCCATAGGTGTTACAGAACTATCTGATCCTCCTCCTGCAGTTATCTCTTCTTTTAAGATGCTTCTTAAAGGAATGATTCTTTTTGCCCTTTCTTTTCCAAGAAGTTGTTCATAAAGTTTTCCTTCCCCTCCCCAGAAATATAAGAAGCTTGGCTGGAGAGATAGCGTTAAGTTTAATTGAGATGCAAGTTTTATATGTTCTTTATTTGGGAGTTCAAAATGTTCTATGCGATGTCTGTGATCTTCTTTTGGTATTTCCTTAAGCACTTTTTGATAGGCTCTCACAAGAAGGTCAATTCCTCTATCCCCTACCGCATGAAAGGCGATCTGTAAATCCTCTTTATGGGCTGTTCTTATAAAATTGGAAAGAGTTTCCATGTCCCAAAAAAGAACTCCATAACCTTGATTGGGTAAATAGGGCTCAGAGACAGCAGCAGTTAATGTACTTATGGATCCATCTACCAAAAGACAGCCTCCTATTCTTCTTAGTCCCAATTCTTTTACCTTTTTTATAGAGGTAGTCTGATAATAAATGATCACATCTATAGGGAAATACTGACTTAAACCTAAAAGCAGTTGTGGAGAATTAGGAGGAGAAGTGTAACCTCCTTCAAGGGCATGAATAGTGGTTATTCCTTTTTCTGCTGCTTTCTTCAGAGTTTTTATTAAACCTTTTACCAAAAGAGATGGATCAATATTTTGGTATACTTTTCCTATTGCAATTTGGTGGTCTCTTTCCTTAATTAAGCCGTTTTCAGGAAAAATCTCCACATCTAAAAGTTTCATTCCTAAAGAGTTGATTATACTTGAGTGAGAATCCTTTCTTATGATTAAAACGGGATGTTTGGGAAAGTTTTTATCCAGTTCTTCTTGGGTAATATTTCTTTTCTCTTCTAAATTAACAGGATCAAATTCCTTTGCTACTATCCAATCACCTTCTGGAAGAGAGTCTCTTAAGGCTTCTAAGGCTTTTACTATCTCTTTTATTGAGGTGAAATTACTCAGATCGATCAAAATTTCGTTGATAGCGGTGGATGTTAAGTGGACATGGGAGTCTATAAAGCCGGGAAGGATAATGTAATCAGATAGATCTATTATGGGTATATCTGTATCCTTAGGAATTAAGTTGTTTCCTAAATCAGAAATTTTATTATTCTCAATGAGTAAAGTGTCATAGATGGACTTCTGATGATCAAAGGTATAAATTTTTTTTGCTTTAATAAAATATTTTTTCATAAAAAATTTCCTTTTCCTATTGATTTTATTGCTAAAGTATTATATCACAAAAGTATAATTATTTTGACAAAAGAATAATTTTAAATTAAACTCTTATTAAATAGAAGGGAGAAAAAGAGAAATGCAAAGAGAAACAAGGCAAAGAAGATTGATAATGGAGATTCTTTTAAATAGTATGGATCATCCTGATGCTCTTACGGTTTTTAGAAGAGCACAGGATAAGAAGGCTAAGGTAAGTATTGGTACTGTATATAGAACGTTAGAGCTTCTAGTAAAAGAAGGAAAGGCTTTAAAGTTTTATGATGCTAATGCCATTGCAAGGTATGATGCAAAAACTGATTTTCATCATCACTTGATTTGTAAGATTTGTGGAAAGGTAGAAGATTTGGATGTGTCACTTTTTAAAAGTGATCAAATGATTAAAGAAATAGAGGAGAAAACTCATTTTAAAGATATAGAATATCATCTAACCATATATGGAATTTGCGAAGATTGTGCTAAAAGGGGAAATAGGGAAAGTTGAATAAAAAAGAAAGATTAGAAAAAATAAAAGAAATACTTAAAAAAAGAAATATAAGTAGCCAAAAAGAATTAATGGAAGCTTTAAGAGAGGAAGGAATTTATGTGGTACAAGCTACTCTATCAAGGGATCTTAAGGAGTTGGGAGTAATAAGGCAAAGTTCGGATCTTGGCAAAAGATATATTATTCCAGAAAATGCTATAAATGTTGCCTCTCTTAAAGATCTTTTCCATAGGGTAGTAGTAAGTATAGATTTTGCAGAAAATTTAATACTGGTTAAAACTATTCCTGGAAATGCACAGGCAGTGGCATTTCTCCTGGATAATTTTTTAAACGTTTATGACTATTTTGTAGGAAGTGTTGCGGGAGACGATACCATATTAATAGTTTTGAGAAGTAAAGATAAGACTCAGGAAGCATTAGAGAAGTTAGAAGAGCTTAGAAAATAATGACCAGAATAAAGAAAGAAACCACATACCTTTTGGAAGAACTTAAGGATTATGTTCCTTATCTATCTTTGATCTCAGATTTGTTAAGTGCTGATATTTATCTTTATCAACCTATAACAGACCTTTCTGCTGTCATTTTAATTGCTGAGGCTCATCCTAAGATAGTGCCTCCTCTTTCTTTAAGACAAGAAGTAGGGAAATTGATATTTTTTGAAGATGACCCTAATCTATTTGAAGTTATAAATACAGGAAAGCAAAAATTAGTTAAAAATGGTATTGTAATTGGTGGATTTCCAGTAGAAGAAGAAATTTATCCCATTAAGAAGGATAATAATTTAATTGGA
The DNA here is from genome assembly GCF_000021645.1 of Dictyoglomus turgidum DSM 6724. Lineage (NCBI taxonomy): Bacteria > Pseudomonadati > Dictyoglomota > Dictyoglomia > Dictyoglomales > Dictyoglomaceae > Dictyoglomus > Dictyoglomus turgidum. The sequence continues at coordinate 1,092,912 of NC_011661.1, forward strand.
ATTTTGAAGGTACAGAGGAATTTGCTTGTTCATAGTGAATTTCCCTACAATGCGCGAAGTTATAAAGAAACCTCTCAATGGTTAATTAAAAATCTCATAAAGTTTAAACTAAACTGGAAAGGATATAATGAACCATTGACTGAAGGAGAAGGAATTATGATTTTGGATAGAGATGGAATTGTTCTTTTTGCAAATATGTCTGCAGTCAGACTCTTTAGAACTTTAGGAGAGGTAGGAAATATATGGGGAAGAAAGATAAAAGATTCCTTCTTCTATAAATATATAGAAACTTACACTGAGACTGGAATAATAAGGGTGTATGGAGAAGAGACCTATGAAGAGTATAATGATGAGACAAGAAGTTTCTATAGAAGGATTTTTCCTTTAACAAAGGGTGATCAAAATTTATGGAGGGTGTTTTATGTAATAAAGGAGACTACAGAACTTAAGCAGAAAGAAAGGGAGTTAAAGTTTAAATCAGTGTTGATAAAGGAAATACATCACAGAGTAAAAAATAATCTTCAAACTATCGCAAGTCTTCTTAGAATTCAGATAAGAAGACTTGAATCTGAAAGTGCAAAATTAGCACTCCAGGAAAGTATAAACAGAATAAATAGTATTGCCTATGTGCATGAATCTCTCTCAAAATTTGAAGAAGATAGAGTAGATATAGTTGAAGTTGCTGAAAAACTTCTTAATGCTTTTAAGCAGACTTATGAGCATCTTCCATGTAAGTTTAATTTTTATAAAAATAGAAAGAGTGTCTTCTTATCCTCAAAAAAAGCCACTTCAGTAAGCTTAATCATGAATGAACTTTTACAAAATGCAACAAAGCATGGAGCTTACGAAGATGTAGAAACTGAGATTAATTTACACCTTTACCAGGAAAATCAGGATATAATAATGATAGTAGAAAATAAAGTCTTAAAGGATAAAAATGTTTCTTTTGATATATCCTTTACTAAAGGTAGTTTAGGATTTCAACTGATACAGATGCTCACCGAAGAAATAAAAGGTAAAATTGATATAGAAAGAAAATTAGACAGTTTAAGTGTGAAAATAAGATTTCCAAAGGGAGAAGAAGATGCCTAAATATCACATTATTACTTATGGTTGTCAGATGAATAAGTCAGACTCAGAAAAAGTAGCAGGAATTCTTGAGAGTCTTGGGTATATTCCATCGGAAAAGATGGAGGAAGCGGACCTTATTTTATTAAATACATGCTCTGTAAGAGAAAGGGCGGAAGAAAAGGTATTTGGAAAGCTTGGGGAGTTGAGAAAGTTAAAGAAGAAGAATCAGAAACTTTTGATAGGTATATTTGGTTGTATGGCTCAAAGGATGAAAGAGGAACTTATTGAAAAATTTCCTCATGTAGATTTTGTGCTTGGAAGTTATAAGTTTACAGAACTTCCTAAGGTTTTGGAGAGTTTAAATGATAATAATAAAAAGATTGTACTTGCAGAAGATAATCCAAAGCCTGAAGAAGTAGATTTTAGAATTATAAGGCGGGAAAATAAATTCCAGGCATGGATACCTATAATTTATGGATGCAATAATTTTTGTACTTATTGTATTGTTCCCTATTTGCGTGGGAAAGAAAAGAGTAGAGATCCTCAAGAGATAATAAAAGAAATAGAACACTTAGCAAATCAAGGTGTAGTCGAGGTTACATTACTTGGGCAAAATGTGGATTCCTATGGTAAAGATCTTGGAAATGTGGATCTTGCTGATTTGCTTGTAGAGATTCATAAAATTCCAGGTATTAAAAGGATAAGATTTCTAACTTCTCACCCAAGGGATGTTTCAGACAAACTAATTAATGTAGTTGCAACTCATCCAAAGATATGTCCTCATTGGCATCTTCCTCTACAGGCAGGGTCTGATAGGATTTTGAGAAGAATGGGAAGAGGATATACTTACAACGAATATAAGGCTTTGATTGAGAAAATAAGAGCTAAGATTCCTAGAGCTTCTTTCTCTACGGATATTATTGTGGGATTTCCAGGTGAGGAAGAGGAGGATTTTCTTGCTACAAGGAGAGCTTTAGAGGAGATAAAATTTGATACAGTAAACCTTGCTATATATTCAAAAAGACCTGGAACTCCTGCTGCAAGTTATGATGATCCTGTCCCTTATGAAACTAAAAAGAAGTGGTTTGATGAACTTGAAAATTTGCAAAGAAAAATCATATATGAGAGAAATCTTTCTATGATAGGGAAGGAAGAATTGGTACTCGCTGAGGGGGTTAATCCTAAAAATCCTAAGGAACTTTCTGGGAGAACAGAAAATTACAGATTGGTGTTTTTTGAGGCAGATAGAAAATTAATAGGCAAGTTTTTGCTTGTTAGAATCATCGAAGCGAGACTTTGGTCATTAAGGGGAGAAGCTATAAGAGAGGTTGACCTGTAATATGGAGAATATGACTCCTTTATATAGGCAATATAAGTCCATAAAAGATCAATTTTCCGACGCTATTCTTCTTTTTAGGTTGGGAGATTTTTATGAGGCTTTTGAAGAAGATGCAAAGATAATCTCTCAAGAGCTTGATATTGTGTTAACTTCCAAAGAGATTGGTAAGGGCAAAAGAATCCCTATGGCTGGGGTTCCCTATCATTCCTTGGATAGCTATTTGTCTAAATTAGTACAAAAGAAGTATAAGGTGGCAATTTGCGAACAAGTCGAAGATCCAGCATTAGCAAAAGGTCTTGTGAGAAGAGAAGTAGTAAGAGTCATTACACCAGGGACTTTAGTAGAGGATACATTACTTGAGGATAAAAACAACAATTTCCTTTCTTCAATTTATGCTTTGAATAGAGAATATTTAGCTCTTGCTACTATTGATGTCTCTACGGGGGAGTTTTTTGCTACTGAATGGAGAGGAAAGGATGCAGAGGAAATAATTTATTCTGAATTGGTTAGGTTAAAGCCTAAGGAGATAATATTACCCTTTTCATTAAAAGATCTTCTCTCAGAGTTATTAAGTGATCTAAAAAGAGAGGTAGATCCCAAAATTACTCTTTTAGAAGATAGTTATTTTGAGCCTTCAGATCATCAAATTAGTTATTCTGAACCAGAAGAGAACTATCCTCTTGCTGAGAAGTCTATAAATGGGGTTTTAAGCTACATAAAAGAAGTAATGTTTACTATTCCTACCCACATTGAGAGGGTAGAATTTTATAAACCTCAGCAATATTTGATCCTTGATAGTACTGCAATAAAACATTTAGAGCTTCTTGAGACAGTAAGAGAAGGACAAAGAAGAGGAAGTCTAATATGGGTACTTGATAAGACTTTGACTTCCATGGGAGCAAGACTTCTAAAAAAATGGCTCTTGCAACCTCTTTTAAATGTGAATGCCATAAAAAAGAGGCAAGAAGCTATAAAGGAGTTCTTAGACAAGGATCCTTGGAGAAGAGAAATGGAAGAGATACTAAAAGAGATGCCAGATCTTGAGAGGATAAACTCAAGAATAAATTATAATACTGCGACTCCAAAGGAATTAATATATCTAAGACAAGCTTTATCTTTTTTACCCTTATTGAGAAAGTCCCTTGAAAAAGCAGAGTCCAACAGATTGAAGGAGCTGAAAGAAAACTTACCTAATCTTGAACCTTTATACGAAGAGCTTGATAGAGCTCTTGTAGAAAGTCCTCCTTCTCATATCAAAGATGGAGGATATATAAAAGATGGTTATGATCCAAATCTTGATGAGCTGAGGAAACTTCTAAGAGAAAGTAAAGATTGGCTAATTAACCTTGAGAACCGAGAAAGAGAAAGAACGGGTATAAAATCTCTCAAGATTGGATATAATCAAGTTTTTGGCTATTACATAGAGGTAACAAAGGCGAATTTAAATTTGGTTCCTTCGGATTATATAAGAAAGCAGACCCTAGTCAATGCAGAAAGATTTATTACGCCAGAGTTAAAAGAGTGGGAGAATAAAATCCTTCATGCGGAGGATAATATTAAAAAAATAGAAGAAGAACTCTTTCAAAATCTAAGAAAGAAGGTTATTAAACATTCTAAGGACATTACCACTTTTGCTCAGACCATCGCGGAGATTGATGTGTATATATCTCTTGCTAAGGCAGCAAGGGAGTATAATTATGTGTGTCCTCAAATTACTAATGATTATGAGGTAATAATAAGAGAGGGAAGACATCCAGTAATTGAAAGAATGCTTCCTCCAGGAACTTTTGTACCTAACGATGCTTATCTTAACAAAGACAAGTTTATTGATCTAATAACAGGACCTAATATGGCTGGAAAGTCCACCTATATAAGACAGATTGCTTTAATCATTATCCTTGCTCAAATGGGTTCTTTTATTCCGGCCAAAGAGGCAAAAATTGGAGTGGTAGACAGGATCTTTACAAGAATAGGAGCATGGGATGATATATCCTCTGGGGAAAGCACTTTCCTTGTGGAGATGAAGGAGGTTGGAAACATACTTTCTCATGCTACAGAAAGAAGTTTAATAATTCTTGATGAAGTGGGTAGAGGAACCAGCACCTACGATGGAATAAGTATTGCATGGGCTATAGTGGAGTATATCCATAACAAAATAAAGGCTAAAACTCTTTTTGCTACTCACTATCATGAACTTACAGAGCTTGAAAAAGAGCTAAAACATCTTAAAAATCTTAGCGTAGCAGTACAGGAAAAAGGTAAAGACATAATCTTTTTACACAAAATAGCGGAAAAACCAGCTGATAAAAGCTATGGAATCTACGTAGCTCAACTTGCAGACCTACCGAAAGAGGTCATTGAGAGAGCAGAAAAGATTTTGTTTGAACTTGAAAAGGGAAGGGAAATTAAGAAGAAAGAAATTGTACAACTTCCGCTGTTCTCAGAGATTACTGATTCTAAGCTTGAAAAATTAAAAAATGAAATTCTATCTTTAAATACTAATGAGCTTACTCCAATCCAGGCTCTTTTAAAAATCCATGAATGGAAGGAACTTATAAAGTAAATCATGGGAAAAGTAATCTTATTGCCTGAAGAAATAAGAAATAAGATAGCTGCAGGAGAAGTAATAGAAAGACCTGTATCTGTGGTTAAGGAACTTGTTGAAAACTCTATTGATGCAGGAGCTAAAAGGATTACTGTGGAATTTATAAATGGTGGAGAGACCTTGATATCAGTTATAGACGATGGTGAGGGAATGACAAAAGAAGATGCTATTCTTGCCTTGAATAGGTTTGCTACAAGCAAAATTAAGACAGAAGAAGATCTATATAATATAAAAACCCTTGGTTTTAGAGGAGAAGCCCTTGCAAGTATAGCAAGTGTATCTAAAGTGGAGGTAAGATCAAAGACTGAAACAGAGGATGGAGTTTTTATAAAAGTTGAAGGAGGAGTCATTCAGGAAATAAATCTTTGGCAAGGTTCAAAAGGGACGGTAATTAAAGTTTTTGATCTTTTCTATAATGTGCCTGCAAGGAGAAAGTTTTTAAAAAGTAAAACCACTGAGACAAATTTAATTGTGGATTTCGTAAAAAGAATTGCTATGGCCTATCCTGAGATCTCTTTTCAACTTATTCAAGATGGAAAAAATAAATTTATAACATCGGGAAACGGTAAGTTAGAAGATGTAGTTTCACTACTTTTTGATATAGAGATTCATAACAATTTAATATTTTTACAAAGAAAAGAAGGAAATTACATTATAGAGGGATTTATAAGTAAGCCTGGAAAGCTTATTTCTTTAAAGTCTCAGGATTATTTTTATGTAAATAGAAGGTGGGTTAGAAATAATATTATTCTTCAAGCTATAAAAGAAGGATATAAAAATAGACTTCTTGAGGGTTATTTTCCTTTTTCTATAGTTTTCTTAACCCTTCCATACCATGAGGTTGATGTTAATGTGCATCCTACAAAAAGAGAAATAAAGTTTGAAAAAGAAAAAGAAGTATACGAATTCGTGTCGAAAGCTATAAAAGAGGCATTGGATAGTGAAGATAAAAGATTTTTTAGTGGGGTAAAAGCATTAGAGGGCAAAGAACATAAGAATCATGTTGGGATAAAAACAGAAAAAGAGCTTCTTTCTTTGCCCATGGAATTTGAGCATAAGTCAGAAAATAAACTCTCTGAGGATATAAGTGAATACATCTCTTTAAAGTCAGGATTTAGGATTGTAGGACAAATATTTGACAATTATATAATTGTGGAGACAAAGGATAGGGTTTATATAATAGACCAGCATGCAGCTCATGAGAGAATTAGATACGAAGAGTTGAAGAAAGAGTTAAGTTTAGGGTACCTTCAAAATGTAGAGATCCTTTTCCCCTTAGTTATTGAGGTTTCGGAAGAAGAAAAAGAATTATTAAATAAGCACAAAGATCTGCTGGAAAAGTTTGCTTTCTCATGGGAAGATTTTGGGCCTTATCATATAAGAATTATAAGAGTACCTTACGAGTTTTTGAAATTTGATTCTAAGTCTATAGAAAACCTCTTTCAAGAGATAATATCTGATATAAGTGAGAAAGATCTCTCTAAGTTGGAAGACAAAATAATTAAGAGTATGGCATGTCATAGTGCTATAAGGAGTGGAAATATTCTTGTAAGAGAAGAGATGGAAGTGTTAATAAACTTAATATTTGAAAGAAAGATTCCTTTAACTTGTCCTCATGGAAGACCTTACATATGGGAAATTAGTAAGGAAGAGTTAGAGAGGTACTTCCATAGAAGATGAAGATACCATTAGCGGTTATTCTTGGGCCAACAGGAACTGGAAAAACTAAGCTTTCTCTTGAGCTTGCTAAATATCTTCCTGTGGAAATTGTTTCTGTAGACTCCATGCAAATTTATCAAGGAATGGATATTGGAACCGCAAAACCTTCCTTAGAAGATAGAGAAAAAGTTCCTCATCATTTAATAGATATTGTTCTTCCAGATTATTTCTTCACGGTGGCAGAATTCAGAGAGAGGGCCCTAAAAGTTATAGAAGAAATATATGCGAGAAGAAGATTTCCTCTCCTTGTGGGGGGCACACCTCTTTATTATAAAGTACTATTTGGAGAATTTTCTATTCCTCACGTTCCTCCTGATCTTGAATTTAGAAGGAAAATGAAAGAACTTGCAGAAAAAGAAGGAGAATATAAATTATATGAAGAATTAAAAAAAATAGATCCAAAAACTGCATCTAAAATTCATCCAAGGGATTTAAAAAGAATAATTAGAGCTCTTGAAGTCTATTATAAAGTAGGGAAACCAATAAGTGAGCTCGCTGGTGAGAAAAAAGAAGATAGATTTTACATTTCTAAGATAGGTCTTTATATGCCGAGAGATTTACACTATAGGATTTTAGAAGAAAGAGTTGATAAAATGATTGAGCAAGGGTTGGTTGATGAGGTTAGAAATCTTTACTTGAAAGGTATCAACGAAAATTTTGTCTCTATGCAAGGAATAGGATATAAAGAGATATTAAGGTATTTAAGAGGAGAACTTACTCTTGAGGAGAGTATAAATCTTATAAAGAAGAGAACCAAGGAGTTTGTAAAGAGGCAATATACATGGTTCAAAAAATACAAAGATATTCATTGGTTTGATGTCTCTCAATATTCTCTTTCACAACTTGCTAAATTAGTTTATAATACCATAATAAATGATTGGGAGAACCAAGGTTATAAATATCAAAATCGGGAAGGAGTGAATTATTTTAATGATTAAAAAGGCAAAAAGAATTGAAAATCTTCCTCCTTATCTATTTGCCCGTATAGATCAGCTAAAAGAAGAGGCTATAAATAGAGGTATAGATGTGATTAGTCTTGGGATTGGTGATCCTGATCAGCCTACACCGATGCCTATAGTACAAAAATTATGTGAGGAGGCCTTAAATCCTGCTAATCATAGATATCCATCCTACGAAGGCCTTTTGGAGTATCGTCAGGCGGTAGCAAACTGGTATAAATATAGATTTAACGTAGATCTTGATCCTAAAAAGGAAGTATTGTCTCTTATAGGATCCAAAGAAGGATTAGTACATATGATATGGGGCCTTGTGGATAGAGGAGATATAGTTCTGTGTCCAGATCCTGGATATCCTGTGTACAGAATTTCTACTCTTCTTGCTGAAGGAGAACCTTATTCTATTCCCCTTAAAATTGAGAATAAATTTCTTCCAAAGTGGGAAGATATTCCGACCGAGATTGCTAAAAAAGCTAAAGTTATGTTTTTGAACTATCCTAGTAATCCCACGGGTGCAGTTATAGACAAAAAAGGATTAGAAGAAGCTGTAAAATTTGCCAAAGAATACGATATTATTATTTTATATGATAATGCCTATTCAGAAATAACTTTTGACGGCTTTGTGGCTCCTTCTATTCTTGAAATTGATGGTGCTAAGGATATTGCTATAGAATTTAACTCTTTGTCAAAGACTTTTAATATGACTGGGTGGAGAATAGGCTATGCAGTGGGAAATGCAGATTTGATCTCTGTACTCTCAACAGTGAAAACCAATGTGGATTCAGGGGTTTTTCAAGCAATCCAATATGCTGCTATTGAGGCTTTAAATAATTTAAGAGATTTTTCAAAAGAAAGTGTGAAAATTTATCAAAGAAGAAGGGACATGGTACTTGATGCCTTCAAAGGTATGGGAGTTGAGATATTACCTCCCAAGGGTACTTTTTATGTATGGGTATCTGTTCCAGAAGGATTCACTTCTACAGATTTTGCAGCGTTTCTCTTGGAGGAGATTGGAGTGCTGGTGGTACCTGGAATTGGTTATGGTGATTATGGAGAAGGATATATAAGAATTTCTACAACTATAAGTGAGGATCGATTAATAGAGGCATTGAAAAGAGTTAAAGAATTTTTTGGGAGGGATGATTGGAAATCGAAAAAGCCATCCTTGTTGCTAAAATAAGCGATTTAGAAGAATTAGAGGAACTTAAACTACTCTCTAAAACTGCTGGTGTAAAAGTACAGAATGTATTACTTTTTGGAGGAGAGCCTGATCCTGCCTCCTTTTTGAGAAGTGGCAAATTAGAAGAATTGAAATATTTGGTAATGGAACAAAGAGCTGACTTAGTTATATTTAACAATGACCTGAGTCCTGTTCAACTTAGGAACATAGAAAAAGAGATACCTGCGAGGATAGTAGATAGAACTATGTTAATCCTTGATATTTTTGCTCAGCATGCAAGAAGCAAAGAAGGTAAAATCCAGGTTGAGCTTGCCCAATTGGAATATTTGCTTCCTAGGCTTACGGGAAGAGGGGAGACTCTCTCAAGACTTGGAGGAGGAATAGGTACAAGAGGTCCAGGAGAGACTAAGCTTGAGATTGATAGAAGAAAAATAAGAAAAAGAATACATACTCTCAAAAAGGAACTTGAAGAGATAAAAAGAGAACGAGAGGTCCAGAGAAAACAACGATTAAATCTTCCTCAGATAGCTCTTGTAGGTTATACTAATGCAGGAAAGTCAACATTATTTAATCTATTGACAGGAGCAAATGTCAGGGCTGAAGATTTACTTTTTGCTACTTTAGATCCCACAGTAAGAAAGGTTAATTTTAAAAATAATTGGGAAGTTTTGATATCTGACACTGTGGGATTTATAAGAAACTTGCCTGAAGAGCTATTAACTGCTTTTAGAGCAACTCTTGAGGAAATATACTACGTGGATCTCATATTGCATGTAATAGATATATCAGACAAAGACTTTAGAAAACAGATTGAGGTGGTGGAGTCTATATTAGAGGATATGGGTATAGAAGATAAAACTATAATTAGAGTATACAACAAAATTGATCTCTTAAGTAAAGAAGAGGTTAGATATTTAAAGCAGGAATTAGATTATAAACCTTCAGTTTTTATCTCAGCAAAGGAAGGAATAGGGATAGAAAAACTTAAAGATCTAATTGTTAATGAACTTTTAAAGGGAGTGAGAAGATATAAAATCAACATTCCATATAATAAGTTTAATTTGTTTCAAAAATATAGGGGAAAATTGTACATTGAGGAGGAAAATTATAAAGAAAATTTTGTGGAGATTAAAGCTCGGGTTCCTAAGGAATATAAAAAACTGCTTGATGAACTAAGATGATAATAATTTATACATAACTATTCCATTTTCTAACATGTAATCGTTGTTGAAAAATATATAAACTTTATCTGCGTTTAATTTTTTTATTCTCTCAACATATTCCCTTAACTCATCCTCATTATATTTATAGGAATACCATCTATCTTTTCCATGAAATCTTATATAGGCTTTTTTTGTAGTCACAATAATTTTGTCGGGGAGTTTTGGTGCACTTACTGAGACAAAAGTTATATTATTCTCTTTCATTTTTTCTAAAATGCTCTCATAAAACCAATCAGCCCTTCTTGGTTCAAAAGCAAATTTATCTCCTAGCTGAGTGAATCTGTGAAAATCTATTAACTTTGAGATATTTTCTGAGCTCATACTTGGAGGAATTTGAAAGAGATAAAGTTCTATAAAGGGTTCTAAGGTTTTGAAGAGATTATAAAATCTTATCCAATTTTCTTTGGCATCCTCATTAAACTTATAAAGATGAGTTATAGATCTATGTACCTTTATTACAAATCTTAACTTATTTCCATATTTGACCCATCTCAAAATGGTTTTTTCTCGAGGAAAGTGATAAAAACTGCTATTTACTTCGATAGCATTAAATGGTGTGTTTTCTATATACCACCCTAAGTCCCTTTTAGGATTCCAGCTATAGCTCCACCCAGAAGTACCTATAAAAATCTCCATGATTTTATTATATACTATAATTGACTTTTTAAAATAATTGTTTTATACTATCATGAATTTTCAGCAATAACTGTATTTGTACCTTCATAACTTTTATTCTTTCCTAAATATGTTTGTTTATTAAAACTTTTAAGAAATCTTTTCCAAAAAGGAGGTTAAATAAAGGGATGTCTTATGAGGATTTAGTACTCAAAACCAGAGCAGAATTAGTAGAAATTGCCAGAGAACTAAAAATACCTGGGTATTATCGTATGACAAAGGAGGAAATGATTGAAGCAATTAGCAGGAAATTAGAGGAGGGAGAGGTGGATTTAGAATCACCTAAGAGTGAGGTTTCTTCTTTACTTACTATAGAAAAAGGTGCTGGAATAAAAGGACTAGAGATTGAAGAGAAAAAAGAAGAGAAGGAGGAGAAAGAGGAAAAGCAAGAGCAAAAGGATAAAGTTATTATTGATGGCTTTGAATGCATATATAGGGAAGGTTATTTAGAGATAACAGAAGATGGCTATGGGTTTATTAGGAAAAATTTTAAGCCAAGTGATGAAGATGTATATATATCAGCCTCTCAGATTAAGAAGTTTGGTCTAAGATATGGAGATCTGATTGGAGGAATGGTTCGTCCACCGAAGGAAAATGAGAGATGGTATGCTATTCTAAGAATTGATACTGTAAATGGAAGAGACTTAATGCATTCAAGGCAAAGACCCAAATTTGATGATTTAATTCCTTTCCATCCTACTGAAAGATTAAAGCTTGAAACCACTCCTGATGAGGTAGACACAAGATTAATAGATCTTCTTGCCCCTATAGGAAAAGGGCAAAGAGGATTAATTGTTTCTCCTCCTAAAGCTGGTAAAACTACACTGCTTAAGAAAATAGCGAATGGTATATCTGCAAATCATAAAGAAGTAAAATTGTTTATTCTTCTAATAGATGAAAGACCAGAAGAAGTAACAGACTTTAGAAGATCAGTTCAGGGAGAAGTTATTGGTTCTACTTTTGATGAACCGCCTGAGAGGCATATACAGGTAGCAAAACTTGTTCTTGAAAGAGCAAAAAGACTTGTGGAATATGGAGAACATGTGGTGATTCTGCTTGATAGTATCACAAGACTCGCAAGAGCTTATAACTGGGCTGTACCATCCAGTGGTAGAACTCTTTCAGGTGGAGTTGAGCTTGCTGCATTGCACCATGCAAAAGAATTTTTTGGGGCTGCACGTAATATTGAGGGGGGCGGTAGTTTAACCATTCTTGCTACTGCTTTAATAGAGACTGGTAGTAGAATGGATGATGTGATTTTTGAGGAGTTCAAGGGAACAGGAAATATGGAACTGGTTTTAGACAGAAAACTTGCTGATAGAAGAATTTTCCCAGCGATAAGTATATCAAGATCTGGTACTAGAAAAGAAGAGTTACTGTATCCAGAGGACCAGTTGAAGAAAATTTGGTTCTTAAGAAGGACCTTGATAGGACAAGAAGAAGGTGAAGCTATTGAGGGATTAAAGAGGATGTTGAGGGAGACAAGAAATAACGAAGAGTTCTTGAGGGTTATTGATGGTATAATTAAGAAAGGTAATACTATTAGAAGATAATTTTTAGATATTTGGGTAATGAGGTAAGAAAAAGTGAAGAAGATAGTAGTTGGTATTTCGTTTAGTCTTTTGTTAATATTTGTTATTTTTTTATTGTTCTTTTTTCCTTTTAAAACCAAGGTAGTACTCTATACCTATGATTCTAATAATCAGAGTTTAAGAAGAACCGATTCTGAGATTGAAGTAAGTTTGGCGGAAAGGTTGGTTTTTAAAAATAATCTTTATAAAAAAGTTATTTTAAAACTAATTGAAGAATCAGATAGTAATAAAGATCATTTCCCAATACCTAAAGGTACAAGGCTTTTGAGTGTGAGTTTAAAAGATGAAGTAGCGTATGTTAATTTTTCGGAAGAGTTTAAGAGAAATCATCCAGGCGGAAGCTTAGGAGAGATTTTAACGATTTATAGTATTGTAGATACATTGACTGAATTTCCTGAAATCAAAAAAGTTCAAATACTTATTGGGGGAGCAGTGGTTGAAACTCTTGCTGGACATATTGATCTTACTTCTCCCCTAGAACGAGATTTGTCAATGGTTAAGTGAAGATGAAGATTGGTATAATATCAGATGTACACAGTAATCTTCCTGCTTTGGAAAAGGTATATAAAAATCTCGAAAGGGAGGTTGATGAAATATACTTTCTTGGAGATATAGTTGGATATGGGCCTTTTCCTAACGAGTGTATGGATTATTTAAAAAAATTTAGGCATAAGGTAATTGGCAATCATGATGCAGCTACAGTAGGAATGAGAGGATATGATGATTTCAACGAATATGCCAGATTTGCTATTGATTGGACTAAGGAAAACATATCTAAAGAAAATATTGAGAAATTAAAGAATTTACCTCAAATTGAAGAATTGGAAGATTCTTATCTTGTTCATGGAAGTTTGAGGGATCCTTTGGATGAGTATCTGATTAATTATTATTCTGTTTTTGCAAATTTTGAGTTGATGAACAAAAATATTGCCTTTTTTGGCCATACTCATCTTACAGGGGTTTTTATTTTTTCTGAAAAGGATAAAGAAATTTATTACGTAAGCTTTGTAAATGGAGGTGAATTAAAAATAGAGAGAGGTTATAAGTACTTGATAAATCCTGGGAGTGTTGGGCAGCCAAGAGATGGTAACTGGAAATCAAGTTATGCAGTTTATGATACAAGATTAAAGGTGATAGAATTTTATAGAGTAGAATATAATTTGGAGAACTTACAAAAGTATATGAAAATGCTGGGATTTCCTAAATATTTATGGGAAAGGTTACAGTATGGGAGGTGAATTTATGAGGATTTTAGTGATGAGCGACACTCATGGTGATACTACCTTTTGGGAATACATAAAGGAACTCCTGGAAAAGAGTGATTATGTAATTCATGCGGGAGATGTCCTTTATCATGGCCCAAGAAACCCTCTTCCTGCTGGATATAATCCTCCCAAACTTGCTGAACTGATAAATAATTCTAAACCCTTTTTTATTGCTAAAGGAAATTGTGATGCTGATGTGGATCAATTGGTTTTAAACTATCCTATAGCTTCTCCATATGTATTTCTTCATTTTGAACCATTCAAGATCTTGGTGACCCATGGGGAAGATAAAAGGGAAGAAGATTTATGGGATATGGCAGAAAAATATAATGTGGATATTTTGATCTTTGGACATATACATACTCCTATTTTAAAGAAAGAGAATAATAGAATAATATTGAATCCAGGCAGTCCCTCTCTTTCTAAGACCCCTAATAAGACTGTAGCTCTACTACAAGATAATAAGATAGCAATTATTGATATAACTGATAAGACAGAGCTCTATTCTTTAGAAGTATAGATAAATTATTGATATCTCTTGACTTAAGAAAAATTTTTTTATAATATTATCTTAGCTATCGGGGCATGGCGCAGTTGGTTTAGCGCGCCTGGTTTGGGACCAGGAGGTCGCTGGTTCAAGTCCAGCTGCCCCGACCAGGTAAAAATGAAAGAGCGGGAGTAGCTCAGGGGTAGAGCATCAGCCTTCCAAGCTGAGGGCCGCGGGTTCAAATCCCGTCTCCCGCTCCAAAATTTTAAATAGTTAGAATATTAGTGGGCCACGCGCCCATAGCTCAGGTGGACAGAGCGGCAGACTTCGAATCTGCAAGTCGGGGGTTCAAGTCCTCCTGGGCGCGCCAGAAATTGAGATATGGGATAAAGATGGTGAACGTAGCTCAGTATGGCAGAGCGCTGGGTTGTGGCCCCAGTGGTCGCGGGTTCAAATCCCGCCGTTCACCCCAAATATAGAAAAAGCGCCCGTAGCTCAGTAGGATAGAGCAACGGACTTCTAATCCGTGGGTCGGGGGTTCGAATCCCTCCGGGCGCGCCATTCTTGGGCCGTTAGCTCAACTGGCAGAGCACCTGACTCTTAATCAGGGGGTTGCAGGTTCGACTCCTGCACGGCTCACCAGTTGTGCGAGGGTGGCGGAATGGCAGACGCGCTAGACTTAGGATCTAGTGGGAGTTCCCGTGTGGGTTCAAATCCCACCCCTCGCACCAAACAACAAGAAAAATTAAGGTGCGGGAGTAGCTCAGGGGTAGAGCGTCTCCTTGCCAAGGAGAAGGCCGCGGGTTCAAATCCCGTCTCCCGCTCCAAAATTTTATATAGAGATTTAGAGACCTCAGATTCATATCTGAGGTATTATTTTGTTATAGGGAGGTTAGATTAATGCCAATTAATGAATCAAGTGTCAAATATGATATAGAAAAACTACAGGGTAGCAGAATTAAGGTAAATGTAGAAGTAGATGCAAGGGAAAGAGAAGAAAGTTTAGAAAGAGCGTATAAAAGTTTGGTAAAAAGGTATCAGGTTCCTGGTTTTAGGAAGGGTTATACCCCTCGTCCTGTTCTTGAAAGGTATTTAGGAATTGAGGCTTTTGAAGATGAGGCAATAAGAATAGTCGCAAGGGAAGTTTTAAATATGATTCTTCAAAATGAGAATTTTACACCCCTTCAGGATCCTTATTTTGACTTACTGCCTCAGGAATGGAAGGAAAATGAGAACTTAAAATTTTCTTTTGTGATTGAAGTGCCACCTGAATTTAAACTTGGAGATTATAAAGGATTTGGATTAAAAAAAGAAAAGGTTGAGGTCTCAGAGGAAGAAATTAACAGGGTTATAGAGCAGATTGAACTTCAGCTTAGTAAATTAAATACTGTGGAAGAAGGAAGTATAGAAAAAGGAGATGTGGTTTATCTTGAAAGGGAGAGGGAGGATGGTAGTCAGCTTCCTCCTTTATGGTTTACTCTTAATGGGCAGATGTTACCAGAGTTAGAAGAAAAATTAATTGGAATGAAGCCTGGAGAGGAGAAAGTTATAGAGATATCTTTTCCTGAAGATTTTTATGAAAAGGAACTTGCAGGTCAAAGTTTACCTTTGAAGTGGAAAGTAAAGAAGATCTGGAGGTATGAGAAACCAGATCAGGAAATATTTCTCCAAAAAGTAAATGCAAGTTCTATAGAAGAATTTAGAGAGAAGGTAAGAGAGAGTATTAAAGAGGAAAGAGAAAAATTAGAGGAAGATAAACTTTTTTCACAGATTTTGGATAAAATATTAGAAAACACAGAGCTGGATCCTCCGTTAAGTTATGTTCATTATCTTGCAGAAAACATCTTAAGGGAATTCTTGACCGAACTTAACAAAAAAGGAGTACAGTTAGAAGATTATCTTTCTCAAAGGGGAATTAGTAAGGATGAGTTTGTGAACAATGTAATTGAAGATGCAAGAAAAAGAATTAAAATAGAGATGATCCTTGACAAGATTGCTGAAATTGAGAATATTAATATTTCCGATGAGGAAATTAATAATGTTATAAAAGAGATTGCTGAAAATGAGGGTAAAGAGTTTAAAGAAATTAAAAGGGAATTAGAGAGGGAAGGTACAATAAACACATTAAAAAGAAATCTACTTAGAGAAAAAGTAAGAGAATTTTTAATAAAAGAAAATGTTGTAGAGGAGGAATGATAGAATGTTAGTTCCAATTGTAATTGAGCAGACACCAAGGGGCGAAAGAGCCTATGATATATATTCTCGTCTTTTAAAGAGTAGAATAGTCTTTTTAGGTACCACTATTAATGATGAAGTAGCAAATTTAATTGTTGCTCAACTTTTATTTTTAGAGTCAGAAGATCCAGAAAAGGACATATACCTTTATATAAATAGTCCTGGCGGAGAGGTTTCTGCAGGTCTTGCTATATACGACACTATAAGACATATAAAGCCTAAAGTAGCTACAGTATGTGTAGGACAAGCTGCTAGTATGGCTGCAATTTTGCTTGCTGCAGGAGATAAAGGTAAACGATATGCACTACCCCATTCAAGAGTAATGATTCATCAACCCCTTGGAGGGGCATATGGTCCTGCAGCTGACATAGAAATTCATACACGAGAAATTTTAAAAATTAAGAGAGTTTTAAATGAAATTTTAGCATACCATACTGGTCAGCCCATAGAGAAGATTGAAAAAGATACCGATAGAGATTTCTTCATGTCTGCTTATGAGGCTAAAGAGTATGGAATTGTTGACGAGGTTTTAGAGAGTAAGAAAGAATAGGAGACAAAATATGAGCGATAAAAATATTCGTTGTTCCTTTTGTGGAAGGACTCAGAAAGAGGTTAAAAAATTAATTGCAGGTCCAGGAGTATACATTTGTGATGAATGCGTGAAGTTAGCCTATGATATTATAGAAGAAGAGGATAGTGAAGAAATAGAAGAGGAAAATCAAGAATTTGTTTTACCAAAGCCTCATGAGATAAAAAATTTCCTTGATCAGTATGTTATAGGACAAGAAAGGGCGAAAAAGATCTTATCTGTTGCTGTTTATAATCATTACAAAAGGATATTTATGAGATCAAAGATAACAGAAGATGTAGAAATACAAAAAAGTAATGTTTTGCTTATTGGGCCTACCGGTGTTGGAAAGACCTTATTGGCAGAAACTCTTGCAAAATTCCTTAAAGTACCCTTTGCTATAGCTGACGCCACTACATTAACCGAGGCTGGTTATGTTGGTGAAGATGTAGAAAATATTCTTCTGAGATTAATTCAAAATGCAGATTGGGATATTAAAAGAGCCGAAAAAGGTATTGTTTATATAGATGAGATTGATAAGATCTCAAGGAAATCTGAAAATCCATCAATAACGAGAGATGTTTCAGGAGAAGGAGTTCAACAAGCTCTTTTAAGAATAGTAGAGGGTACTATTGCTAATGTTCCTCCTCAAGGAGGAAGGAAGCATCCTTATCAAGAATTTATTCAAATAAATACTAAGGACATATTATTTATAGCTGGAGGATCTTTTGAAGGAATAGAAAAAATCGTAGAAAAAAGATTAGATGTATCAAATATTGGGTTTGGGGCCCAAATAGAACCTAAAAATCGTAAGTCATTAACTCAAATATTAAATCATATTATACCTGAAGACCTCATTAAGTTTGGGATGATCCCTGAGTTTGTAGGAAGATTTCCTGTAGTTGCTGTCTTAGAGCCTTTAAGTGAGGAGGCTCTTTTAAAAATTTTAACTGAGCCTAAAAATGCCCTTGTAAAGCAATATAAAGCTTTGTTATCTATGGAGGGTGTAGAAATTAATTTTACTGATGAAGCTTTAAAAGCTATAGTAAAGGAAGCTATAGATAAGGCTACAGGAGCAAGAGGACTTAGAGCAGTTATGGAAGAACTGATGTTAGATTTAATGTATGAACTTCCCAATCTTGGTATTAAAAAATTTACAGTAACTCCAGAATTAGTTTATAATCGTAATAAAATTTCTCAAGATTTATTAAAAAAGCTTGCTGGATAGGGGGATTGTAGATAATGAAGGAAAACATTCCATCGGTTTATTCTTTTAACGAGGTGGAGGAAAAGTGGTATAAATATTGGCTTGAGAAGGATTATTTCCATGCTGAAGTAGATAGAAGTAAAAAAAACTATTCTATTGTCTTACCTCCTCCTAATATAACTGGATCTCTTCATATGGGACATGCTCTCAATGCTACTATACAGGATATTCTTATAAGATGGAGAAGAATGCAAGGATTTAATGCTTTATGGATACCTGGAACAGACCATGCTGGTATAGCAACCCAAATGGTGGTAGAGAGGGAACTTTTGAAAGAGGGCAAAACAAGGTGGGATCTTGGTAGGGAGAAATTTTTAGAGAGGGTATGGCAATGGAAGGAGAATTATGGCAATACCATTGTAGAGCAGTTGAAAAAACTTGGAGTTTCTTGTGATTGGAAGAGATTTAGATTCACTATGGATGAGGTCTATTCTAGAGCCGTTATAAAAGCTTTTGTGGAATTATATAAAAAAGGATATATTTATAAAGGGGAAAGAATTATTAATTGGTGTCCTCGTTGTAAGACTGCTCTTTCTGATCTTGAGGTAAGATATGTGGAAGAAAACTCTTTTCTTTGGTATATAAAATATCCTTTATATCAAGAGGATGGGTATATTGTTATAGCTACTGCAAGACCTGAAACTATGCTTGGAGATACGGCTGTAGCAGTGAATCCTGAAGACGAAAGATATAAGGCTTTAATAGGTAAAAAAGTGGTGTTACCTCTTGTAGGGAGAATAATTCCTATAATTGCTGATGAAACTGTGGATCCATCTTTTGGTACAGGAGCTTTAAAAGTTACACCCGCTCACGATATAGATGACTTTGAGATTGGAAAGAAACATAATTTAGAATTTATATCAGTCATAGATGAAAATGGAATAATGAGTGAAAATGCAGGAAAATATAAGGGATTAAGTGTTTTGGAGTGTAGGAAAAAGATTGAGGAAGATTTAGAAAAAGAGGGATACCTTTTGAAAAAAGAGCCTTATTTACATGATCTTGCTACTTGTGATAGATGTGGAACTCCCATTGAGCCTTTAATCTCAGAACAATGGTTTATGAGAATGGAAAATCTTGCAAAACCTGCTATTGAAGTAGTAGAAAAAGGGGAAGTTAAATTTATACCTGATCGTTGGAAAAAGGTTTATTTTGATTGGATGTATAATATAAAAGATTGGTGCTTATCAAGACAACTTTGGTGGGGACATAGAATACCAGCTTGGTACTGTGAAAACTGTGGTCATGTTAATGTAGAAGAGCAAAAACCAGAGAAGTGTGAGAGATGTGGGTCCGAAAACTTAAGGCAGGATGAGGATGTGTTAGATACATGGTTTAGCTCTGCACTCTGGCCTCTTGGAACTTTGGGATGGCCTGAAGATACGGAAGATCTAAATTATTTTTATCCCACTTCAGTCTTAAGTACTGCAAGGGATATCATTAATCTATGGGTTGCGAGAATGATTATGATGGGACTTGAGTTTAGGAAAGAGGTACCTTTTTATTATGTTTATGTGCATCCTACAGTTCTTACAAGAGAAGGCAAGAGAATGAGTAAATCTAAGGGGACAGGTGTTGATCCCTTAGAGCTTATAAATAAATATGGTGCTGATGTGACAAGGTTTGGACTTGCGATTCAATGTACTGAAATGCAAGATCTGCGTTTCCATGAGGAAAACTTTGAGAATACGAAGAACTTTACAAATAAAATATGGAATGCAGCAAGGTTTGTAATTTCAAATTTGGACTTTAATATAGACTATAATGAGGTAGACCTTACTAAACATTCTTTATCTTTGAGTGACAAATGGATATTGAGTAGACTTCAAAAGACAGTTTATGAAGTTACTGATCATCTTGAAAATTTCAGATTTAGTGAGTATGTCAAGACGATTTACACCTTTTTCTGGTCAGAATTTTGCGATTGGTACATCGAACTTTCAAAACCAAGGCTTTCTAATACTGAAGATCCAGAAAGCAGACTTATAGCTCAGGTTATCCTCTGGAAGGTATTAAAAGAGAGCATGCAACTTTTGCATCCTGTGATGCCTTTTATAACTGAGGAGATATGGCAAAAATTACCATCAACTCATGAAAGCATTATGATTTCAAAATGGCCAGAAGTAAATGAATTATTTATAGATGAAGAGGCTGAAAAAGATATGGAATTTATAATGGAATCTATAAGAAGCATAAGAGCAATAAGGTCAGAATTTAATATATTACCTAATGAAGTTATTAATGTAGAGTTTCTTACTCCCAATAAA
Organism: Dictyoglomus turgidum DSM 6724; assembly: GCF_000021645.1. Lineage (NCBI taxonomy): Bacteria > Pseudomonadati > Dictyoglomota > Dictyoglomia > Dictyoglomales > Dictyoglomaceae > Dictyoglomus > Dictyoglomus turgidum. The sequence continues at coordinate 1,113,361 of NC_011661.1, forward strand.
TATAAGGAAATTCTCCTTCAAGGATATTCTGGATATTTCTATACCTTAGCTAAGGCGAAACTTTCAACTATTTTGGAGAAGAGAAACCTAAAACATGTGGCTCATAAAATTGTTGAAGATGTGAATTTTTATGTCAATTTAGAGGGCTTAATTGACATAAGCAAAGAAAGAGAAAAAGTAAAAAAGGAGTTAGAGGAACTTTATCTATTAATAGATAAAGTAGAAAAGCGCTTATCTAATAAAGATTTTATAGAAAAAGCTCCACCTGAGGTTGTGGAGAAAGAAAAAGAGAAATTAGAAAGTCTTAAGAAAAAAGTTGAATTTTTGCAGGAAAGATATAGAATCTTAAAGTAAGGTAGAATAGGAGGTTTATATGAAGATACTTAGTTTTAAAGGTGGTGTACATCCTCCTGAGAAAAAAGAGCTTTCTAAAGATAGTCCTATTTCTAAATTGCCTCTTCCTGAAAGACTAATAATTTTTACTTGGCAACATACAGGAGCCTCTAATGATCCTTTAGTAAAGGTAAAAGATTATGTATATAAAGGTCAAAAAATAGGTGACAAACAAGCTTATGTATCAGCTCCTATTCATGCTCCTACCTCAGGCACTGTTAAGAGGATAGGACTCTATCCTCATCCAACGGGTAAGCAAATGGTAGGAATAGAGATAGAACCTGACGGAAAAGATGAAGTTTATCCTGATCTTCCTCCTTCAGTGAATTGGCAAAATCTTTCTCCTGAGGAGATTAAAAGTAGGATTAGAGAAGCTGGTATTGTCGGTCTTGGAGGAGCTGCTTTTCCTACTCATGTAAAAATTTCGCCTCCTCCTGAAAAGAAGATAGACACTGTTATTTTAAATGGTGCCGAATGTGAGCCTTATCTAACTATTGACTATAGGTTGATGTTAGAAAAGCCAGAATTAATAATCGAGGGATTACATATATTAATGTATGTGCTTGGAGTGAAAAGAGGAATTATAGGTATCGAGGATAATAAGAAAGATGCGGTGGAAGTTTTGAAGAAATATGCTGACAGTGACATTGAAATAGTTACTTTACCTACTAAATATCCTCAGGGTTCTGAAAAGCACCTTATAAAGGCAGTGTTGGGAAGAGAGGTTCCATCGGGTGGGCTTCCAATGGACGTGGGGGTTGTGGTAAACAATGTGGGAACAGCAGTGGCTATAGCTGAGCATTTTAGGACAGGTCTTCCTTTAATATCAAGGGGGGTTACGGTAACAGGTGAGGGAGTTAATTCTTCAAAAAATTTAGAAGTTTTAATAGGTACACCTGTAATAAAGCTTATAGAATATGTGGGAGGATTTAAAGGTAAGCCTGGTAAGATTTTGTTTGGGGGACCGATGATGGGAGTTGCAATATATGATTTAAACACGCCAATAGTTAAGGGTACTTCTGGGGTAGTGGTATTTCCCGAAGATAAAGTTGAATATTATGATCCAATTCCTTGTGTAAGATGTGGAAAGTGTCTTGAGGTATGTCCAATGGGACTTATGCCAACCACATTGGCAAGATATGTAAAGAAGGGTAAATTAGTTGAGGCGGAAGAGTTAGGAATCTTAGATTGTATTGAGTGTGGTTCCTGTAATTACATTTGTCCATCAAGAAGGCCTCTTCTTCAATGGATTAGGGTAGGGAAAACTGACATCTTAGCAAGGAGAAGAAAGTAAAAGGAGGAGAACTATTTATGGAGTTAGAAAATGAAAAACTGATTGTTTCCTCATCTCCTCATATTTTTACAACAGAAGATACCTCCTATGCAATGAGACAGGTTATTCTTGCTCTTCTACCTGCTACTTTAGCAGGTATATATTTTTTTGGGTTTTATGCCCTTATAGTAATACTTGTTAGTGTTGTTTCTTCAGTTCTGTGGGAGGCTCTTGCTCTGTATATTAGAAGAAAACCTTTAAGTATTCTTAAAGACTACAGTGCTGTAGTAACTGGACTTTTGTTAGCATTAATCTTACCTCCTAATGTACCTTTTTGGATTCCTATTATTGGAACGGGTGTTGCCATTTTACTTGCTAAGCAGGTCTTTGGGGGAATTGGAGAGAACTTTTTAAATCCCGCTCTTGTAGGAAGAGCTTTTCTTTTATCTTCTTATCCTCAGATTATGACTTCCTGGGTTAAACCAATAGGCGGATTAGGCTTTATGTCTAACCTTTCTACTGCAACTCCTCTGGCTATAGAAAAACTCAAACTTACAGGATACTCTTTACCAAGTTATTGGGATCTTTTTATAGGAAATAGAGCAGGATGTATTGGAGAAACATCAATTCTTCTTTTGCTTTTAGGTGGTTTATGGCTGATCTATAAAAATATTATTGATTGGAAGATTCCAGTTTCCTTTATTTTAACAGTGTTTATTATGTCTTTTTTATTAGGAAAAGACCCGATTTTTCAAATACTTTCTGGAGGACTTTTCTTAGGAGCATTCTTTATGGCTACTGATTGGGTAACTACACCTCTTACTTCTAAGGGAAGATTGATCTTTGGTATAGGAGCAGGGTTGTTTACCATAGTTATAAGATTTTGGGGTGCTTATCCGGAAGGTGTCTCTTATGGAATTCTTGTTATGAATGCTTTAACTCCTTTGATTGATAATCTTGTAAAGCCTCATAGATTTGGAGAGGTGAAAAAATGAAAAACATTTTGAGATATGGTTTAACTTTAATGCTCATATGTGCCATAGCTGCAGGTGTTCTTGCCTATACTTATGAGAATACTCAAAAGGTCATAGAACTTAATAAAGCAAAAGAGAGAAATTTATTGCTCAAAGAGCTTCTCCCTGAAGCAATTGAGTTTGTACCTTTGTCAAATAAACCAAAGAATATTGATCCTTTGGTTAATATAAATGAAATATACATAGGGAAGAGGGATGGAAAAGAGGTAGGGAAAGTTTGGGAGGTAAGCACTAAAGGATATAGTAGTGATATAGTACTACTTGTTGCAGTGAATGACAAGGGAGTGATAGAAAAAGTAAAAGTGGTATCTCAACAGGAAACTCCAGGACTTGGTACAGAGGTTACTAAGGATAATTTTTTAGGACAATTTATAGGGAAAAAAGAACCAAATTTGGAGGCTAAAAAAAATATCACGCCTGTTTCTGGAGCAACTATCTCTTCCTCTGCGGTAGTTAGAGCAATTAATGAGGTTTTGAAACATAACAGAATTTAAGGGGGTTAAAATATGAGAAATTTCTTTAAGTATGTAGTAAATGGTATTTTCAAAGAAAATCCTGTTCTTATATTGATGATAGGTTTGTGTTCAGTGCTTGCTGTTTCTACCAGTGTGGAAAACGCTATTGGAATGGGTCTTGCTTTTTCTTTTGTGATGATCTTTTCTAATCTTTTTGTTTCTTTGCTAAGACCTATAACCCCAAACGAGATAAGAATACCTATTTTTATCATTGTAATTGGTACTTTTACTACAATCGTAGATTTAGTTATCTCTGCATATTTCCCAGAACTATATAAAGCGTTAGGTATATTCATACCTTTAATTGTGGTGAATTGCATTATTATTGGAAGAGCAGAGGCTTTTGCATATAGGCATAGTGTTTTAGAATCTGTTGCCGACGGAATTGGTATAAGTTTAGGTTATATCTGGGCTATAGTAGCCCTTGGATTGATTAGGGAATTTTTGGGAAATGGTACTATTTTAGGTAAAGTAATATTTAGTGGTTTTGATCCAGCCAAAGTATTTACAATGCCCCCTGGTGCTTTTTGGGGAATAGGCTTACTAATAGGGTTACTAAAATGGTTTGAGAAGAGAGTAAGTAGGAGGTAATTATAACTATGAATATAATTGGAAAACTCTTTATGCTTTTTATTTCTGCCTCCTTAATAAACAATATTGTCTTTATGAGATTTTTAGCCTTATGTCCCTTTGTAGGTATGAGTACTCAAATTGAGACCTCAATAGGTATGGGTGCAGCTGTTACTTTTGTTATGGTGATGGCTTCAGTGGTTACCTTTTTCATTTATTATTATATATTGGTACCTTTAAATTTATTATTCTTGAGAACTATTTCTTTTATTCTTGTTATTGCAGTGTTGGTTCAGTTAGTGGAAATGGTTATAAAAAAGTTCTTATCGAGCTTATATAAGGCTATGGGAATATACTTACCATTGATAACTACTAACTGTGCTATTCTTGGTGTTACTCTTTTGAATATAAACTATGGTCATAACTTAATAGAAGCAATTGTATATTCATTAGGAGTCTCTTTGGGATTTACAATTGCTTTAATTTTACTTGCAAGTATTAGAGACAGATTATCTTATTCGGAAATACCTGAGTTTTGGAAAGGATATCCTATAGTTTTCATTTCTGCTGGACTTCTTGCTCTTATTTTCTTAGGATTTCAAGGATTAGCCCATTAAGGAGGATTAAACTTATGGGATTAGTACTTATTTCAGTAATAGTATTAGGGGCTATAGGGCTCTTGTTTGGAATAGGACTTGCTATTGCAGGAGAAAAGTTCAAGGTAGAGGTAGATCCTCGAATTACTGAAATTTTAAATGTGCTTCCAGGGGCTAATTGTGGTGCTTGTGGTTATCCTGGCTGTGAGGGTTTTGCAAAGGCAGTTGTAGAGGGAAGAGCTCCGTATACTGGTTGTGTAGTAGGGGGAGAAAAAGTTGCTAAAAATATAGCTAAGATCTTAGGAGTAGATGAAAATATAACAATGGTTAAAAGTGTAGCTTTTCTTACTTGTCAGGGAGGAAAAGGAATAGCTCAAGAGAAATATGTTTATAAAGGTGTGGATACCTGTAAAGCTGCAAATCTGGTTCAGGGTGGATATAAGGGTTGTCCTACAGGATGTTTAGGATTTGGAGATTGTGTTAAGGCATGCCCATTTGATGCAATTCATATGGGTGAAGATGGACTTCCTAAGATAGATATGGAGAAGTGTACTGGATGCGGTTTATGTGTAAAAGCATGTCCAAGGGGGATTTTAACCCTTCTTCCTGTTGATATACCTCTTCTTTTGGGATGCAAAACGGAACTTCCAGGTCCTGAGGCAAGAAGAGTATGTTCTAAAGCATGTATAGGTTGTGGGATTTGTGAGAAAGTATGCCCTAAGGGTGCTATAAAGATGGATGGAAGATTTCCTGTGATTGATTATAATCTTTGTGATGGTTGTGGAATTTGTGTAGAGAAATGTCCAACCAAAGCTCTCATTTTGCTAAAGAAATAAAAATATTAATTTCTTTTTTATTTATAGGAGCTTTATTTTTTCTCTTTATAAGAAACTTTGATGAAAGTAGAGAATATTATAGAAATGGAATCTTAATGGATACCTTTATAGAGGTTAGGATATGGGGAAGGGATGGTGAGAGGGCTTTAAATGAGTGTTGGGAGAATTTAGAATATCTGGCTAAGCTTTTGGATAGATTTAGCAATAATAGTGATATTTATAGAATAAATTCAAAGGCGGGAAGTTGGGTAAAAGTAGCAGAAGATACTCTTGAGATTATAAATAAAGCAATATATTACGCAAAAATGACTGATGGATATTTTGATCCTACAATTGCTCCTCTCTTAAAATTATGGGGATTTTATGACAAAAGATATAGGATACCTACGGAGGATGAAGTAAAGAGAGAATTAAGAAAAGTAGATTTTCGAAGGATTCAGATAAGAGAAAAGATGGTTTTTATTCCTAAGGGTATGGAGATTGATCTTGGGGGAATAGCAAAAGGATACATTTTAGATAGGTTATTATCCTCTCTGAAAAGGTATAAGATAGAAAGAGCCTTATTAAATATAGGTGGGCAAATTGGAGTATATGGTAAACCTAAGGATGGAAATGAATGGGAGATAAGAATTAGAAATCCTCGTAAGTTAGATGATTATATAGGATTAGTTTATATTAATAAAGGTTCTGTGGCTACTTCTGGAGATTATGAGAGATATTTTATAAGAGATGGAATAAGGTATTGCCATTTAATTGATCCTAAAACAGGATATCCTGTAAGAGAGGTTATGAGTGTGAGTATAATAAGTGAAAATGCTACTAAAGCTGATGCTTTATCTACTGCCTTCTTTGTTATGGGAGCAAAAGCTATATCTTATTGGGAAAAATTTACGGATTTAGGGGTTGTTATTGTCTTTAGTGATGGGAAAATCTGGTATTCTCCTAATATACATTTTGTGAAAAATGAAGATTACAAATATTAGGAAAAATAAGATATATTATATTTCTCTATTGGGCTTATTACTGTCTCTCGCCTGTACTCTTTATTATTTAGAGAGTCTATTTATAACTCCCTTTTTTCCTCTTCCAGGGGGCAAAGTAGGCATTGCAAATATAATTTCTCTTATTGCCATATATATGTTAGGTTTGAAAGAAGCTCTTGTTATAACTATATTTAGAGTTATTATAGTAAACATTATACTAGGAGGATTTTTGAATATATCTTTCTATTTAGGGTTTTTTGGGGGAATAGCAAGTACATTGGTTATGGGGGCGTTAGCAAAATCTAACATCAGTTTAATTTCTAACAGTATAATAGGAGCTCTGACTCATAATTTTGTACAGCTTCTTATAGTTATGTTTTTTGTTTTTCATTCTGCAATTTTGTATTATGCACCTTTTTTAATAATTTTCGGAATTATTACGGGGTTTTTCAATGGAGTGGTAGGGGGGTATGTATTAAGATTTATTAAAAAATACTCTGGGGGTGAATTATGAGAAGAAACAAGACTTCTACAAGAATGTTTATTCTCTTACTAATTTTAGGATTCTTGGTAGGAGGAGTTTTGGCTGAGGCATTATCAGATAAGCTTGAAATTTTAAAAAAAGGTATAAATATTGGTTTTTCTCCTATTAATCTTGATTTTTATTTTTTTGTTTTTACCTTAGGCTTTGATTTAAGATTAAACCTGGGAAGTGTAATAGGAGTCTTAATTGTATTGCTTTTCTATAAGATATAGAGGTATAATTTATACATGTCAGGGGCTAAAGAGTTTTGGGAAGGAATAAAGAGTAAGGGGATATTTTTATATTTAGGGTTTATAATTTTATATGTTGTATTTTTTGCCATTGTGATTTTTATTACTGCTATGAATGGTTCTTTAAATATGTGGATTGAGAAGATTAAGATTTATGCTTTTATAAACTCAAAAACCCCTGACTCTCAAATATTAAAGCTCATTGATGACTTAAAAAATAACTTTCATATAAAGGAAATAAACTATATTACTCAAAAAGATGCATGGGAAAAATTAAAAGAGATTATTGGAAGAGAGAATGATATATTTGCCTGGGGATCACCTGATAATTTGCCTAAGGCCTTGGAAATAACTCCTTTAATTCTCGACAATATTGAAAATATATTGAGTTTTGTTATGAACTACAACTTTGTGGAGGAAGTAAGGTATTCTGAAGATATGGTGAATCAATGGCATAAGCTTAATAATCTTATAAACTGCATCAAAAAACTATTTATATATCTAGGAAGTTTTGCCTTTTTGATAATCTCTGTAGAACTTCTTGCTCACGCTCATTTGGCCTTTCCAAACTTTTCAGTACCTTCTCAAATATGGGAGAATATCTTTGTGACCTTTACGTCGTCGGTCATAGCCTTTTTGTTAATCTTCTTAATCTCCTCCTCTATTAAAAGCTACATAATTGTATATTTACCTTATTTTGAATTTATATTTGACCTAAGACATTCTCTTGTTTGGGTTTTGTATTTTATACTTTCAAGTATTATTGTGAGTTTTACTTCTGCACTAATAAGTTTTCAGAGACTAAGATGAGAAGATTTGTAATCATAATATTAATATTATCCTTGATGTTAGTTTCAATTTATGGTGCCGATACGTCCTCTATAATTCTTCAAAAGCAAAAAGAATTACAACAAAAACAAAAACAAATCCAATCTCTTAAGCAGCAGATCAAAAATTTAGAGTCTGTAGAAGTTAATATTGTTCGTGAAATAACTAAAATTGATCAGGATCTTGATAGGGCAGAGAGAGAATTAAATGTTGCCGAGTCAAGATTAAGAGAGGCACAAGCAAAATTAACAGTGTTATCTACTCAATTGAGTATACTTCAGAGAAATTTGAAGTATAGGAGTTTAAACTTTAAAGAAAATCTTGGTGATTCTTATAAATTATTGCAAATTAATAATTCTTTCAGCTTGATATTTTTAAATGATGCTTTTTTTCAAATAGCAGTACCTTATTATTTAAAGACTCTTATGAAACTTGAAGCAGGAAGATTAAATAATTTAAATACTCAATGTAAAGATATACAACAGACAAAGAAAAGATGGGAGGAAGAGGAAAAAAGGGTTGAGGCTTTGGTTAAAAGCATAGCTGAAAAGAAAGCTTATATAGAGAAAAAGAAAAAAGAAAAATTGGCATACTTGGAGAAGGTTAGAACTCAAAAGAGATACCAACAACAAGTAGTAGCGACCCTTGAAAGGGAATCCAAAGAGATAGAGCAAATGATTAGAAGATTAGCCTCATCAAATATTCAGAAAGCCCAAAAAGGTAAACTTTCTTGGCCAGTTATCGGAGGTATTACTTCAGGATTTGGAATGAGAAGGCATCCTCTTTTAGGTGGTGCACCTCTCTTTCATACTGGGATTGACATAAGCGCATCTTATGGAACTCCTATTAGGGCTGCGGCTTCTGGGAGAGTTATTTTTGCAGGTTGGTATGGTGGATATGGAAATATGATTATAATTGATCATGGAGGAAAAATTTCAACTGTTTATGGACATCTTTCTAAAATTGTGGTAAAAGTAGGAGAAGAGATTGCAGAAGGTGATGTGATAGGCTATGTGGGATCAACGGGTCTTAGTACTGGACCTCATTTACATTTTGAAGTAAGAATAAACGGGGATCCTGTGGATCCTTTAACTTGGTTAAAATAGAAGGAGGATAAGATGAGAATAAAAATAAGAGTTTGGCTTTTACTTTCAGTTGTGATAATTGGAATAGGAGTATTTCTTTTACCAAAGTTTACCATTGCAAAGGATTCCTTAGAGGATATTATTTCCAGTGTAAAAGTATACATAGAGGCACTATATTATGTGAGAAATGCTTATATTGAAAAGAATTTAGATAACAAAAAATTAGAGTATGAATCCATTAGGGGAATGGTAAAGGCTCTTGATGATCCATATACAGAGTTCTTTGATCCAAAGTCTTTTAAGACTTTTACTGAGGACATGCAGGGAGTATTTGGAGGGGTAGGGATAAGATTGGAGTCAAAGGATGGTAAGATTCTTGTGGTTTCTCCTATAGAAAATACTCCGGCCCATAGAGCAGGGATAAAGCCAGGAGATCAGATTGTTGAGGTAGATGGACAGTCTGTTATCAATAAGCCTTTAGATGTGGTTGTCTCTTTGATTAGGGGAGAAATTGGAAAGGAAGTAAAAATTAAGATCTATAGGGAATCTGAAAAAAAATATTATGAATATACTTTGAAAAGGGAATTGATCGAGGTTCCTGTTGTTGAATATAAAACTTTAAAGAATAATATTGGTTATATTAAGTTTTATGAATTTACTCAAAATTCTCCCCAAAAGATTATAGACGCGTTAAAGAAATTAGAAAAAAGTTCTGGGTTAATACTTGATTTGAGAAACAATCCTGGTGGAGATTTAAGATCTGCAGTCATGATCGCCAGTATGTTTATCTCTGACAATGATCAGGTAAAAACCGTTATAAAGAATGGAGAAACAAAGACATTCACTACTAAAGGTGTAGTAGTATATAGAATGGATAGGAATCAGAACTTATATGGAGAAAAAGTTGTTAAGGGATTATATAGATGGAATAAGCCTCTTGTAGTACTTGTGAATAGGTATTCTGCGAGTGCATCTGAGATACTTTCGGGAGCGCTAAAAGATTATGGAAAAGGAATTCTTTTAGGAGAAAAAACCTTTGGAAAAGGCGTGGTTCAAACTATATTTACTCTCTCTGATGGTTCTGCCCTTAAGCTGACTACTGAAAAATATCTGCTTCCATCTGGTAAAGATATTAATAAAGAGGGGATTCAACCTGATGTAATAGTAGAAATGGCACCAGAAAATGTAGGGAAGGATAATGATATACAATTAGAGAAGGCTATTGAAGTACTTTTAAAACAACTATCGAAATTGAAGGAAAAGGAAAAATTGGTTTTAAATAAAAAATAAATGTTTGAGAAGAAAGAAAAATTTCTTTTGGTTATTTTTGTTGTAATTTTAGTAGGGGTTTTATTTTCTATGGTCTCTAATTTAAGTGGTGGTAATAATATTGATGTAGACAAAAACGAATTTATTATTGTTCACATAACAGGAGAGGTAAAAAATCCAGGAGTTTATAAATTGGAAGAGGGGGCAAGGGTGATTGATGCTATTAATTTGGCAGGTGGATCTTTGCCCTCTGCTGATTTGGATAAAGTTAATCTTGCAGATTTCTTAAGAGATGGTTCTAAAATTTATATACCTTCAAAATTAGAAAATTCAGAGAATGAGCTAAAATCTCAAGCGATTTTAAGTACAAGAAAGATAGATACTTCTAAAAGTGATAAGGTCAATATAAATACCGCCAGTAAAGAAGAGTTAGAATCTCTTCCGGGGATTGGCCCTACTTTAGCCCAAAGAATTATTGAATATAGAGAGGAGAATGGTCCTTTTGGTTCTGCTGAAGATTTGTTAAATGTAAAAGGAATTGGAGAAAAAAAGCTTGAGAGAATAAGAGATCAAATTACGTGGTGATTCTTTGAAATTTCCTTATTCTTTTTATTTTCTAATTTTCTATATATTGGGAATTATATTTGCCAAAATTAATCTGAGTTTTGTTTATTTCTTTTTATTTTTACTCCTTTTAGTTTTTGTAATTAACAGAAAATCCAAGATTTATTTTTACATAACTTTAATATTCTTGTTTTTACTTGGATTTTATTTATACAGAATCAGCTTTCCCCAATTTGAAGTTTATAGTAATGCTAAGCTTAAAAGCTTAACTGGAATAGTAGAAGACTCTTTTGAGGGGAAAGATTTCAATAGTTATGTGATTAAAATAGAGGGATTTAAAGAGAAGGGAAAACTCAATATTAAAAATAGGAAGTTTGAAATAGGAGATAAAATACTATTAGAGGGAGTAGGGTTATATCCATTGAATCAAGGGAATTTATATTCTCTGTGGGATGAAGATATCCTTTATCTTATTAAAGCTGAGAAAATTTATTTAATTAAAAGAGGCTATAAGAATTCTTTAGAAAGAATTAGGAATAATTTAAGAAATAGAATAAGTAACGTATATTCAGTTTTTGAGGATTATAAAGAACAATTTTTACTAGCAATAGTTATGGGAGAGAGAAGAGGTCTCTCAGAAGATGTAAAAAATCTTTTTGTAAATACAGGGACCTCCCATTTACTTGCTATTTCAGGACTTCATCTTTCTTTTCTCATAAATATTTTCAGTGCTTTAATTCCTCTTCGTAGAATTCTTGTCAGAATTGTTATTCTTCCTCTTTTGGTATTTTATGGATGGATAATAGGAGATAATCCTCCTGTGTGGAGAGTCATAGGACAATATGTTTTTATACTTCTTGCCTTTCTTTTAAGAAGGGAAGAGGATAATTTAAATGCTATTTTTTGGGTCGCTTTTGTTAATCTTGTTATTTCCCCTTTAAAATTGTTTAACGTAAGTTTTCAGCTTTCCTATTTAGCAATGCTAGGGCTTTTGTATAAGCCTAATTTTTCTAAATTCTTGCCGGCTTATCTCCAAGAAATTTGGGAAAGTTCTTTTTGGCTCATGATATTTTTAGCTCCTTTAAATATCTATTATTTTGGTAGCTTAAAGCCTATAAGTATTATTGCTAATTTTTTTGCCATACCTATTTTTAGCTTAGTCCTTTTCTTCTCTTTCCTCTATTTAATAGGCTTCTCTTTGCCTATGGGTTTTATTTTTGAAAAAATTCTATCTAAGTTGATTGATATTTTATTTGAGAGTTTGCAATTGATTGGAGAACATTATAAAATAAGCTTGTTAATTAGTGTATCTCTTATTTTGCTTCCTGTTATATTAAGGAAAAGAGAAGAAAATGAACTACTGGGAGTTTAAACATTCAATTAAAGAAAAAAAGTTTTCTCCTGTATACCTATTTACAGGAGAGGAAAAGTTTCTCATGGAAGAAGCTCTTGAGGAACTTAAGAAAGCAAGATTTAAGAATGCAAATTACGTGGCTTTTTTTGCCGATGAGATTAGTTGGGATAATCTTGTTCCTTATTTGGAATCACCCTCTCTTTTAGGGGATCAATTAATAGTAATAAGGCACGCTCAAGAGTTGAAAGATCAAAATATGCCTAAAAAACTTGATTTGCTATTTAAGAGATTAACTAATACTTGTATTGTTTTTATGGCTAATGCTGAGGAAGAAAAGGCTAAGAGAATGAGCTATGCTAAATATATTCCTCCTGAGGGATTAGTGGAATTTACAAAATTTAGAGCTGATGCTTTAAGAAGATGGATTAAAGAAAAGTTTCAGGAAAAGGGTAAGTCTATAGATGAAGAAAGTATATATTTCCTTTCTATTAACTATGCCGATAAAATAGGTATTTTAATGCAGGAGATAGAGAAAATTTGTGCCTTTGTAGGAGAAAGGAATGAGGTTACTATAGAGGATCTGAAAAAAGTCTTAGCCACACAGGAAGTTGCCTTTTATACCTTCTTGGATGCTCTACTTAGGAGAGATTTTCTTATTGCCTTCTCAGGAATAGATGCTTTGTGGAGTGAAGGAGTTTATCCTCAAGTTATACTTGAAATAGTTATAAAACAGATAAGACAACTTCTTAGGATAAATGCTCTTCTTAAGGATGGGTACTCATCTGATGAAATAAAGGAAAAGTTGGGTTTACATCCTTTTGTAGTTAAAAAATCTATAGAAGCGTTAACAAAGTACACTGCCGCAGAACTTATGGAGATTTATTTCCTTCTGCGGCAGGTTGATATGGACTATAAAACTACAAGTAAGGATCAAAGAATACTAATAGAAAAAGTTATACTTAAATTAGGAAGAAAGGTTAGCTGAAAGTTTTTGATTAAGTAATTTCATGAGTTTTGATTTTTTCCTTGCTGCTGTGTTTTTGTGCAAAGTACCCTTTTGTGCTGCTTTATCAATAGCACTTATTACTTCGGGAAGTATTTTCTTTGCTTCTTCAATATTGTTTTCGTTTAAGAACTTTAGAAACTGTTTAGTGTAGAACTTGATTTTACCTAATCTAACCCTGTTTCTGATTCTATTTCTTTCGCTAATTTTAATTCTTTTAATTGCTGATTTTGTATTTGCCATCTTTTATTTCCCTCTCCTTTATTTTAAAATTTTTTATGGTTTTATTTTTGACAGACTGAATTATAGCATAAAATTTCGTAAAACAAAAGATTAGGTAAAATGTTATATAATTTAAGATATAGAAAAAGGGAGGAAGGAAATACCGATGAAAGACACATCTAAAATAAGGAATTTCAGTATTATTGCTCATGTAGACCATGGAAAATCTACTTTAGCAGACAGGCTTTTGGAATACACTGGAACAGTAGAAAAAAGAAAAATGAAAGATCAAATTCTTGATACCCTTGATGTGGAGAGAGAAAGAGGAATAACCGTGAAAGCCCAAGCAGTTAGGCTTTTATATAACTCAAAGTCTGGAGAAACTTATGAACTAAATTTGATTGATACTCCTGGACATGTGGATTTTACCTATGAGGTTTCAAGAAGTCTTGCTGCTTGTGAGGGTGCCATATTAGTAGTAGATGCCTCACAAGGTATTGAAGCACAAACTATAAACAATTTACTTCTTGCCCTTGAAAATAATTTGGTCATTATACCTGTAATAAATAAAATTGATCTTCCTAATGCAGAACCCGATAGAGTTGCTAAGGAGATTGAAGAATTATTAGGAAAGGATTATATAGGTGAGACTTTTTTTGTGAGTGCAAAGGAAGGGTGGGGTATAGAGGAACTTTTAGAGGGTATAGTTAAATATATTCCATCTCCTAAAGGTCATCCCTCAGATCCTCTTCAAGCTTTAATCTTTGATGCAAAATACGACTCTTATAGAGGAGTAATAGTTTATGTAAGGATATTTGAGGGAGAAGTAAAAATCGGAGATAAGATTAAACTTATGTCTACGGGAAGTGAATATGAGGTTCAGGAATTGGGAATTTTTTCTCCTGAGATGAAACCTGTAGAAAGTTTAGTAGCTGGAGAGGTGGGATATATAGTAGCAAACATTAAAGAAATTTCGGAGGCAAGGGTAGGGGACACTATAACTTTATCAGAAAGACCAGCTAAGGAGCCTCTTCCAGGTTATAGAAAGCTGCAACCTATGGTTTTTTGTGGAATTTATCCCATTGAAAACGAGGATTATGATAAATTAAGAGATGCTCTTCAAAAGCTAAGCTTAAATGATGCATCTTTATATTATGAGCCTGAAACTTCTCCTGCTTTAGGGTTTGGTTTTCGTTGTGGCTTTTTAGGCTTGTTACACCTTGAAATTGTGCAAGAAAGATTGGAGAAAGAATTTGATTTAAATATAATTACTACAGTACCTTCAGTAGCATATGAGGTCATAACCAAGAAAGGAGAAAGAAAAATGATTCAAAATCCTTTAGAATTGCCACCACCTTATGAAATTGAGGAGTTTAGAGAGCCTTTTGTTCTTGCGAGTATTGTAACTCCTAATGAATATGTAGGAGGAATAATGGAACTTATTGATAGGAGACGGGGAATTTTTAAAAATATGGAGTACTTAACTCCTACCCGAGTACTTATTACGGCAGAGCTCCCTCTTTCAGAGATAATTACTGACTTTTTTGATATGTTAAAGTCTATAACCAGAGGTTACGGATCTATGAATTATGAATTTATTGGTTATAGACCAGAAAATCTTGTAAAGCTTGATGTCTTTATAAATGGAAAACCAGTAGATGCTCTTTCTATTATTGTACACAGGAATAAAGCTTATGAAGAAGCAAGAAAGTTGGTTCAAAAACTTAAGAATGTTATTCCAAGACAACTTTTTGAGGTTGTGATTCAAGCTGGTATAGGAAGTAAGATTATAGCAAGAGAAGAGATAAAGCCTTTGAAGAAAAATGTTCTTCAAAAATGTTATGGTGGAGATGTTACAAGAAAGAAAAAACTTCTTGAGAAGCAGAAAGAAGGGAAAAAAAGGATGAAGAAGATAGGACATGTGGAAATCCCACAAGAAGCTTTTTGGACTGTACTAAAGAGGGATTAGGTCAATGAGAAAGTACCGAATTTTGATCACTAACGATGATGGAATAAACTCTCCTGCTCTGAAAATAATGGGGAATAAACTTAGTATATTTGGGGAGATTTACATTATTGTGCCTGAAAGAGAAAGAAGTGGAGGAAGTCATGCTATAACCCTTCACAAACCTTTAAGAATAAACGAAATTAATTGGTCTCTTGAAAAAGTTAAAGTATGGAGTACTAATGGAAATCCTGCTGACTGTGTACTTTTAGGACTTTATGCTATATTAGCTCAAAAACCAGATTTAGTTATTTCAGGCATAAATAGGGGATATAACTTAGGAAACGATATAATCTATTCAGGTACTGTTTCTGGAGCGAGAGAGGCTTCTTTAAATGGCATTCCCGCTATAGCTATATCGGTGTATCAGGATGGAAAGGAAGAAGATTTTGAAAAAGCCACCGATTTATTAATCAGCTTATTTGATAAATTTTTGAAAATTATTCCCGAAGGAACCTTTTTGAATATAAATATACCCCCTAATGCTAAAATAACAGACATTTGTCTTACTTACCAAGGAAAGTTTCACTACAGGAATATAGTTGAAAAAAGGCTTGATCCAAGAAATAAAGAATATTTTTGGTTGCATGGATATGTTGAGGAAAACGGAGAGGAAGGATCTGATATATGGGCTATCAAAAATGGAAAGATTTCCATAACTCCTCTTCAATCAGATATGACCAATTATTCTCTTCTTAACGCTTTAAAATCTTATGATCTCCTCTAATCCTATTGGCATATATATTCATATACCCTTCTGTGTGAGAAAATGTCCATATTGTGATTTTGTGTCCTTTAGATATTCTAAAGAGGAGGAGGAGAGGTATATAAGTCATCTTTTAAGAGAGATAGATATGAAATCAAAAGGAGAGACAATTGATACCATATATTTGGGGGGAGGTACACCTTCTATTCTTTCTTTGAAAGGTTTAGAAAAGATTTTTGAGTTTATACAAGAAAAGTTTAAGTTAAGTAAAGGTGTTGAAATTTCTATGGAGGTTAATCCTGGAACAGTAGATAGAGAAAAAATAAAAGTATGGAAAGAACTTGGTATTAATAGGATAAGTATAGGGGCCCAATCTTTTATTGAAAAAGAGCTTAAAATTCTTGGTAGGATACATGATACGGATGATATCTATAAAACATTCCATATGCTTAGAGAGGCTGATTTTAAAAATATAAATATAGACCTAATTTATTCTCTTCCCTTTCAAGAACAAGAAGATTTTTATTTTTCCTTAAAGGAGGCTGTAAAATTAAATCCAGAACATATCTCTATCTATAATCTTATGATCGAGGAAGGAACACTATTTTATAAGATGTATTTAGAGTCCAAAATAAAACTTCCTGATAGTGATATGGAAGCAGAAATGTTTTCCTTTGCTATGAATTATCTTAAAGATAATGGCTTTATTCATTATGAGATATCAAATTTCTCTAAGAATGAAAATTATAAGTGCAAGCATAACCTTAAATACTGGAATCAGGAGAAATATTATGGCTTTGGGGTTTCTGCTTATTCTTATGATCCACCGGTTAGATATGGAAATTGTAGAAATCTTTATGTATACTATGGAAAAATAAAAAAAGGAATTCTTCCTATTGAAGAAAGAGAATTTTTGACTGGCGACAAACTTGCGAAGGATTTTCTTTTTTTAAGATTAAGGCTTATGGAAGGGATTTCAAAAAAGGAGTTTGAAAATAGATTTGATAAAAGGATAGAATATTTTATGAAAAATTATTCTGTTTTTTTAGAAAATGGGTTAATTAAAGAAGAAGGTGATAGGGTAGCTTTGACAGAAAAGGGAATTCTTCTTGCTAATGAGATTTTTCAAGATATCCTTTAAGGAGGATGAGAGTATATGAAGACTGTAAGAGTATTAATAGCAGAGGATGAACCCATAGTTAGAATGGATTTGAAAGAACTTTTAGAAAGTCAAGGATATGAGGTAATTGGGGAAGCCTCGGATGGAAAAATAGCAATAGAGCTTGCAAGAAAGTTAAAACCCGATGTGATTATAATGGATATAAGAATGCCAAATTTGGATGGCATTGAGGCAGCAAAGATTTTGACCCAAGAAGAAATAGCACCAATTATTTTCTTAACCGCTTATTCTGATAGGGAGCTTGTAGAAAAGGCAAAAGAGGTAGGGGTAGTTGCCTATATTGTGAAACCTTTTAAGGAATCTGATTTATTTCCTGCTATAGAGATTGCTATTGCAAGATTTAAAGAATTTCAGCTTTTAAGAAAAGAAGTAGAAGATCTTAAAGATGCTTTAGAAACAAGAAAATTAGTAGATAGAGCTAAAGGTATTCTTATGGATAGGGAAGGTTTAAAAGAGCATGAAGCATTCAGATTAATTCAAAAAGCAAGTATGGATAAACGTAAGCCTATGAAAGAAATTGCTCAAGCTATTATATTAGCATACGAATTGAAGGATAAGAAAGAAAAATGAATGTTTTTTTTGCATTTCTTTTATCCTTAGTAATATCTGTTTTACTTACTCCTTGGGTTAAAAAGATTGCTTATCAAGTAGGAGCGGTAGATATTCCTAATGATAGAAAAGTACACTTAAAGCCTATACCCAGAATTGGTGGGGTGGCATTTTTCTTGAGCATTTTAGTAGTAAATGTAATATTTAATAAATCCCCTGTAGTAGAAAAAATAATATTTGGCGGACTTTTAGTTTTTCTTGTAGGACTTCTGGATGATTTTGTAGAGTTAAAGCCTAAACCTAAATTTTGGTTAACCTTTTTAGCAGTCTTAATAGCTGTGATATTGGGAGTAAGAGTAGAAATTTGGAGAGTACCTTATACTAAGATAATAATTAAAGGTTTTTGGGCTGATGTAATAACTTTTGTATGGCTTTTAGGAATCACCAACGCTATGAATTTTATAGATGGTCTTGATGGGCTTGCTGGTGGTGTTTCTGTTATTTCTTCCTTTTCTCTTCTTATAATATCACTTATTTTAGGAAGAATTGAAATGGCTCTACTTCTTTCCAGTATCTTAGGGGCTGTGTTAGGTTTTCTGTTTTATAATTTTCCTCCGGCTTCCATTTTTATGGGAGATTCGGGAGCAATGTTTTTAGGATTTATTTTAGGGGCTATTTCTGTAATTGGGGTACTAAAAATTAGTACAGTTATTAACTTATTTTTCCCAATTATTGTTCTTGGTTTTCCAGTCCTTGATACTGCCTTTTCTATTATAAGAAGAATACTCGAAGGAAGAGCTCCATGGAGATATGATAAAGATCATATTCATCATAGGTTTTTGAGACTTGGTATGTCTACAGAACAAAGTATAGCATTTATTTACTTAATCACTATTTGTATGGCTCTTCTTGCAGTTATAATTTCCTTATTGCAAGATCCATATATTTCTGCTATTTTACTTTTTGGTACTCTGTTCTTAATCATATTTATTCTTAAAAAACTTGGAGTATTAGAGGTTAGGAAAAATGGAAAAGTATGATGTAATTGTGGTTGGCGGAGGACATGCTGGATGTGAGGCTGCCTATGCAGCCTCTCGTCTTGGTGTAAGAGTATTGTTGATTACCATGAATTATGATACCGTAGGTTGGCTTCCTTGTAATCCTGCTATGGGAGGACCAGGAAAAGGGCATCTCATTATGGAAATCGATGCTCTTGGAGGACTTACAGGAAGAATCACCAATAGGAGCATGATTCAAGTTAAGATGCTAAACACATCTAAAGGGCCTGCTGTGAGGGCTCTAAGAGCTCAAGTTGATAAATGGATTTATCCTGCCAAGATGAGGGAATTTCTTGAATCTATTAAAAATTTAGAGATCTATCAAGGAGAGGTAGTAGATCTAATTGTAGAGGACAACGAGGTAAAGGGAGTAATTTTATCCACAAAAAAAGAGTTTTATGCAGAAAGAGTAGTTATAACTCCTGGTACTTTTATGAACGGTGTTATCCACATAAGTACCTGGTCAAAACCTGCTGGTAGAATGAACGAATTTCCCTCGGTGGGGCTTTCTGATGCCTTGAGAAGATTGGGGCTCGAGGTAGGAAGATTTAATACAGGAACAACCCCGAGGGTTGATAAGCGAACTATAGATTTTAGTAAAACTATAATCCAGCCTGGTGATGAGGAACTTCACTCCTTCTCTTTTTGGGAGGAACCAGAACCAAGAGAACAAGTGCCTTCATATCTTACAAGAACTACTCAAAAAACTAAGGAAATTGTTCTCGCTAATATTCATCTAACAGCTTCCAGAATTGGCGGAATGGTGAAAAAAGGGCCAAGATATTGTCCTTCGATAGAAGAGAAATATATATGGTTTCCTGATCATGAAACTCATCAAGTATTCCTTGAACCTGAAGGAAGAAATTCTGTGGAAATATATGTGCAAGGTATATATACAAGCCTTCCTGAGGAAATTCAGATACAGATTTTAAGGAGTATTCCAGGTCTTGAAGAGGTGGAGTTGATAAGACCTGGGTATGCTATTGCTTATGATATGGTTTATCCTCATCAACTGAAATTCACTCTTGAAACTAAGAAAATTAAAGGTTTGTATCTTGCTGGTCAAATAAATGGAACTACAGGATATGAAGAAGCTGCTGCTCAAGGACTTGTTGCAGGTGCAAACGCAGCTTTAAGTCTTATCGGTAAAGAGCCTTTAATAATAAGGAGGGATGAAGGATATATTGGAGTCTTGATAGATGATCTTGTTACAAAAGGGGTAGATGAACCTTATAGGATTTTAACTTCAAGAGCAGAATACAGGATATTACTAAGAGCTGATAATGCAGACCAAAGACTTACTCCTAAGGCGTATAAATTAGGGCTTATATCGGAGGATATGTGGAAGATGTTCCAAGAGAAAATGGAGAGAATAAAATATGAAAAAAAACGCCTTGAAAGAGTTTCAGTACAACCCGAAGAGATAAATGGAATCCTTTTAGAAAAAGGAACTAGTCCTATTGTCCAACCTATTCCTTTAGTACGAATCATAAAAAGACCGGAAATAACATATGATGATTTGGAAAGAATAGGTTTGGCAGGGGATCTTCCTAAAAAGTGGAGGGATACCGTGGAAACGGATATTAAGTATGAAGGATATATTAAAAAGGAATTAGATAAGGTTAAAGAATTTCAGGAGTACGAAAGTTTAGAAATCCCTCACGATATAGATTATGGAAAGATACCTCACTTGTCTCGTGAGGGAAGAGAGAAACTTGAGAAAGTTAGACCTTATACCTTTGGACAAGCTATGAGAATTACAGGTGTTAATGCAGGTGATTTGACAGTATTACTCTATTACCTTAGGGAGAAATATGGAAGAAAATAAAGATTGGCGGGACATATATTTTAGTAGAGATTATTACTTGTACCTTGCAAAGCATCTAACTCCCGAGAGAACTCGTAAAGAAGTTGACTTTCTCGAGTCTACTCTTGCTATTAAGCGAGGTTATCTTATTTTGGATCTTGGCTGCGGCTTTGGTAGGCATACTCTTGAACTTGGAAAGAGAGGATATAGAGCTATAGGAATAGATAGATCCGAAGACTTAATTGAAATTGCAAAAGAGGAAGCAAAAAAAGAGAAGGTATTTAATGTAGAGTTTTATATAATGGAATATAAAGATATAGAGAAATTAGGATATAAGTTTGATGTGGTTTTTTCTCTATATACTAGTTTTGGTCTTTCTACCTATGAGGAAGATAAAGAAGCTATAGAGAAAGTTTATAATATCCTTAAAAAGGGAGGTAAATTTCTGATAGATATTGAAAACAGAGATGCCTTGTTAAGGTACTTTATTCCATATTCATGGGATATCTTGAATGATTATATTTTACTAACAGAGCATCATTTTGAACCCGAATCTGGCTACTATATATCTAATAGACTTGTTTTTGATCTAAAGAACAACACTAAGAAGGAGTTTGTAAGAAAAATATACTTGTATACCCCGAGTGAAATAGCTCATATTTTAGAAGAAAAAGGATTTACAATAGAGAAGTTTATAGGAGATTATGACGGGAAAAGATTTCATATAGGGTCAAGACGTCTGATTGTGGTAGGAACAAAAAAATAAGGGGGAAATTTATTTTTCCCCCTCTGATTCGCTGGAGCTTTTAGATTCTGAATTTTTTCTTTTATAATCTGTAGTATAGAAGCCTGATCCTTTGAATACTATTCCCACAGGGGAGAATACTTTTCTGAGATTTCCTCCACACTTTACACAGGTTTTGGGTAATTCTTCACCAATATTAGTCATAATCTCGTATCTTTCGTGGCAGTTTTCACACTCAAATTCATATATTGGCATATTTCCCACCTCCTTCTTTGTTTTCCTTCATATTTTTTAATCTTTTATAATTTTATTGTCAAGAAGCCTTGTTTTAGGTTAAAATGTATTAGTGTGAAACTATTAATGTTTTAGAGGTGTGAATAAAGATGAAGGTAGAAACAAAAAGGTTACTTTTTTTGTCTCTTTATTTAATTTTGTTATTATACGTTGGGGGCTGTATAAGACCTATTCAGGTTTTTCCACAAAGTACAACCATAAATGGAGTTACTATAAATGTTGAAATAATAAGAGACTTTAAATGGTACAGTCTATCTCAAGATATAATGGTTTTAAATTTAGAGGTAATAAACAATTCTAACGAAGGTATTTGGATTTATCCCTTAGGTAAATCAGTGATCATATCTGCTAATGGAAGACAGTACATGCCTATAAGGGAGTTTTATTATCAATCTACAGGAGCGCCAAAAGTTTCCTTTGAAGTTTCTTTTAAGAGCAATGAACCACCAAGTTTTTCTCTCTTGCTGAGTAGCAATGATGAAGAAAAAAAGATTAATGAACTTATAAAAACATACGAACTCTTAAAATTTAAAGATGGTAAGGTATTTCCTGGTGCAAGGGTCAGTGGAATTTTAGCTTTTTATACTCCTTATGTTAAGTATCCTCTAAGATTTATAATACCTGAGGTTTTCTGGGAAAATTCACTTCAAAAATATGATTTTGAATTTATTATAGGAAGATGAGGAGGTAATTATGCGTAAGGCTGTAGGAGTGGATCTTGGAGGAACTAAAATTAATGTACTTCTTGTTAACGAGAAGGGAGAGGTTTTAGGTAGGGATAAACAGCCTACTGAGGCGGATAGGGGAAAAGATTATGTTATAAATAAGATTAAGGATATGATTCATAATGTATTACAGCAAGGTAGAGTGAGTGAAAAGGATATTGAAGGAATAGGAATTGGTTTTCCAGGTCTTATGGATAGAGAAAAGAAATCTACTTTGTATGCTCCTAATCTGGGGGATGAATGGAAGAAAGAAGTTTTTCTGGGAAGAGAATTAGAAGAATATTTTAATGTTCCTACTTATTTAGAGAATGATGTTAACCTTATTGCTTGGGCAGAATGGCTCGTGGGGGCAGGGAGAGGTACAAAAACTATGATCTGTGTAGCTCTTGGAACAGGCATAGGCTCAGGTATCGTACTTAATGGGAAATTATGGATTGGAGCTCATGGGATGGCGGGTGAGTTTGGGCATATCACAGTACTCCCTGACGGACCTATTTGTGGGTGTGGAAATAGAGGGTGTATAGAAGCTATAGCCTCTGGAACAGGCATAGAAAAATATGCAAGAAGTATTCTCCCTCAACATACTGATAGTTTAATATGGGGCCTTTGCAATGGTAATCTTGAAGAGGTAACAGTTAAGACTATTTATCAGGCGGCAGAGCAGGGAGATAAATTGGCTATTGATATTTTCAATCACGCAGGGTATTATTTAGGAATTGCTCTTGCTAATTACGTGCATATTGTAGATCCAGAGAAGATTGTAATTGGTGGAGGAGTTGCAAATGTAAGGGAATATATAGGAAAGCCCATGAGAGAAGAGTTTTATAGGAGGGTTTTGCCAAGTTTTAGGGATAAAGTTACTTTTTCATGGGCAGAGCTTGGAGAAGATGCAGGTGGTATTGGAGCAGCATTATTAGCTTTGTATAGGTGATAAATCTAAGATGACTATACCTAATATAATTACTTTGATAAGATTGGTTATAATACCGTTTTATACGTATTTCTTACTTACTCAAAAACTTTTTATAGCAGCAATTCTCTATGGGATTGCTGCTATAAGTGATATTTTGGATGGTTATTTAGCAAGAAAGTTAAACCAAACGTCAGAACTTGGCAAAATTATTGATCCAATAGCAGATAAGCTTATTGTTATAATAAGCTTAGTATATTTAGGGTACAAAAATATTCTTCCCCTATGGGGAGTACTGATCCTTCTTACTAAAGAATTTTTAATGCTTTTAGTTGGTCTTTTCTTCTTAATAAAGAAGGTGGAGATTATCTCATCTAAAATATACGGTAAATTGGCAATGGTATTAATATCCATATCCATACTAATGGCTCTTTTAAGTATCCCTTTTCAAAATGTTGTATTTCTAATAGGTTTAGTAATTTCTTTGATAGCTGGAATTGATTACTTGTTTTTTTATTTGAACAACCTAAAAGCTAATAAAATCTGATAGTATCAATTATCAGTTTGCCCTTTACTCCCATTTGATTTAGCCCTACAACATAAATACTTTCCAATTTTATTGGAAACACGGGTGAGACAAGCACTTTACTTGTTAAGGGTTTTAAATCTTTTAAGTCTCTTTCTACAACAGTCCATTTAGGAAAATCAAAACTTGAGGTATTTGTTATATCTATAACCCAGGGTTGATTATCGTTATCATAAAATAAAGCTCTAATCCAGCCCTCACCACTTCCTTTTAGGGAAATAGAGAATTTTGTTATATTTTGTGGTACTAAAATGTTTAGTTCCAAATATATAAAGGAATTATTTGTCTGCGAAGAATAGGTAACTGAGATGGCGCTATTTCCGGAATAAGAATCGCTGGTTAGGGTATAAGTGGTAGAACTTATATCATAATTTTTACCTTTTATAATCCAATTTTTATCAATCTCAAAGTCCTCAAAGATTATATTCTTTTTATCAAATATTTCAATGGGAACAGAAACCCATAGATTATTAAAAGTATATTCTAAGTTGGTCTTTCCAACATTTATGGCAGTAAATTTTTCTCTGTTTTTTATAAAAAATTTTGGGTCAAATTTTAAATTCTCAATAGGAAGTTCTATTTTTCTATTGAAGTTATCTACCACGTACACTTTAGGGATAAAAGTATCTCCAAGAAAGAATTGATCTCTTCCTGTATTGATTTCTAAATTTACAAAATCCCATACGAATATTTTTTTTGTAGTAGTTAACCCATTTAAGTTCAAGGTTAATAGGCTTTCTCCTAAATCTATTCCCTCTAAGGTCATATTACTTATGTCAAAATTTAATATAGGGTTTGAAAAAGTCCAAGTTAGCATAGAAGTATCAATAGGGTAAGGGTGATAATTTTCATCCTGAAGTAGTAGTTCTACTTTTATCTTATCCCCTTTTTTGATATAAATATCATCATTTTCTGTAAAAGCTAAGTATTTAGGCTGTGTATAAGGATAGACATTTCTAATCCCTAAGGCTACAGGTATTGGTCTTTCTATTTCTTGATTCATCAATTTTCCCCATATTAACTTCTGACTTGATCCTCCGCCGTCCATATTTATAGCATCAGAAATCCCCATTTCCTTAAGAATTTCACATGACTCTTTAAGGGTTACACCTATGGAGCTTTCTTTTCTTCCCTCAATAACAATAAAATAAATACTATTTTCTTTTGTACCTATGATGGTCCTTGGGTGTCTTGAATTTACAATATTGTCATCAAAAGGTAATTCCTCAGTCTTTCCAAGTACTATTTCTTTGTTCTTGAGCAATATTGGTCCTCCGCCTATGGCTTCTTTTAAGGGTATTTGGGGAGTGCATTCACTGATGATTTCAAGTTTTTTTCCTACAGAAAATAGGGGAAGATATTTTAAAGAGGTACCTCCAAGAGATATAATACATGTATTTTCTTTTATAGGAGTTCTTTTAACCCCATAGTAGATATTTGTTATTACTCCACTTGTTTTACCTAAGGAGGGAATCTTATCTTCAAGGGCTACCTCGATATCAACTCCAGCCGAGGCATTTTCTCTAATTTGAGTCTCTTTTCCAAAATATCTTGTAAATATATTTATACCGTCTATACCCCTTGGAGAATTAATAGCGTTTATAGGAATTATATTCTCATCAACTTTTATCTTTAAATTAATGTTAAATATATCAATTATAGGTTTATTATCAAAGGTCAAACCAAAGATTCCTCTTTTTATAGGAAGGTGTATTAATTCTCCGTTTTTAATTACTAATCCTACAGGTTCAAAGGTTTTTGGATCAAAAAAATTACCATTTATTATAAGATCGTAGTTTTTATATTTGAGAATCTCAGATAATCTGTTTTGAGATATAATTGTTTCTATCTCCAAAAGGGGATCCATATCTACCTTAGTTATATGGTAGACTAATTTATCCCTTACCACCTTTTCGTAAGTAGCGTTAGGGGCTATATTGAATTTCTCGACAGTAAAAGATGGAGAGATAAACAATAATAGGCATATAAAGAATACAAGTTTAAACATTATCTTCCTCATATTAGAAATTATACTTTTAAAAGTTATTCTTGACAAAAATTTTTATGTACTATATAATTTTACCACTTTAAATTATTAAATAGATAAAGGAAAATGAAAAGAGAGAGTCTAGAAAAGATTATAAGAAGAAGACTTGAGCTTTGGGGTTATAATGAAATAAGAATACCCATCTTATATGAAGATATTTGGGGAAAGGAAAACCTTATTTATTTTGAGAAAAATGGAAAGTTTTTAGCCTTAAGACCTGAAATTACTCGAGAGATATTAAAGTCTATAAGATATGACAAGATTCCTAAGAGAATGTTTTATATGGGACCAATTTTTAAATTAAATGGGAGAGAAGTAGAAGAGAATTACCAGATTGGTTGGGAGCTGATCTATAAACCGTCGCTTTGGAGAGATGTGGAAGTCCTTCTTATTATCAAGGAGGTTTTTGAGGATATAGGAGTAGATGATTACATTATTGAGCTTGGAAATACTAAAATTTGGGATTTTATTTTGAGGTTTATAAAGGATGAGGAGAAAGTAAAATCTCTAAGAGAATTTCTTGTTAAGAGAGATTATGTATCTTTTTTAGATAAATCAGATCTATCCAATTCTGAGCTTAAAAGTGAGATTTTGAACCTCTTTTATTATGACAGTTGTGATGAAGATTGTGTTTTTTTAAACTCTTCTCTTAGAGATGAGATTAATTTTTTGAATAGTTTTAAAAAGCTTCTCGTTAAATTAGGATTTAAAGAAGATAAACTCATAGTTAACCCTGCTTTAATGAGACCTTACGAATACTATGATGGGATTATTTTTGAAGTCTATTTGAAAAACTCTAAAACATCTTTAGGTGGTGGAGGAAGTTATATTGAAAGGAATAAATATAACGAACTTCTATATGGATTTGGGTTTGCTTTTGTAGAAGAAAAACTATTGGAGTTAGTTAATGGAACTTTTTTGGAGGAAAATATAAGGTATTTTGTTTATCCTGAGGAACAATTTATAAGGATCTATGAGGATATGCGCAAGGAAAGAGAAAAAGGTATAATTTCTGTATTCATTCCTAAGGATGAGGGAGTGTTAGAATGATAAGGGTTGCAATACCTACAGGAAGAATGCTTGAACAGGCATTAGATTTTTTAAGAAATTTTGATGATAGACTTCTTGATGAAGAAAAGGGGCGTAAGTTGAGGATACATGGGGAAAGATTTGAGGTATTCCTCGCCAAACCTTGGGATCTTCCCTTGTATGTTGAGGAAAGAGTAGTAGATCTTGGAATTATTGGAAGGGATGTAATTTGGGAACAAGAAAAAAATGTGGTTAATTTGATCTCTCTTCCTTTTGGTTATTGTAAAATGGTTATAGCAGGTTATCCTTATGTTTCTCTTAAAGGAAATGGAAAGGAGATTAGAATTGCTACTAAGTATGAAAATATTACTAAGAAACTTCTTGAAAACAGATGGGGTAAAATTAAGATTATTAAACTTAACGGTTCCGTAGAACTTGGTCCTATTTTAAATATATCAGATCTTATTGTAGATATAGTGGAGACGGGGAAGACATTAAGGGATAATGGACTTGAAGTTAAAGAAGTATTGTTTGAGTCTTCTGCGTGTTTAATATCGAACGTGGTAAGTTTTGCATATCTTCGGAAAGAAATTTTGAGTTTTGTAAAAGAGGTGAGAAAATTAAATGATAAATGTAATTAAGGGACTGGATTTTAATTTAAAACTTTTGAGAATGGAGGAGTCAAAAGTTAAAGAAGTAGAAAAAGAGGTAGATTTTATTGTAGAAGAGATTAGGACCAAAGGAGATTTAGCTCTTCATAATTTCTCTTTAAAATTTGATAACTACGATTCTAAAAAATATGGGTTCAAAATAAGTGTCCCGGAAATTGATTTATCTAATGATTTTGCTACAGCAATTAAGGTAATGATTGAAAGGGTTAAAAATTATTATATCCATGAATATAAAAATTCATGGTTTTATAAAGATGGGGAAAGTATTTTAGGGCAGCTAATTGTGCCTGTGGACAGTGTGCTTCTTTATGTTCCAGGTGGAAAGGCTTCTTATCCTTCTACAGTAGTTATGGGGCTTATTCCTGCTATGATTGCTGGAGTCAAAAATTTATATGTAACGACACCCCCTTCTAAAAGAGAGGATAGAAACTTATTATATACTTTAAGACTTCTTGGCATAAAGGAGTTATATGTTCTTGGCGGAGCTCATGCTATTTCAGCTTTTGCTTATGGTACAGAGTCTATTCCTAAGGTGGATATGATTATTGGACCTGGAAACTTATATGTGGCCCTTGCTAAGAAGAGGGTTTTTGGAGATGTAAATATTGACGGGATATTTGGTCCCAGTGAGATTTTAGTGTGGATTAATTATAGAGGTAAAGATCTAAATCTGAGAAAAATAGTGTGTGATTTTTTGGCTCAGTTAGAACACTCTCCTTATGATAGGGGGTGGATGATCTTACCTGAAGAATTACTTGATAAAGTAATGGGCTTAATTAAAGAGGAAGTTGAAGGATCGGGAAGAGGTGATATTTTGAAAGAAGCAATAAAAAATTCCTTTCTGATAATTGAAGAGGATGAGGAAAGAGCTATCAATTTAATAAATCAAATTGCCCCAGAGCATCTTGAGATTATTGATTTTTCAGGGGAGAGACATATCCCATATATCAAAAATGCTGGAGCCATATTTATAAACCATTCCTCCATATTTGGAGATTTTATTGCAGGGCCGAGTCATATTTTACCTACAGGCGGATCTGCAAAGTTTTCGTCAGGGCTTTCTGTTAATTCTTTTTTAAAGAGAATAAGCTTTGTAAAGCTTAGTGCAAAAGAGCAAAAAATACTTGCGGAATACGGAAGTATCATAGCAAGAGAGGAAGGTTTCTATATGCATGAAAAGAGTTTAAGAAACTATAAGGAGGAGTGAAGAAATTGAATATAGAAAAACTCTTGAAAAGTAATTATGTAGGGTATAAGGCTAATGTTCCTGATTTGCCTATTAAGCTTTCAAGAAATGAGAATCCTTATGATATCCCTAAGGAGATAAAGGAAGAGATTCTTAATGAATTATTAAACACTCCTTGGAATAGGTATCCGGATGGGCAGTCTTTAAGATTAAGAAATAAATTAGCAGAATTTCTAAATTTATCTGCAGAAAATATTTTGGTGGGTACTGGTTCTGGAGAACTGATTCAACTGGTTTTTAATGGATTCCTTGAAGAAGGAGATAGAGTTATATTGCCTGTACCTACTTTTCCTCTTTACGAGAAACTTTTACAGCAAAGAAAAATAGAGATAATAAAGGTTTTTCTGAATAAAGAAGATTTTTCTTTAAATTTTGATTTGCTAAAAAATTATTTCCAATATAACCCTAAAATTCTTGTGATTACTAATCCTAACAATCCTACCGGAAATTTTTTGTTAAAAAAGGAAGATTTTGAGAAGATTAAAGATTTTCCAGGAATTATATTAATAGATGAAGCCTATTATGAATTTTCTGGCTTAACTTTTTTGTCTCACACAGAAACATTTCCTAATGTGATTATTTTAAGGACCTTTTCTAAGGCTTTTTCTGGCGCAGGTATAAGGTTAGGATATTTGATTTCTAATTCCAAAATTGTTGGGTATTTGAACAATTTCAAGCTACCTTATAATGTGAATGTTTTTACACAGATAGCAGGGGAAAGGTTAATTGAAAAATGGGATTTGTTAAAAAATAGAATAGAAATTATTAAAAGAGAAAGGGATAGAGTGTTTGAAGAGATGCAAAGACTTAAAGACATAAAAGTTTATCCTTCTGAAACAAATTTTATTTTGTTTAGGTCTAAAAAGATATATGAAATATTGAAAAAATGCGAAGAAGAAGGAATAGCTCTAAGAGATTTTAGTAAAGAACCCCTTCTTGAAAATTGTCTAAGAGTATCCATTGGGGATAGAAGGGAAAACGATATTTTCATAAGAGTATTAAAAGAGGTGTGTATATGAGAAAATCGGAGATTGAGAGGGAAACAAAAGAGACTTATGTGAAAATATTATTGAACCTTGATGGAAGTGGATCTTTTTTAGGAGATTTTCCTGTCCCTTATTATAAACACCTATTTTCTGCGTTTTGCTTTTATGCAGAATGGGATGTGGAGATAATGGCTAAGGGAGATGTTGAGGTAGATCCTCATCATCTCATAGAGGATACAGGTATAGTGTGGGGAAAGGCGTTTTATAGCGCAGTTTCTAATTCTAATTTTTTGCGATTTTCGAGTAAAATTGTTCCTATGGATGAAGCCCTAGTTATGGCAGTAGTAGATATAAGTGGAAGGCCTTATTTGGAGATAAGAGATGACAAGGGGATTTTAAATGGAAGACTTATAAAGGAGTTTTTGAGAGGATTTGTAAATAATTCTCAGATAACCTTACATATATGGTTGCTCTCAGGAGAAAATTTACATCATATTGAGGAGGCTATTTTTAAAGCTTTGGGTCTTGCTTTAGGGGAAGCTTCAAAAGAGGTACCTAATCTTAAGTCTACAAAGGGGAAGATATGGTGAAAGCACTTATTGTGGATTATGCTGCAGGAAATTTATTCAGTATAATTAAGGCTTTTAAATATATTGGTATTGATCCTATAGTAAGTAATAATCCTAAAGACTGGGAAAAGGCAGATCTTCTTGTGTTTCCTGGACAGGGAAATTTCTCACAGGCAATGCTAAACTTAAGAAATGAAGAAAAGGATGCAATTTTTAGGGAACTCTTGAGAAAGAAACCTTTTCTTGGAATATGTCTTGGTATGCAAATACTTTTTGAGGAAAGCGAAGAAGCACCAGGTGTTCCTGGTTTTGGATTATTTAAAGGTAAGGTTAAGAAAATTCCAGTGAATAAGATTCCTCATCTTGGTTGGAATGAGGTAGATTTAAAAAGAGAGAGTACCTTTTTCAAAAACATCCCTAATAGATCTTTCTTTTATTTTGTCCATTCTTACTATGTGGATACAAAAGAGGATATTATTTATGGATTTACCGAGTATGGGATAGCTTTTCCATCCTTTATTGTAAAGGATAACATCATTGGGGTACAATTTCATCCAGAAAAAAGTAGTGATAAGGGAGTAAAGTTTTTGAGTAATGTACTGGAGGAAATCCAAAAATGTTAATTATTCCTGCTATTGATATTTATAAATCTAAAGTAGTGAGAATGGAGACTGGTAAAAAAGAAAAGATTATTCTTGAATTTGATAATCCAATAGATCTTGCTAAATATTGGGAAAAGAAAGGAGCAAAAGCTCTGCATCTTATTGATCTTCAGAGTGCCATTGATGGAATCGATGAGAACAAAAATATAATAAGAGAGATAATAAAAAATGTTTCAATTCCTGTGGAGGTAGGTGGGGGATATAGAGATAAGGAAAAAATTGAAGAGGCTATAAATTGGGGAGTATGGAGGGTGATTGTAAGTAGTATTTTAGAAAAAGATTTAGGTTATCTTTCTGATCTTTTCTCAAAATACAAAGAGAAAATAATTCCAAGCATAGATTGGTATGATGGAAGAGTAGGGATCAAGGGATGGCAGGATTTTGTAGAATGGAGAAATATTAAAGATAAACTTGACCTTCTTAGAGTAAAGGAAGTAATTTTTACAGATATATCCCGGGATGGTACCTTAAGAGGGATAAATGTGGAAAATATTAAGACTTTTTTGAGGCTTCATGATTATGATATTTGGATAGCGGGGGGAATATCTTCTATAGAAGATATAATTAAGATTAAAAATATCTGGAAAGAAACAGAAAGGATAAAAGGGGTAATAATAGGAAGAGCTCTTTTGGAAGGGAGAATTAACTGGGAGGAGGCAGAGGATATTATAAATGCTGGCTAAAAGAATAATTCCCTGTCTTGATACTATTGGGAAGAAGGTAGTAAAGGGGACAAGTTTCATAAATGTAAGAGTGGTGGGTGATGCTAAAGAACTTGCAAGAAGATACGAAAAAGAGGGAGCAGATGAGATAGTACTTCTTGATATAACTGCTAGTGAAGAGGGAAGAAGTACTTTTGTGGATGTGGTTACCGATGTTGCATCAGAGCTTTTTGTTCCTTTGACAGTAGGTGGTGGAATAAAAAACATAGAGGATGTAAGGAGACTTCTAAAGGCAGGAGCTGATAAAGTTTCTATAAATACCTCGGCTGTAGAGAATCCCGATCTAATAAATCAGATTGCTTCAGAGTTTGGGAGTCAATGTCTTGTAGTAGCCATTGATGTAAAAAGGAGAGGGAAAAAATCTTGGGAAGTATATATAAAAGGTGGGAAAGTCCCTACTGGGATTGATTTTAAAGATTGGGTAATTGAGGTAGAGAAGAGAGGAGCTGGTGAAATTCTTTTAACTAGTATAGATGCAGATGGACATCTTTCTGGATACGATTATGAGCTTCTTGAATATGCTTTAAGTTATTCAAATCTTCCATTAATAGCTTCTGGTGGTGCGGGATCTTTGGAGGATTTATATAAAGCATTAAAAATTGGTGTCGATGCAGTTCTTGCTGCCTCAATTTTTCATTTTGGCACTTATTCTATTCCTGAAGTTAAAAGATATTTAAGGGAGAAGGGAATATGGGTGAGATTAGATTAGAAATTAATGAGTTGATTGAAGATCTAAAATTTGATGAAAAAGGACTTATTCCTGTGATTGTGCAGGATTACAAGACAGGAAAAGTATTAATGCATGCTTATATGAATGAGGAGGCTTTAAAGAAAACCATAGAAACAGGAGAAGCTTGGTATTATAGTAGAAGTAGAAGAACCTTGTGGCATAAGGGGGAAACCTCTGGTAATTATCAAAAAGTGGTAGATATAGCAGTAGATTGTGATAAAGATACTTTACTCCTTCTTGTGGAACAGATAGGCGTTGCTTGTCATACTGGAAATTTTAGCTGTTTCTATAGATCTTTGAAAGGAGGAGCAAGTTTTATCTTTCACCTTGAAAATCTTTTAAGAGAAAGGAAAAAAACTCTTCCTGAAAATTCTTATTCAGCAAAACTTTTTAGAGAGGGAAAAGAAAAAATCCTGCAAAAATTAGGGGAAGAGTCTATTGAGACTATAATTGCTGGAATGAACGGGAAAAAGGATGAATTCATATACGAAGCTTCAGATTTATTATTTCATTTTCTTGTTTCTCTTATAGAGGAAAATGTGGAATTTAGGGAGATTATTGAAGAGTTAATTAGGAGACATAAATAACTATTATTGGGTGTAGGTTAGAGTATAGGTTTCTGTTTGAGTCTCTTCTTTTTGAGTTTGTTCCTGAGGGATAGGTTGAGACTCTATGAGAAAGTCAAAATCTCTTGGTGGTATATTTTTCAAAGCATTTTGCATGAATTCCTTCCAAGTCATAGCGGGCAGTAATCCTCCAGGAACCTTGTTAGTTGGGGTATAATCGTCATTACCCATCCAAATTCCAGCGCAAAGATCAGGAGTAAAACCAATAAACCAAGCATCTCTGTAATCATCCGTAGTTCCTGTTTTACCTGCAGCAGGCCTTCCAATATTCGCTCTGGTTCCAGTACCATTAGTGATCACTCTTTTCATCATTTTAACAAGAGTTGCTATCACATCCTTCTCTATTACTGGGGTAAGTTCTGGGGCACTGTTATATAAAATATTTCCCTTTGAATCTTCAACCCTTAAAATAGCTATTGGGGTTATCCTGTTCCCACCATTTGCAAATCCAGAATAGGCTCTTACCAATTCATATAAGGTAACTCCAGAAGTGCCAAGGGCAAGAGCAAGACTTGGTTCGAGGGGACTTTCTATACCAAGTTTTCTTGCATTTCTTATTACATCTCCAACGCCTACTTCTTCCAGCAAGAGAATAGTAGCTAGATTGTATGAATTTTCTAAAGCTTCCTGGAGGGTGATTGTTCCATGTAATTTTCCATCATAATTCTTAGGCTTCCATATTTTCTTGTTAAAAGTGTAAGTTACCTCTTTTTCTTCAATAAGATCATATGGTTTAAATCCCTTTTGTATAGCGGTGAGATATACAAAAGGTTTAAAAGCAGAACCAGGTTGTCTTACAGCCATAGATACCCTATCAAATTGACTTTTCGAGTAGTCTATCCCTCCAACCCATGCCTTTATGTATCCTGTGTTAGGATCAATAGCAAGCAATGCACCTTGACTTACTTTATACTTTTTACCATATTGTTCAATGATCTTTTTAAGAGAGGCTTCTGCGTAGCTTTGGAGATTCGTATCCAAGGTAGTGTAGACCTTAAGTCCACCGCTATACACCATATCTTTTCCAAATTTGTTTATTAGCTCTTTTAGGACATAATCAAAAAAATAAGGAGCAATATTTTTTGCCTGAGGAGAATCATCATCTCTCTTAATTATTCCTAAAGGTGCTTTGATTGACTTTTCATAATCGGCCTGGTTTATATAACCCTCTTGATACAGTTTCTCAATTACTATATTTCTTAGCATTAAAGCTTTATCGGGATTTTTATAAGGAGAAAGAAGTTCTGGAGCAGGAATGATAGCTGCGAGTAATGCAGATTCTGGTATAGTTAAATCAGAAGCACTTTTTCCAAAATAGTATTGGGAGGCAGCTTCTGCCCCATAATTCCCATGTCCCCAATATATTAAGTTTAAATACATTTCAAGAATTTGCTGTTTTGTAAAATATTTCTCTAATTTTGTAGCTATATAAATTTTTTTGATCTTTTTATTTATAGTCCTTTCGGGAGACAGAAAAAGAAGCTCTGCAACTTGCTGGGTAATAGTACTTCCTCCTTGTTTTTTTTCTAAATGTAAAAGATCCACAAGGATTGCTCTTACTAATCCTCTTATGCTTACTCCTGAATGAGTATAAAATTCTTTGTCTTCTGAGACTACTACTGCTTGCTGAAGATAAGGAGATATTTTGTAGAGTGGAACATATATACGATTTTCCTTATACAGTCTTCCTAAAATCTTATTGTCTATGGAATAGATTATAGTGGTTTGGCTTGGTTTGATCTCCACCCATCTATCTATTGGAGGTATATCTCTAATTACCGTCAATACGTAAATAGAAACTCCAACCAAAAGAATCAAGATAAAACTGAAAATCCCCAGAAGAACATATATAAAATTTTTTCTTTTTTTATTTCCACTTATTTTTATCTCTTTCACATACTTGTTTTTCATAGTTTTTAGTTTTAGTTCCTCCTTCAAAAAATATGATATTATAGTATTATATAAAATAATAAGCGTATTTTACAGGTGACTTATGGATTTTCAAGTATTTATAATAACAGGATTATCTGGGGCTGGAAAATCACAATCCTTAAGAATTTTGGAGGATCTTGGTTTCTTCTGTGTAGATAATATACCTCCAAAATTAGTACCTACCCTTATTGATCTTTGTTTAGCTACAAATGGTAAAATTTCAGGCCTTGCGGTAGTAATAGATATACGCACTGAAAATTTTTTGGAAAGCTTTAAAGAGATGGTAGAGATAATCAAATCTCGAAATATTCCATATAAAATCCTCTTTTTAGAAGCCAAAGATGAGGTTATAGTTAAAAGATATAACGAGACCAGGAGAATACATCCTCTTTTAAAAGAAGGGGGAACTATTCTTGAAAGTATTAGGCTTGAGAAGGAAAAACTTTGGGAGATTAGAAATTTAGCTACCGATATTGTAAATACTTCTGATTTCTCTATAAAGGAGCTTAAAGAAGTAATATTAAAAATAGTAACCTCATTAAATACGACTGTTAAGCCTAATTTTCTAATTACAATAACTTCCTTTGGATTTAAGTATGGAGTACCTATTGATGCTCATTTGGTTTTTGATGTCAGATTTTTACCTAATCCTTTTTATGATCCAAAACTTAGACCTTTTTCTGGTAAGTCTGAAGAGGTAAGAGGCTTTGTGTTAAGTAAAAAAGAAGCACGTGATTTCATTGAACATATAAAGAAACTGCTTGACTTTTTGATACCTCTATATGAGGAAGAAGGAAGAACAGTTCTTAATATTGCAATAGGTTGTACAGGAGGAAGACACCGAGCAGTAGTAATAGCTGATGAGATATTTTTCTATTTAGCTCCAAAGTATAATACTCATCTCCTTCATAGGGATATAGAGAAAGATGTTCATATATTAAAATAATAATATGGAAGGGCGCAGAATTTTAACAGTTATAGGTGGTGGAACAGGCCTCTCTACAATATTGAGAGGACTAAAGAGGTACAATTTAGATTTGAACGCTATTGTAACTGTGAGTGATGATGGTGGAAGTTCGGGTAGATTAAGTAAGGATTTAGGAGTACTTCCTCCTGGGGATGTAAGAAATTGTCTTGTAGCTTTAGCTGATGAGGAGTCTTTAATGGCAAAGTTGTTTCAGTATAGATTTACTAATGGAGATTTAAAGGATCATTCCTTTGGAAATCTTTTTTTGGTAGCTATGTCGGCTATTTTAGGAGATTTTCTTTTAGGGGTTAAAGAAACAAGTAAAGTTCTTGCTATAAGAGGGAGAGTCTTGCCTTCAACCTTGAAAAGGGTAAAACTAAAGGCTTATTTTGAAGATGGATCTATAATTTTAGGGGAGACTTCTATTTCTTCCTATGGAAAAAGCAAAATAAGAAAGATAGAATTGGTGCCTATAGATACTGATGTGAATATATCAGCAACTTCTGAGGCGGTAGAAGCCCTAGAAAAATCTGATTTGATAATTATAGGCCCAGGAAGTCTCTACACTAGCATAATTCCTAATTTGCTCTTAGAAGAGATTAAAGATACTTTAAAAAATATAGATAACAAGAGAATTTTGTATATATGTAACGTTATGACTCAACCGGGTGAAACTTTAGGTTATAAGGCTTCAGATCACTTAAGAGCAATTGTGGAGCATATGGGATTTAATCCTATTGGATATGTTTTAGTAAATACAAAAAGACCCTCCGAAGAAGTATTAAAGAGATATAGAGAAAAAGGTGCAGATTTTGTGGAACCCGACTTGGAAAATCTTAGAAGTCTTGGGGTTGATATTTTAGCTGGGGATTTTATTAATGAAGGAGACTTAGTAAGACATGATCCTTTTAAGGTAGCGGATTTTATTATGGAGAGGTTTATAAACTCAAAGGAGTTTTAAAAATTGACAAAAGATTGTATATTTCTATAATATAAATCTATAAAGGAAGGGAGGATTTTTTTAATGGCTAAAAAGACGATTTTAGATTTAAGAGATGAAGATTTAAAAGGTAAAAGGGTTCTTGTAAGAGTTGATTTTAATGTACCTTTGAAGAACGGAGTTATTACTGATGATAGAAGAATAAGAGAGGCCTTACCAACTATAAAATATCTCATGGATAAGGGTGCAAAGGTAATTTTAGTATCTCACCTTGGAAGACCCAAAGGATTTCAGGATGATTTAAGATTAGACCCAGTAGCTAAGAGATTAAGTGAACTTCTTGGCAAACCTGTGAAAAAACTTAATGATTGTATTGGCGAAGAAGTGGAGAGAGAAATTTCAAACATGAAAGAAGGAGATGTGATACTATTAGAGAATATAAGATTTTATAAAGAGGAAGAAGCGAATGATCCAGAATTTGCTAAGAAACTTGCAAGCCTTGCAGATTTATATGTAAATGATGCTTTTGGAACCGCCCATAGAGCTCATGCCTCTACCGCAGGTGTTGCTCAATATATTCCTGGTGTAGCAGGGCTTTTAATGAAAAAAGAAATCGAAATTATGGGAAAAGCTTTAGAATCTCCAGAAAGACCATTTATATGTATTCTTGGTGGAGCAAAAGTATCGGATAAAATAGGAGTTATAAAGAATCTAATGAATAAAGTAGATGGATTTCTTATTGGTGGCGGAATGATGTTTACTTTTTTGAAGGCTTTGGGTTATGAAATTGGAAAATCCATAGTAGAAGAGGATAAGCTTGATCTTGCAAGAGAGATTATGAATATGGCAAAAGAAAGAGGAATTCAGTTTTTGCTTCCAAAGGATGCTGTAGTAGTAAAAGAAATCAAAGAAGATGCTC
Organism: Dictyoglomus turgidum DSM 6724; assembly: GCF_000021645.1. Taxonomy (NCBI): domain Bacteria; kingdom Pseudomonadati; phylum Dictyoglomota; class Dictyoglomia; order Dictyoglomales; family Dictyoglomaceae; genus Dictyoglomus; species Dictyoglomus turgidum. The sequence goes on from NC_011661.1 coordinate 1,151,271, forward strand.
CTACCTCTATAAAGGATATAGATAAATTTGAAAAAGATGATATTGGGGTTGATATTGGACCGAAAACAATTGAACTTTTTAGGGAAGAAATTTTAAAGGCAAAAACTATAATTTGGAACGGTCCTATGGGAATATTTGAAATTCCTGCTTTTGCAAATGGAACTCGCAAAATAGCAGAGGCGATAGCTGAGAATAGAAATTGTGTAAGTATTGTAGGAGGAGGAGACAGTGCTGCAGCTATACAGACGTTAGGTTTAGAAGATAAATTTACTCATATTTCTACCGGTGGTGGAGCTTCTCTTGAATTCTTAGAAGGAAAAGAACTGCCAGGGGTAGCAGTTTTACAAGATAAATAACTAAATTAAAGAGGGGGAGAAATTGGCTAGTATAAGAGAAACATTAGAAGAAATATCAAAATTAGATGGGGTGCAGGTCTCTGTACTTGTAAGTGATGATGGTCTCCTTATTGAAAGTGTTGCGAAGGATAGTTCAAATACTGAGTCATTAGCAGCGGTTGCTTCAGGAAGTTTGAGAGCTTCAGAAATGATAGGAATGGAACTTGCAAAGGGTTCCACAAGGGAGATGGTCATAATTTTTGAGGATGGAGCAGTATTTATAGTACCATTAGAGGGAAAGCCTGCAATACTTGTGGTAGTTTCTAGTAAAGGAGCAAATTTGGGAAAAATCAGAGTGGGTATTAAAAAGGGCGCTTTTCAATTGGCAAGATTGATATAAATCTTTGTTGTAGGAGGGAATAAATTGAGAAGGAAAATTATTGCTGCTAACTGGAAAATGTATAAAACTTGTGCGGAAACTGAGAGTTTTATAAAAGAATTTAAAGAACTTTCAAAAGGTTATGAGGAAAAGGAGATTGTAATATGTCCACCTTTCACATCTTTATATGTAGCAAATAAGCTTCTTGAAGACACTCCCATTAAGCTTGGTGCTCAAAATATGTTTTGGGAAAAGGAAGGTGCATACACAGGGGAAATTTCTCCTATAATGCTTAAGGATTTAAATTGTAGTTATGTAATAATAGGGCATTCAGAGAGAAGACAATATTTTTCTGAGACTAATGATATGATAAACAAAAAGCTTAAATCTGCATTTGAGTATGAGCTAATACCCATATTTTGTGTGGGAGAAAAATGGGAAGAGCGAGAAAAGGGAAAGACAGAGGAAGTTATTACTGAGCAAGTAAAGAAGGGATTACAAGGTTTGGAAAAAGAAAAAGTAGAAAAAATTGTAATAGCCTATGAGCCAGTTTGGGCCATAGGAACAGGTCATTCTGCAAAAGGGGAAGATGCTAATGAAGTAGCAAAACTAATAAGAAGAATAATTTCTGAAATATATGATGAAGAAGTCTCTCAAAAGGTGAGGATACAATATGGTGGAAGTGTAAATCCCCAAAACATTAAGGAATTCTTAGCTCAGAGTGAGATTGATGGGGCTTTGGTTGGTGGAGCGAGTTTAAAACCGCAGTCTTTTTGGGATATAGTTAGAAGTTAGAAAAGAGGTGAATAAGAAATTATGACTATTGTGCTTTATATTTTACATTTTTTAGTATCCATAGGTATGATAGCGGTGATACTTTTTCAGTCAGAGGTTGGAGAAGGATTAGGTTTTATTGGGGGTGGAGAGACAACTTTTTATAAAGCAAAAAGGCAGATGGAGAAGGGATTGAAACAAGCAACAGTGGTCCTTGCTGTATTATTTATGATAACCTCTGTGCTTATCTTTGTTATTCACTAAAAATTTTAGGAATGGGAGGTTAGCAGAGATGCGTAAGATTTATTTGGTGGTTTTGTTAGTTTTTTTAATTTTCTTATTGGCAGGAATCTCTTCCGCAGAAACACCTCAGTATGGTGGTGTATTAAGAAGAAGCCTTGTTAATGATCCACCAACTTTGGATCCCGCAATGATAACAGACACTGCTTCCGATGAGGTAGCAAGGCAAATTTTTGACGGTTTAGTGGAGTATGATCCAGATGGGAAAGTAGTAGGGTCTATAGCCAAAAGATGGACTATTTCTAAAGATGGCATAGTTTACACTTTTTACTTAAATAATAATGTATACTTCCACAATGGTAGAAATGTTACAGCAGAAGATTTTGTCTACTCTATCAAGAGAATTATGGATCCTAAGACTGCCTCTCCAAGAGCGAGCTTTGCAGAACCCATTAAAGATGTAGTAGCAAAGGATAAATATACTCTTGTAATTACTCTTAAGAGACCTTTTGCTCCATTTCTTTCTACTTTAACTTATTCCTGCTTCTGGGTTGTGCCTAAGGAAGAAGTAGAAAGGCTTGGAAAAGATTTTGCAACAAAACCAGTTGGAACTGGAGCTTTTATGTTTGATGAATGGAAACATGATGTGAAAGTAAGATTGAAAGCAAACCCAAAGTATTTCCGTGGGCGTCCCTATGTGGATGCTATTGAGTGGATGATAATTCCCGATGAAAATGTTGACTTTATGAATTTTGAAAAAGGACAACTTGATATAACTGGTATACCAGATCCAGAGTGGGATAGGGTAAGCAATGATCCAAAGTATAAACCATATATTTTAGAGAAACCCATGATTGGGATATACTATTTAGGATTTAATGTACAGAAGAAGCCCTTTGATAACAAATATTTGAGACAAGCTATAACCCGCGCAATAAATAAAGAAGCAATAGTAAAAGTTATTAGAAGAAGCAGAGCTCAGGTGGCTTATACCATATTGCCACCATCTATGCCAGGGTTTAGTAAAGCCAATTATAATTGGGCAAAGGAAAAATTTAGCTATAATGTTGAAGAGGCTAAGAAACTTCTTGAAAAGGCTGGTTATCCAAATGGAAAAGGACTTCCTGAAATAACTATTTACTACAATAGTAGTGTGGCACATAAAAGGATTATGGAGGCAATTCAGGCTGATCTTCAAAAGATTGGTATAAATGCTAAATTGCAGAACTATGACTGGGCAGTATATCTTGATCTCCTTGATAAAGGAGAGCTTCCTGTTTATAGGCTTGGGTGGGTAGCAGACTATATTGACCCAGATAACTTCTTATGGGTTCTCTTCAATTCTTCTAACTTTGGACCTGAGGGGAATCATAGTTTCTATAAGAATCCAAAAGTAGATGAATATACAAACAAGGCAAGAGTTGAGACCCTCTGGTCTGTAAGAGCTAAATATTATGAAATGGCTGAAAGAATAGTTCTTGAAGATTGTCCGATAGTTCCTATCTATTACTATATTTCCCAAGTTATTTATCAGCCTTGGGTGCATGGACTCTACTTAGATCCATTAACAGGAATCTCTGGAGTAAGATACAGAGTAGTGTGGCTTTCTAAGTAGTAGATAAATATTTGAGGGAGGAGAAGTTCTCCTCCCTCTTATCTTATTTAAGAAAGGAGGACAAAGTTGTTAAGGTATATAATAAGAAGATTACTACAAGCTATACCAGTATTTATAGGTGTAACTCTAATAACTTTTATTCTATTCTTCATCGCTCCAGGAGACCCAGCAAGACTTATTGCTGGACAGAGGGCAGATGCTGAAACCATAGCAAGGGTTAGAGCGATGTGGGGATTAGACAAACCTCTTCCTGTACAATACCTTCTCTTTTTAGGTAGGATAGTTAGATTAGATTTTGGTAGATCCTTTAAGACCAATATTCCAGTAATTGTATCTATTGGGGAGAGATTACAAGCAACAGCTGTACTTGCATTTTTTGCCTTCATAATAGCGGTTTTTTTAGGAGTTACTGCAGGTATTATCTCTGCAGTAAGGCAGTATTCATTATTTGATTATACCGCTATGGTTGTTGCTTTATTAGGGGTTTCAGCTCCTGTATATTGGGTAGGAATAATTTTACTTTTGATTTTTGGTTTTAATTTGGGATGGTTACCCTTAGGTGGTTATATCTCTGAGTATGGTATTAAAGCAGTAATACTTCCTGCTATAACCCTTGGAACAAGACCCGCAGCTTATTTTGCAAGATTATCAAGATCTTCCATGTTAGAAGTAATAAGACAGGAATATATTACAACAGCAAGAGCTAAGGGATTGCCAGAATCAAAAGTTATATTTAAACATGCTTTACGTAATGCTTTAATTCCTGTAGTAACATATGCGGGTATGGTAGTAGGAGATCTATTGACTGGAGCAGTTTTGACTGAAACCATATTTGCATGGCCAGGAATAGGAAGATTAGTTGTTCAGGCTATACTTGATAGAGATCTTCCTGTACTTCAAGGTGGGGTTATTGTTATAGCTCTTATCTATATTTTGGCAAATTTGATTGTGGACTTATCTTATGCTTTAATAGATCCCAGAATAAGGTATGAGTAATTTTGGAGGTTTAGAGTATGGCAGCTAAAGCTAAAGCACTAAAAGAGGATAGAAAGCCAAGAAGTTTATGGAGAATCGCCTGGAAGAGATTGTCTAAAAACAAGCTTGCTCTGTTAGGACTTGGAATAGTTATTTTCTTTGTCATAATTGCTCTTTTCGCTCAATACCTTACGCCCTATTCATGGAATGCAGTTGACCTTTCAAATGCTTTACAACCTCCAAGTTGGGAGCATCCTTTGGGAACTGATGAATTTGGAAGAGATATCTTAAGTAGGATTATATATGGGACTAAAATTTCATTGCAATTTGCTTTTTTTGCACAACTTATTTCTATCTCACTTGGAACAGTTTTAGGCCTTATTGCAGGCTTTTATGGAGGGTGGATTGATGATCTAATAATGAGAATTGTTGAAATCCTTTTTGCCTTTCCATTTTTGTTGTTCGTTATTGCTGTTGTCTCTACTTTGGGTACTGGAATCCAAAACTTATATATTGCGGTAGCAATTATTGGATGGGCAGGAGTATCAAGGATAGTGAGGGGACAAGTACTCAGTTTGAGAGAAAGAGATTTTGTCGCATCTGCTCAAGCAATTGGAGCTTCTACTTGGAGAATTCTTTTCAGACATATATTGCCCAATGCTTTATCTCCGATTATAATTGAGACAACCATTGGAATGGGTGGTATGATTATGTTGGAGGCAGGGCTTTCCTTTTTAGGATTAGGAGTTCAGGCTCCTACTCCTAGTTTAGGGTCTATGGTACAGGCAGGACTTGCCTATTTAAGGAGCTGTTGGTGGTACCCAATAGCTCCAGGTCTTGTTATAATGATAATAGTGTTTGGTTTTAATCTTTTAGGAGATGGTCTCAGAGATGCGTTGGATCCAAGACTTTATATCTAAGAAAGAAAAGAATAAGCAAAAATACTTTACAGGGCTTGGATGGGTAGAAATATCCCCAAGTGCAATTGCAACTTTGGCGAGTATTGCTACTCTTCAAAGTTATGGCGTGGTAGGAATGGCAGCGAGTAATATTGCTGATGGAATAAGTGAGTTGTTAAAGTTAGAGGAAGTTAGCAGAGGAGTTAGAGTGGAAATAGATGAAGATGGTATAAAAATTGATCTTTATATAATTGTAGCTTACGGTGTTAGAATCCCAGAAGTAGCGCATAATGTTATGGAGAGAATTAAGTGGAGTTTAGAAAGAACCACAGGTCTTAATGTGAAAGAGATAAATGTAAATGTGTGGGGTATAAGGGTTAAAGAAGAAAAAGAACCAATAGTGTGGGAAGAAGAGGTATGATGAGTTTATATAAGATTGATACTAATCTCCTAATTAAGCTTTTTGAGTATGCCACTTATGAGTTAGGAAAACATAGAGAAGAAATAGATCTGCTAAATGTATTTCCTGTGCCTGATGGGGATACCGGAACTAATATGCTTTATACTATGCAGTCTACTTTGAATGAAATTAAAAAAGTAAAAAACTTGACTATAAAAAACATAGCCGATGCAGCAATAAGAGGATCCTTAATGGGAGCAAGAGGAAACTCTGGAGTGATCCTTTCTCAGATTATAAGGGGATTTTGCGAAGTTATTAAAAATTGTGATGAAATAGATGCCAAAATATGGGTTAAGAGTTGGCAAAATGCAACAAGAGTTGCTTATAGGGCAGTTCTTAAACCTACGGAAGGAACTATATTGACAGTATTAAGAGATGGAGTAAAAGAAGCGGTATTAGCATTAAGGGAAACTCAAGACATTTTAAAGATAATGGAAAGAACCCTTGAAAAAGCTAAAGAATCCCTTCTAAATACTCCTAATTTATTACCTATATTGAAAGAAGCAAAAGTGGTTGATGCAGGAGGACAGGGACTTGTTTGGATCTGGACTGGTTTTTATGAGGCACTTTCCGGAGTTGAATTAAAGTTGGAAGAGAAAGAGAAACCTACAGTGGAAATAAAAGAAAAACCCGAAAAAGAAGTCTTAGAAAGTTATGTGTTAACTTATCAATATTGTACTGAATTTATAATAAATTCTCATGAAAACGTTGATTTTACAAACTTTAAGAAATGGCTTGAAACTCAAGGAGATAGTATAGTAACTTCAGAGGCCCCTGGTCTTTTAAAAGTTCACATTCATACTAATCATCCTGGATTAGTACTTGAGAGAGCATTAGAACTTGGGAGTTTGTCGAGAATAAAGATTGATAATATGGCTGAGCAACATGAAGAGAGATTAAGAGAAGAAATTTCTGAAGACGAAAAAACACCATTGAAGGATGTTGGCTTTGTAGCTGTCTCTTGGGGAAAGGGAATAAACGAAATATTTAAGAGTTTAGGGGTAGATATAATCATAAATGGGGGACAAACGTTAAATCCTAGTGTAGAGGCTCTTTCTAATGCGGTTGAAAAGGTTCGAGCAAGAAAAGTTTTTATTTTACCTAATAACAAAAACGTGATTTTAGCAGCAAAGCAATTAGAGAATATTCATAAAGATAGGGTAGTTATTATTCCTACAAAACATGTCCTTGAGGGTATCAGAGCTCTGTATGATTACAATCCAAGAGATACTTGGGAAGTTGTGAAGGAAAAAATGGAGAAAGCTATGCAAAAAATTAAAATAGGGGAGATAACAAGAGCTATAAAAGATTCCTTTTTGAATGGATTAGTTATAAAAGAAGGAAATTTCATTGGCTTAGCTAATGATGAAGTAAAAGTAGCAGGAGATGATATTTTCGAGATTTCTTTAGATCTTTTAAATTTACTTTTAGACGAAACTTCGGAGCTTATAAGTATATACTATGGAGAGGATATAACAAAGGAAGAAGCAGAGAATTTATTATTAAAAATAAAAGAACGATATCCAGAGTACTCTATTGACCTTATATATGGAGGTCAACCTTTTTATTATTATTATTTCGGCATAGAATAAACCTATAATAATGCCTACAGAGATAAAACTTCTTAAGGGACTCAAAAACATTTTAGAAAATGAAATCTCTTCTAATTTTTCTGATAAGAGTATTAAATATGGATTAGAAAAGGCACTTGCTGTAGCTCTTAAACAGTTTCCTCTTTGGAATGGTTTTTGGACTCAAAAGGTCTTGGACCTAATAAAGGATTATTCCAAAAGGACTTATGAGGAAAGAGCACAAGCGGTAGTAAGGATTAAGGATATTATTGAAAGAGCAATAGAATTCTATACCGATGAAAATTTCTGGGAGAAATCTGTTCAGTTTGCAAAAGGGGTTGGTCCTCACAGAGCTAAGCTCTTAAATAGACTTGAAATACATACTATTTATGATTTAATTACCTATTATCCACGGGATTATGACGATAGGTCTAAATTAAAGAAGATTTCAGAAATAAAACCTGGTGAGAGGGTGACCATAAAAGTAAAAATTATAGATTATGAAGAAACAAAAACCCTTTACAAAAAGATCCCTATAATAAAGGCAAAGATAAGCGACAATACAGGATGGGCATATGCAGTATGGTATGGACAGAAGTATATTAAGCAGGTTCTTCCACCTGGTACAGAGCTTCTTATCTCTGGAGAAGCCAAAAGGCTCCTAAAACACATAGAGTTTGAAAATCCTGAATATGAGACTTTGGATGAGGGGGAAGATAAGGAGTTTTTAAACGTAGGAAGAATAGTACCTATTTATTCGTTAACTTCTGGTCTTACTCAAAAAGTCCTGCGAAAAATCATATACGATGCATTGACAGATTATTCTATTTTTCTTGAAGATCCTTTACCTAAGTATTTGAGAGAAAAATATAATCTTATGGATAAACCTGTAAGTGTATGGGAGAAGCATTTTCCAACCTCTTTCCTAACTATGGCAAGTGCATCCAAGAGGATAACCTTTGAAGAATTATTCTTTTTACAGCTTAATCTTGCAAAAAAGAGGAGAGAGATAGAGGAATTATCTGCTCCTGTCTTTAATATTCAAAGTGAATTGGTAGAAAAATTCTTAGGCTCTTTACCCTTTAAGTTAACAAAAGCTCAGGAAAAGGTATGGGAAGAGATAAAAAAGGATTTGTCTTCAGGAAGACCTATGCATAGGCTTTTACAAGGAGATGTAGGTTCGGGTAAAACAGTAATTGCAGCTCTTGCTACAATCCTTGCTTATGATAATGGATATCAGACCGCTTTTATGGTGCCCACAGAAATCTTAGCAGAGCAACATTATAATAGGCTCAAGAATATTTTTGAACCCTTAGGCATAAAAATAGCATTACTGACTAGCAGTACCCCTAAAAAGGAAAAAACTTATATTTATCTTGATCTTGCAGAAGGGAAACTTCCAGTAGTGATAGGAACCCATGCTTTGATTCAAGAAGAGGTGACTTTTAAAAAGTTAGGTTTGGTAATCATAGATGAACAACATAGATTTGGCGTAATACAAAGGGCAAAGCTATGGAAAAAAGGTGAAGCTCCACATCTCCTTGTAATGACCGCAACTCCTATTCCTAGGTCTCTTGCCTTGGTACTTTATGGAGAATTAGATATCTCTATAATTGACGAGCTTCCTCCTGGGAGAAAGCCTGTTATAACTTATCTCTTCTCTAAAAAGGAAAGAAGAAAGGTCTATTCTTTTGTAGAAAAGGAAATTGAGAAAGGCAAGCAGGCTTTTGTAGTGTGCCCATTAATAGAGGAATCAGAGAAGTTAGAGGCAGAATCCGCAAAAAAACTATACGAAGAACTAAAAAAATTTTTTCCAAGATTTAATATAGGTCTAATTCACGGGTTAGTACCAAGAGAAGAAAGGACAAGAATAATGGAGGAGTTTCAAAAGGGAGAAATACAAATTCTTGTTGCTACAACAGTTATAGAGGTGGGTGTAGATATACCTAATGCATCTATAATGGTTATAGAAAACGCAGATAGATTTGGACTTGCCCAACTTCATCAATTGAGGGGAAGAGTGGGAAGGGGAAGCGAACAATCTTATTGTTTTCTTATTGCAGATCTGAAGGGTGAAAATGCTAAAGAGAGATTAAAAGTAATGGTAGAAACTAATGATGGATTTGTTATAGCTAATAAAGATTTGGAAATAAGAGGCCCAGGAGAATTTTTTGGAACAAAACAACATGGTACTTTAGATGTTCTTTTTGTAGATTTAACAAAAGATATGAAACTTTTTGAGATAGCGAGAAATGAAGCTTTTGAGGTCATAAAAAATCAGAATGAAAGAATAGAGGAATATGAGAAAGTTTTATTGAATAAATGGCTAAATAAATATCTAAGGGGAGAGTTAAAAGAAATTGTCCTCTGAAATAAAAGTCTCGGGAGGCTTTTTAAAAGATAAAAAAGTAAAAGTTTTGAGACAAGGAAATTATAGGATTACTATGGAACAAGTAAGAAGGTCTATGTTTAATATTATATCCGAAAAGGTTTTGGGAAGTTTTTTCCTTGATCTTTTTGCAGGTTCTGGTATTGTAGGTATTGAAGCTATAAGTTATGGAGCAGAAAAATCTGTATTCGTGGAGAATCACATTCATGCAGTAAAACTTCTAAGGGAAAACCTTAAAAATCTTGGAATACAAGAAAAAACTAAAGTAATATATAAAGATGTTTTTGAATTTCTAAATAAAACTCCAGAGGAGAAGTATGATATCATATTTGCAGATCCGCCGTATGAATTGAGCGAAAAGATTTTAAATGTGGTAGAATATGTCAATAATTATAACTGGCTAAAGATTGATGGTATATTGATCATAGAGCATCATAAAAAGACAATTTTACCAGATGATCTTTTTAATTTGTCTAAATTTTTAGAAAAAAATTATGGTGAGACCGTACTGTCCTTTTATAAATATTAAGGGAGATAAAAAATGATAAAAGCTGTTTATCCTGGAAGTTTTGATCCTGTTACTAACGGACATATTGATATCATACAAAGGGGAGCAAAAATTTACGATGAGGTCATAGTTCTTGTGGCCGAAAATATATCTAAAACTCCTCTTTTCTCTCTTGAAGAAAGACTTGACATGTTGAGGCACTCATTAAAAGACATACCAAATGTTAAAATAGACCACTTCAGTGGATTGTTAGTAGATTATCTAAAAAAAATTGATGTGAAAATTATAATAAGAGGTCTTAGGGCGGTTTCTGATTTTGAGTATGAATTTCAGCAAGCTTTAACTAATAAAAAGTTATATCCAGAGTGTGAGACCGTTTTCTTAGTAAGTGATTTGAAATATACCTTTTTAAGTTCAAGTATGGTTAAAGAGATTGCAAAATTTGGAGGCTGCATAAAGGGACTTGTTCCTGATTATGTAGCTGAAAAACTTTATGAGAAATTTAAAGTTAAGTAAAGAGGTTTAGTAAAATATGGAAGAAATTATAAAGACTTTAAAGGAGTTAAGAGATATTCTTGAAAATTCACCTGCTATTCCTGTGTGGGATAAGGTTCTTTTGGATAAAGACAGATTAATGGAACTAATTGAAAAACTTGATAAATCCATACCTGAGGAATTTTATGAGGCAAAAAAAATAGTGGAAAATAAAGAGAAGATTATAAATAAAGCCTATATAGAGGCAGAAGAAATAATAAAGCAAGCTCAAAAAGAAGCTGAAATACTTGTAAGTAGCAATAATATCACCCTTGAGGCTCAAAAAAGAGCAGAGGATATAATTAGAAATGCAAAAAAGGAAGCAGAAGAAATAAAAAAGGAAATGGACGCCTATATTGAGAGTTTATTAACTAAGGTAGAAGATCTTCTAAAAAAAGAAATAGAGCTTATAAGAAAGTGCAGATCAGAATTGTAATAGTGATTATTGGGTTTTTTTTAATTTTAGAAATTTTAGCCTCTTTCTTTGTATATTTTGACGAAGGTAAAGTTGTAAATGTTAAAGAATTGTTTTTAAATATTCCAGAAGATTTTCCGTCAAATTTTTACATATTAGTTCTAAAGGCAAAAAATCCACATTTCTATGATTTCTTCTACCATCTTATTTTGGGAGATCTCTATTCTTACTCTCAAGTTTCTAAATACAAATTAGTAAAGTTTGAAGGGTTTAATGTAAAAGATGAAGTTCAATTTTATGGTAGATCAGAAATGTTGTGTTTGATTTTAGCTTTTTGGGCTTATAAAAAGGGCCTTAAATTCTCTGATAACTTAAAAATAGGCGTAATTGGAGATGTTTCAAAGGAGGGAGAAGTCTTATCTGTGGCGGGAGCAAGTATTAAGTACTCTACAGCCTTAGAGAATGATATAAATATTTTAATAGCACCTATCCAAAATAAGAAAGAAATAAAAAATTTTGATAATAAAAGTTTATACTGTCTTTTTGTGCGCCATGTAGAGGATGCAAAAAAGAATTTATTAAAGTTTGTTTCTCCTAAGGTTGTCAATGTTAAATAATTTGTGTTAAAATATAACTAACCTATAGTGATGGGTTACCATTACTATAGGCGATTTTTTGTAATATAAAAGGAGGTAAAGTATGGCTCTAACGAAGGAAGAAAAAAGACAGATCATTGAAAAATTCAGATTAAATGAGAATGATTCTGGATCACCAGAGGTACAAATTGCATTACTTACAGAAAGAATAAAAAAGCTTACAGAACATTTAAAGGTACATAAAAAGGATTATCATTCTCGTGTAGGACTACTTAAAATGATTGGCCGTAGAAGAAAATTACTTAAATATTTACAAGAAAAAGATTTTGAAAGGTATAAGAAACTAATACAAGAGCTGGGGTTAAGAAAGTAGTAAATTATGCGACAGACATATTCATTTAAAAAGGATTTTGCAGGAAAGACATTAAAAATTGACATAGGAAAGGTTGCTTGGCAAGCTACAGGAGCTGCTCTTGTGCAGTATGGGGAAACCACTGTACTTGTTACAGTAGTTGCCTCTGAAGAGAAGAAAGAAGATGTTGATTTTTTCCCTTTAACGGTCGAGTATGTGGAGAGATTATATGCTGCTGGGAAAATTCCAGGAGGATTTTTTAAAAGAGAGGGAAAACCTACAGAGCCTGAGATTCTATTTGCTAGGTTAATTGATAGACCTCTAAGGCCATTATTCTCAAAGGACTTTAGAAACGAAGTCCAAGTAATAGTAACAGTACTCTCTTACGATCATGAAAACTCTACAGATATACCCTCTATAATTGGTGCTTCTTGTGCCATAATGCTTGCGGGATTACCCTTTAAGGGTCCCATCGGAGCAGTAAGAGTGGGTTGGGATGGTAAAGAATGGTATATAAATCCGTCGGTTGCTTTAAGTAATTCTTTACTTCTTGATTTGGTTGTAGCTGGCACAAAAGATGCTGTCTTAATGATAGAGGGTGATGGAAAAGAGGTACCAGAAGAGATCTTCTTAGAAGGAATAATAAGAGCTCACGAACAAATAGGAGAAGTTATTAATTTTCAAGAAGAAATTTTGTCCATGGTAAATCCTGTTCCTTTTAACTATGAGCCTTTTGTAGTGAATGAAAACTTAAAGAAAGATGTGTTGGAATATGTCACTGTTGATCAGATAAGAGATGCTATTTTCACTCCAAGTAAGTCTGAAAGACAAAAGGCTCTTGAAGATCTTAAAAAGAGAGTAATAGAACATTTTAAGCCTATTTATGGAGAGATAACAGCGCAGATTGATGAGATAATCAATCAAGAGGCGAAAGCAATATTAACTAAAGTGATCCTTGAAGAGAAAAGAAGAGTTGATGGTAGAAGACTTAATGAGTTGAGACCTGTAAGTTGTGAGGTCGGAGTTTTAAGTAGAGTACATGGCTCTGCTCTCTTTCAGAGGGGAGAAACTCAAGTTCTTTCTGTGGTAACTTTGGGGGCTGGAGAAGAACAGATAATAGAAAGTGTTATAGAGAGCGAGCCTAAGAGATATATTCACCATTACAATTTTCCACCCTTTTCGGTTGGAGAGGCAAAACCCCTTAGAGGTCCTAAGAGAAGAGAGATAGGCCATGGAGCTCTTGCAGAAAGAGCATTGCTTCCTCTTATTCCTAAGGAAGAAGAATTTCCTTATACAATTAGAGTTGTCTCTGAAGTATTAAGTTCCAATGGTTCTACCTCTATGGCAAGTGTTTGTGGTAGTAGTCTCTCTCTGATGGATGCAGGTGTTCCTATAAAAACTCATGTAGCTGGAGTAGCTATGGGATTAATTAAGGAAGGAGAGAAATTTGAAGTACTTACAGATATCCAAGGACTTGAAGATGCTTTAGGAGGTATGGATTTTAAAATAGCTGGAACTAAAAATGGCATTACAGCAGTGCAATTGGATATTAAAGTAGATGGACTATCTTATGAAATTATTGAAAAGACTTTGAAACAAGCAAAAGAAGCAAGATATCAAATTCTTGACATAATGGAGAAAACTATTTCTCAACCGAGACCAGAAATTTCTCCATATGCACCACGAATAATGGTTTTAGAAATTAATCCAAATAAGATTGGAGACCTAATTGGTCCCAGCGGAAAGAATATAAAAAAGATAATTGAAGAAACTCATACAACTATAAATATAAAACCTGAGGGATTAGTTTATATTTCAGCACCAGATCAAGAATCTGCAGAAAAAGCTGCTCAAATGGTACAAGAGTATACAAGAGATATTAAAGAAGGAGATATCTTCTTAGGAAAAGTTATAAGGGTTACAGATTATGGTGCTTTTGTAGAGATATTGCCAGGTAAAATAGGGCTTCTTCATATCTCAAAATATAAGACTACAGGAACAGGTAAAAATCAGACAAGGGAAGAAATTAATTTAGGAGATGAAATTCTTATAAAGGTGGATTCTATAGATCCCAGTGGGAGAATAAGCTTAAGTAGAAAAGACCTTTAATTTGGTAGATGAATATATCTGAGATTGAGTTAAAAAATGGCCTAAAAATTATTCATGACTATATACTCTCAAGAAAGACCATAAATATAATTGTAGCAATTAAGGTAGGCTCAAGGCATGAGGAGAAGATAGAACATGGTCTTGCTCATTTTGTGGAACATCTTTTGTTTAAGAATAACTCTGGAAGGGGTATAGATGAGATACGAAAGGAAATTGATCGGTTAGGTGGAGAGCTTGATGCTTTCACGACTAAAGAAACCACTTACTTTACATTAAAGATTTTAAGTTATCATTTTGTCTCAGGAGTAAAGCTTCTTAGTGATATTATTTTAAGGCCAAGGTTCTCTGAAGAAGAGATAAACTTGGAAAAGTCTGTAGTTAGAGAAGAGATTAGAATGTATAAAGATTCGCCAGAAGAATTGGTATTTGATAATTTCTTTAAGGCTTCTTGGGATAGTCATCCTTTAGTGAGAGAAATATTAGGTACTGAGAAGTCAGTGTCAAATTTTAATAAAGATCTCGTAATTTCCTTTTATAATAAACATTATAAATTAAATAACATGATTATTGGGATTAGCGGGGATGTTCCTTCAAAAAGGATAGAAGAGGTTCTTGATTTTTATTTTACCCAAAACACCTCAAGTAAATTCTTAATCTCAAGTGCTCAAAAACCACCTAAATATAGACCAAAATCAGTTTTTTTAAAGCGAAATTTTGAACAAGTACAAATTCTTTGGGGGACAGAGGGATATGTCCCTGGAGACCCTAATAGAGAATCTCTTGCTTTACTTTCGGTAAGTCTTGGAGGAGGTATTAGTTCGAGACTATTTAGGGAGTTAAGAGAAAAAAGGGGACTTGTTTATAGTGTAGAGACCCATATTTTAAGTTTTAAAGATGCTTCTTTATTTGGTATTTATACTGCTACTGCACCTCAAACAGTGGTTGAGACCTTTAAAACTTTAGCTCAGGAGAAAGAAAAATTAATTAAAGAAGGTTTATCAAAAGAAGAGCTAGATCTTGCTAAGAGGCAAACTATAAATAGTATTTTAATGGCTATTGAAAGTCCTTCTCAGCGGTTATTTTATCTTATAGACTCTTATATTACTTATGGAAAAATTGTCCCTTGGACTGATAAAATAAAGAAAATAAGAAAAGTGACTTTAGAAGATATCAATAGTACGATAAAAGATATATTTAGTAAGCCCTTTGCTATGTCTGTGGTAGGTCCTATAAATTCTCAACATAAAGAGATTTTAAAGGGGGAAGTATAAAATGATTAAAACAGTCTTATTTGGAGCTTGCGGAAAAATGGGAAAAGTTATAGGTAAAGCACTTATTGATGCTACTGATATAGAACTCGTAGGTGCTATAGATCCTTATTTTAAGGGAGAAAAATATGAAAAGATTATTGGGATAGATAAGATTTCTCTTGAAGTTGTGGAAAGTATAGATGAACTCCAAGAAGATTTTGATGTGGCAATAGATTTTACTAATGCAGAGGCAGCCTATCAGAATATTAAAAAGGTTCTACAAAAAGGAAAAAGAATGGTGGTAGGGACCACAGGACTTACTCAAGAAATGATGGAAGAATTTAAAGATCTTGCTGTTAAGAATAAAACTGCAATTTTAATCGCTCCTAATTTTGCATTAGGAGCTGTATTAATGATCCAGCTTGCAAAACAAGTAGTAAAGTATTTCCCAGATGTTGAAATCATTGAATTACATCATAATGAAAAAGCTGATGCACCCTCCGGAACAGCTATATTAACAGCAGAAGTACTTAGAGAGGAGATGAAAAAATACAACTTAACCCATAAAGATGCAACAAAGATTGAGAAATTACCAGGTGCCCGTGGAGGAAAATTAGATTCAATCAATATACATAGTGTAAGACTTCCTGGTTTAGTAGCTCATCAAGAAGTAATATTTGGGGGGCTGGGACAGACTCTGAGTATAAGACATGATGCCTTGAGTAGGGAATGTTATATTCCAGGAGTATTGATGGCTGTTAGAGAGATAGTTAAGAGAGAAGGATTCTTTTATGGACTTGAATCTTTCTTAAATAGGGAGGAGGCTTAGATTATGGTCCATTTTGGTAGTTTGATTACAGCCATGATAACTCCTTTTGATGAATATGGGGAGATTAACTGGAGTGAAGTGGATAGGATTGTGGAAAAACTGATTGAAGATGGAAGTGATAGTATTCTTGTCTCGGGTACTACAGGAGAAGCTCCTACATTGTCTAATAAAGAGAAATTAGCTCTTTTTGAGAGGGTAAAGAAGGTAGCAGGAGATAGAGTTAAAGTAATCGCAGGGACAACAAATTATTGTACAAAGGAATCAGTAGAACTTACGAAAGAAGCTGAAAAAATTGGAGTAGACGGTATCTTAGCTACTGCCCCTTACTATAATAAGCCTCCTCAGGATGGGTTATATCTACACTTTGCCAAAATTGCATCAGAGACTTCTCTCCCTATCATAGTTTACAACATACCATCAAGAACTGCGGTAAATGTTCTTCCTGAGACCTTAAAGAGACTTGCTCAGGATTGTCCAAATATTGTAGGAGTGAAAGAGGCAAGTGGAGATATTAATCAAATTGCAATGATAAGAAAGCTTCTGCCACATCCCTTCTTACTTTATAGTGGTGACGACTCTATGACTTTACCCCTTCTTAGTGTAGGAGGAGATGGGGTTATAAGTGTGGCGTCCCACATAGTAGGAAAAGAAATAAAAGAGATGATAAATAGTTATTTTAGTGGAAAAGTGGAAAAAGCCGCAGAGTTACATTTAAAACTATTACCTATATTTAAAGGTTTATTCCTAACTACAAATCCCATTCCCCTCAAAGAGGCTTTAAATCTTCTTGGATATAATGTTGGAAAGTGTAGGTTGCCATTATCTCCTATAGACAGCAAAAATAGAGCAGAACTAATAAAAATCCTGAAGGAGTACGGTTTTCAAGTAAATGAAACATAGATTGAAAGTTATACCCATTGGTGGTTTCGGAGAGATAGGGAAAAATATGCTTCTTCTCCAGTATGGAGATAGTATTATTGTAATAGATGCCGGCTTAATGTTTCCTGATGGAGATATGCTTGGTATTGATTTTGTTATTCCTGACATTTCTTATTTGTTAGCTAATAAAGATAAAGTTAAGGCTTTAATTCTTACCCATGGACATGAGGATCATATAGGAGCACTTCAATATATATTAAAGGATTTGAATGTACCCATATATGGTACTTCATTAACTCTTGGTTTAGTGGAGAAAAAATTAGAAGAATTTAGACTCAAAGCTAATCTTAATAAAATTAAACCTAATGAGACTATAAATATAGGTCCTTTTACCATTGAGACTTTTAGACAGACTCATAGTATTCCTGATACCATTGGACTTGCTATAACTACCCCTATAGGTTTGATCGTAATAAGCGGAGACTTTAAACTTGATCAAACTCCTATAGATGGTAATCCTCCAGATTTTAATAAATTAGTAGAGCTTGGAGAAAGAGGAGTTCTTGCCCTATTTTGTGATAGTACAAATGTGGAACAACCTGGAATAACCCCCTCAGAGAGTTTAGTGAAAAGCACTTTTGAAGGTATATTTAGTTCTACAAAAAGCAGAATATTTCTTGTTACTTTTGCCTCCAATTTTCATCGTATTCAGCAAGCTATAGATATGGCATTAAAATTTGGAAGAAAGGTTGCTATAGCTGGAAAAAGCTTGATAAATAATATAGAAGTTGCCACAAAATTAGGATATTTACACATTCCCGAAAATATACTAATAAACATTAAAGACGTAAACAATCTTCCTGATGAAAAAGTTCTTGTCCTTACCACAGGAAGCCAGGGAGAGCCATACTCAGCTCTGTCTCTTCTTACTAATCATTCGTATAAACAACTTTTTCTTAAACCAGGAGATACAGTAATATTATCCACCAAGCCCATACCTGGAAATGAAATTATGGTTTATAAGATGGTGGATCAATTGTTCAGAAAAGGTGTAGAGGTTATATATGGAAAGGATGCAGGAGTCCATGTTTCAGGACATGCTGCCCAAGAAGAAATAAAGATGTTTATAAATCTCTTAAAACCTAAATATCTCATACCTTATCATGGAGAATATAGACATTTAGCTTTGCTTAAAAAAATAGGTTTAGAGTTAGGAATTTCAAAGGAACACATAATAATAATAGAGAACGGTACAGTTCTTGAATTTGATGAGGAAAAAGCCATAATAAATGGTAGGATTAACTTAAATAATATATATGTAGATGGGCTTAGTATTGGAGACATAGGAAATATCGTGTTGATGGAACGTAAGAAGCTAGCTGAAGACGGAGTATTAATTGTAGGGGTACTTGTAGATGGTGAGACAGGCCTAATTTTGGAAGGGCCAGAGATTATTTCAAAAGGATTTATTTTTGTAAAAGAATCAGAGGAATTGATAGAAACAGCAAAAGAAAAAGTAAGAGAAGCTTTTAAGAAGAAAGTTGGAAGAAATGGGGGTATAAATAAAGAGACTCTTGTTAGAGAAGTTCTTGAGAACTTTTTCAATGAAGAGTTAAAAAGGAAACCTGTAGTAGTCCCTTTAGTATGGGAGATTTAAAAATGCATAAAGAGAAATTAATTGGGATTTTTTTGCTCTGTATAAATATATTTGGCTTATTATCTTGGGTATTTCCAGAATCAAGCGGAGTTTTAGGGAGAAGTTTTGTCAATTTTATAAAAAACTTCTTTGGTGTATATTTAATTCTTTTCATTGTTTTCGAGGGATTTATAATGTATTATCTTCTATTTAAAGAAATTGAAAAGCAAAAACTAATCTCTTTAAGTTTGTACTTCCTCTCTTTTTTAGGTGTTTTTTCTCTTCTTATAAAGGTTTTGAATCTATCAAAGTATCAAGGACAAATAGGAAGTCTTTTGTTAGAACTTTTTCCATATATTGGGTTTTCAGGATACATTATATTTTCCTTTATTACCCTTGTTATAGCTGTGTTTTTATCTCCTTCTCTTAAAGATATTTCAAAAAAAAGGGTTAGAAATTTAAATACGGAGACCCTAAGAAAGCCTGAAAGATCACCAAAAAAAGTTGTAAAAGAGGTATCGAAGGAAAATCTTTCAATGACATTTCCTAGGGAGAGAAAATTAAAGTGTGATTTTGCAATTCCTACCTCTATATTATCTTATTCCCAAGCTAAATTTGAGAATGAGGACTATGAACAAATGGCAAAGAATTTAGAGGAGACCTTAAAAAGTTTTAAGATAGAGGCAAAAGTAAAGGATTGGAATGTGGGACCTTCTGTGATCAGGTATAATATTGTTCTTTCCCCTGGTATTAGAGTGAGTAAAGTTTTGAGTCTATCAAATGATATTGCTCTTGCCCTTGCTGTTCCAAGTGTAAGGTTTGAAGCGCCTGTTCCTGGAAAATCGGTAATAGGAGTAGAAATTCCAAGAAGTAAGCCAGTGAAAGTATATCTTAGAGAAATACTGGAGAGTGATGTTTTTACTGAGTCAAAGCATCCGTTAACTTTTGCCCTCGGTAAAGATCTCATAGGTAATATAAAAGTTGCAAACTTATCTGAAGTATTACATCTTCTTATTGCAGGAACTACGGGTTCTGGCAAAAGTATGTTTATAAATTCTCTAATTATAAGCCTTCTGTATAAGAATACCCCTGAAACGTTGAGCTTATTAATGATTGATCCTAAAAGGGTAGAACTTTCCATCTATAATAAACTTTTAGGTAGGTATCTAAGACATCCAGTAGTAACGGAACCTAAAAAGGCAGTATTTGCTCTTAGATGGGCTGTTGGGGAGATGGAGAGAAGATATGAAATTTTTGAAAGAAAGGAAGTAAGAAACATAGAGGAGTATAAGAATTTAAATGATGAAGAAAACTTACCTTACATTGTGATAATTATTGATGAGTTAAATGATTTAATGATGACATCTCCAAAAGAAATAGAAGATTTAATATGCAGATTAGCTCAAAAAGCGAGAGCTGCTGGAATTCATTTAGTGGTAGCTACCCAAAGGCCCTCAGTAGATGTAATAACTGGCTTAATAAAAGCTAATATTCCATCAAGAATTGCCTTTGCAGTGTCGTCTCAGATTGATTCAAGAATAATTTTAGATGATGGTGGTGCAGAAAAACTAATTGGTAAGGGAGATATGCTTTATCATCCTATAACCAGTAGCCATCCTGTAAGGCTTCAAGCTCCTTATGTAGATGAAAAGGATATTAAAAACGTGGTTAATTATATTTTAGAAAACACCTCAGAGCTTTTAATGGAGCCCATATCTCTTGAAAGTTTAGATAAAGAAGAGGAGAAAGGAGAAATCTCTGATTTTAACGATCCCCTGCTTCCTCAAGTAATAGAGCTCTTAAAAGGAAGAAAAGTTATCTCTACTTCATATATTCAAAGAAAGTTTAGTATAGGTTATAATAGAGCAGCACGACTTTTAGATACATTAGAAGAGAAAGGATACGTGGCATCTCAGGGAGAGGGAAAACCAAGAAAAGTTTTGCGGGGAGGTGATGAGGTTTAAAAGATTAGTTTTTCAATTTAATTTTCCCAAAACTCTACTCAATGAAGGAGGTTTTAAGTATGCGTAAAATTTTTGTGCTATTTTTGATTCTTTCCTTTGTGGGCTTAATGAGTATTGGATTTTCAGCTAAGACTGTAAGAGTAGGTATTGTCTATGATGTAGGTGGAAGAGGTGATAAATCTTTTAATGATGCTGCATATGCTGGACTTCAAAGGGCTATTAAAGTTCTTAAGGTAGAGGGGAAAGATTTAGAGCCTGGTCCTGGTGGAGCCAACAGAGAGGAACTTCTTAGAACTCTCGCAGAACAAAACTATGACTTAGTAGTAGGCGTAGGTTTCTTATTTACTGATGCTATTACTGCGGTGGCAAAGGATTTTCCGAAAGTAAAGTTTGCTATTGTAGATGGAGTAATAGAAGGATTGCCAAATGTTTCTTCCTTGGTATTTAATGAGCATGAAGGATCTTTTCTTGTGGGAGTTGTCGCAGGGTTAATGACCAAAACTAACGTCATAGGATTTGTAGGTGGTATGGATATGCCATTGATCCATAAATTTGAGGTAGGATATAAAGCTGGAGCTATGTATGTAAATCCAAAAGTAAAGGTTTTAATAAACTACATAGGAGTTACTGGAGAAGCATTTAAGGATCCTGTTAAAGGAAAGGAATTGGCATTAGCTCAATATAAACAAGGAGCAGATATAATTTATCATGCTTCTGGAGCATCGGGGGAGGGAGTTTTTGAGGCAGCAAAAGAAACCAATAAATACGCTATTGGTGTGGATTCTCCCCAGTCCTGGATAATGCCTGATAGAATTATTACAAGTATGTTAAAGAGAGTAGATGTAGCAGTATATGAAACTATAAAAGACGTGAAAGAAGGAAAATTTAAGAGTGGAATAAGAGTGTTCGGTTTACAGAATAACGGTGTTGACTATGAGAGAACAAAGCTTCTTCCTCTTGGTGTAGTACAAAAAGTTGAACAAATAAAGAAGGAGATTATAGCAGGAAAAATAGTAGTGCCATACGATGATAAAACTTTTGAGGAGTTTAAAGCAAAATATTTGAAGAAATAATAAAATTCTTATTAAGATTAGCCCCCTCTTGTTTAAGGAGGGGGCTTTTATAAGGAGGTTTTTCTGTGGAAGAAATCATAAAACTTGAGGGCATTACAAAAACTTTTCCTGGAGTTTTGGCAAATGATAATATAAATCTTTCCATATATCAAGGTGAGATTCATGCTATTGTAGGAGAAAATGGGGCAGGAAAGTCCACTTTAATGAAAATTCTTTATGGACTTTATAAGCCTGACAAAGGAAATATCTATATCAAAGGGAAAAGAGTGGTTTTTGACTCTCCAAAAGATGCAATAGAGAACGGAATTGGTATGGTGCACCAACATTTTATGTTGATTCCACCATTTTCTGTAATTGAAAATATAATTTTAGGATCTGAAGTAAAAAATGGAGTCTCTCTTAATTTTAAAAAGGCCGAAAGTTTAATAAAAGAATTGATGGAAGCTACGGGTTTTAAAGTAGAGCTTTATACAAAAGTCGAAAATTTATCTGTAGGAGAAGCTCAAAGAGTAGAAATATTGAAGCTTCTTTATAGAAGAGCAGAGGTTTTAATCTTAGATGAACCTACCGCTGTTCTTGCTCCTCAAGAGGTAGAGGAACTTTTTAAGGTTTTGAGAAGATTGGCTTCTCAGGGTAAAACGATAATTTTTATATCTCATAAGTTAAATGAGGTTTTAGAGATCTCTGATAGAGTTAGTGTAATGAGAAGAGGTAAATTAGTTGAGACTCTTGAGACTAAAAATACTAATAAATATCAACTTGCTCAACTCATGGTAGGAAGAGAAGTGTTCTTAAGAGTAGAAAAAGAGAAAATAGAAAAAGGAGAAGAGATCTTTAGGGTAGAGAATCTTTGGGTAAAAGGGAGAAAAGGAATTGAGGTAGTAAAGGGGATCTCTTTTAATATTAGAGCAGGGGAGATTGTAGGTATAGCAGGTGTAGAAGGAAATGGCCAAACAGAGCTTATAGAGAGTATAGTAGGATTAATTCCCATACAGAAGGGAAGAATTTACATAAAGGGTAAAGATATAACATTGAAAAACATAAGACAAAGACGTCTGCATATAGGTCATATTCCTGAAGATAGACATAAAAGAGGGCTTATACTTGACTTTTCTGTTGCTGAAAATTCTATTCTTGGTTTACACTTCTATAAAGATTTCTCAAAGGGAGTCTTTTTAGACTATAAAAAGGTAAATTCACATGCAGAAAGAATTGTAAAAGAATTTGATGTAAAAACTCCTAATATAAAAACACCTATTAGGCATCTTTCGGGCGGTAATCAACAAAAAGTAGTAGTGGGAAGGGAGATTAGCTTTTCTCCTGAGTTTTTAATAGCTTCTCAACCTACAAGAGGTTTAGATATTGGAGCTACAGAATTTATACATCAATTATTAATTAATTTAAGAAATCAGGGTAAAGCAATCTTATTAGTATCAGCAGATCTTGATGAAATACTAAGCTTAAGCGATAGGATTATTGTGATGTACAATGGAGAGATTGTAGGATCTTTCTTGGAAGGTGAGGTAGACGAAAAAGAGCTGGGTTATTATATGATGGGTGTTAAAAAACAAAAAGAGTTAAAGGAGGCTCTAATTTGAGAAATAGGGAGTTTATAGAAAACTTGATCTTAAATATAATAAGTCCGACAATTTCCATATTTATTGCTCTGTTTTTTGGAGGTATCATCATATACCTGTTGGGGCATAATCCCATAGAAACTTATAAAGAGGTAATAAATTTTGCTCTTGGAAACCCTAATGGGTGGGGATATGTTCTATTTAACGCTACTTCTTTTATATTTGCTGGACTTGCTGTGGCTGTAGCCTTTAAAGCTGGACTTTTTAACATTGGAGCTGAGGGACAGATTCTTGTTGGAGGATTTGTATCGGCAATTGCAGGTCTCTATATTGCTCCTTTATTTCCACCTTTTTTACATTTATTTATAACTCTTCTTTTTGCAGCTATAGGAGGAGCTTTATGGGCTTTTATTCCTGCAATTTTGAAGGCAAAATTAGGGGCTCATGAAGTGATAAATACCATCATGATGAATTGGATAGGTTATGCTCTTACTAATTATCTTGTGATAAATACCTTTAGAGAGAAAGGTGTAGTATATCCTCTCCCTCAGACAGCTAAATTACCAGCTTCTGCCACTTTGCCAAAACTTTTTGCTCTCTTTCAGAAAGTTGGCATAAATATTCCTGAAAGTAATCCTTTAAATAGCTCATTAATATTCGCTGTTCTTGCCGTCTTGTTTACTTATTATCTCCTTTGGAGAACAAAATTAGGATATGAGATAAGAGCCTTAGGGTTAAACCCTTATGCCTCAGAAAATGCTGGAATAAGTTCTCAAAAGATAATCTTCGTATCTATGTTAATAAGTGGTGCTTTAGCGGGGCTTGCTAGTATTAATGATGTTTTAGGTTATAGATATCGCTTCCTTGATAACTTTACCCATGGAATGGGATTTACTGGAATAGCGGTAGCCTTGTTGGGGAAAAATCACCCTGCGGGTATAGTATTTTCTGCGTTTCTTTTTGGGGCATTAGATAGAATGGCTATAGGAATGGATGTTTTTACTCATATTCCCCGTGAGATAATATCTGTACTCCAAGCAGTCATAATATTGACTATTGTGGTTAGCAATGAGGTTCTTATCCGCTTCTTAAAGAGAAGGAGGAAAACTATATATGCTTGAGTCTATATTTGCTTGGGAAACTATAGTTTCAGCTATTCGAATGGCAACACCCCTCACCTATGCTTCCTTAGGAGGAGTTTTTTCAGAAAGAAGTGGGGTAGTTAATATTGCGTTAGAGGGGATAATGTTATTTGGAGCTTTTTTTGCTACAGTAGGGACTTACTTTTTTAAAAGCCCAATGGTGGGAATTATATTTGCTATCCTTGCTGGTATGACTATTTCTTTAATCCATGCAGTGGTTTCTATAAGATTTAAAGTAAACCAAATAATAAGTGGTACTGCATTAAATATGTTGGCAGCCGGAGGTACTACTTTTCTTTCTAGATTAATATTCAAAGCTGCAGGATCTTCTCCTCATATTGAAGGATTTAGCCCTATTAATATTCCTATGTTATCTTCTATTCCAGGGATTGGTTTATTATTTAGAGATCTATCACCTCTTATCATTTTGATGATAGTTTTAGTATTCTTCTCTAATTATGTGCTGTATAAAACGGTTTTTGGTTTGAGGCTTAGGGCTGTAGGAGAAAATCCTCAAGCTGCGGATACCTTAGGAGTAAACGTATACAAATATAGATATATAGGAGTGCTAATAAGTGGTATCTTAGGTGGACTTGGAGGAGCTTTTCTTTCCTTAGAGCACGCCAGAGTTTTTGTAGAAAATATGACAGGTGGTAGAGGATTTATTGCTCTTGCTGCTATGATTTTTGGTAATTGGAATCCTGTAGGTGCTTTTGGAGCATGTCTACTTTTCGGTATAGCTGAGGCTATAAGAATAAGGCTTGAGGGGGTTGGAATTCCCACTCAATTTATTCAAATGATACCTTATATATTAACCATGCTTGTTCTTGCTGGTGCTGTTGGAAAATCTACGCCTCCTGCTTGTGATGGAATTCCTTATGAAAAGGAGGAAATATAGTACGAAATTTCAGTTTTTCGTATATAAAAGTATAGCAGGCGTTATAAAGGTACTTCTTAAAAGAATATATAAATTAGAAATAAATGGCCTTGAGAATGTACCTTTGGAGGGACCTGTTATTATTGCCCCAAATCACAGAAGTAGCCTTGATGTCTTGGCTATTGCTGTAAGCTTACCAAGGCCTATAAAGGCACTTGGTAAAGTTGAAAGATTTAAATATCCCTTATTAGGAAGATTTGCTCAATATCTTGGTGGAATTCCTGTAGAGAGAGGACATGCAGATCTTTCTGCTGTAAAGGGTGGTATAGAAGTCTTAAAAAGAGGAGAAATTTTGTTAATTTTTCCTGAAGGAACAAGATTAAGATTGGAAAAGAAAGATATTAAGCCTAAGAGGGGAATTGGATATTTTGCAGCTAAGATGAAAGTTCCTGTTGTTCCTACTGCTATCATTGGAGCTGACTGTATATGGCCTCCTGAGAAAAAGCTACCAGCTCTTAAGGGAAGAATAAAGGTGATTTTTTTGCAGCCTGTTTATTATGAAGGAGAACCTGATAGAATTAAAGAAGAAGAATTTACAAATAAAATAATGAGTCAAATAGAGGAGGTATTAAGGAGAGAATCTTTAAATCATGAGGCAAATTAGAAAGTCTATCTCTCATTTTTTCTACAAAATCTTAATAGTTGTGGTAAGATTTTTATTGAATATCCTATGGGGATACAAGGTAGAAGGAAAGGAGAATATTCCTAATCATTCTTTTATCCTTGTAGCAAATCATGTAAGTATATTAGACCCCATAGTGATTGGTGCTGCTTTTGACAAGAGGTTATTTTATCTTGCTAAAAAAGAACTCTTTAAATCAAAAATATTTAATCCTTTTTTAAGATGGCTTGGAGCAATTGATGTAGATAGAAAGGATTTTAAATACGAAACTTGGAAAAAAATAAACAGACTAATTAAAGAGAATGAAATAATAGTAATATTTCCAGAGGGAACAAGAAATGATCATCCTGAAAAGGGACTTCTTGAACTTAAAGATGGTGCTGCTTCTCTCGCATTAACTCATGGACTTCCTATTCTTCCTGTAGCAATAAAGGGCACCGAGAAAATATGGAAAAGAAAATGGATCTTTCCTCAATTAAGGGGACGAATAAATATTAGAATAGGTAAAGTAATAAATGTATCTAAAATTAAAAAGCCTTCAAAAGAGGATATAAAAGAGGTAAATAATAAAATAAAGGCAAGTTTAATAGGGCTTTTAAGATGAAGGTGTATATTGCTACTCCTTACGGATTTTGTTCGGGAGTAAAAAAATCCATATCTCTTGCTGAAAAAATACTGTCCTTAAAAGGTGAAGTATATACTTTGGGAGCATTAGTTCATAATCCAAAGGTAATAGAGGAATTGTCGAAAAAGGGCATAAAGGTGCTTGGGAAGGATGAAATTGTAGAGGGTAAAGCTTTGATCGTTAGGGCTCACGGTTTACCTCAAAGAGATATAGATTTTTATAAAAGCTTAGGAAATGAAATCTATGATGCAACTTGTCCTCTTGTTAAAAAAGTACAGGTTCTTGCAGAGTATCTTAAGAATAACAAATATAAAGTAATAATAATAGGAGAAAAAAATCATCCTGAAGTGATAGGAATATTGAGTTATACAGATAATCAAGGTATAGTGATAGAATATGAGAGTGATATAGAGAAAGTAGAATATTATCCTAAAATTGGGATAGTTTTTCAAACTACGCAAAGTTTTGATAATGCTATTCAAAAAGTAAATCTGATAATGAATAAGGGTAAAGAGATCAGGATATTTAATACCATATGCCCTGAAACTATTGAGCGACAAGAAAAAGCTAAAAAACTCTCAAAAATAGTAGACGTTGCTCTGGTTCTAGGCGGGAAAAATAGTGCCAACACGAGGAGGTTATATATAACATTGAGTCTAAAGGTACCAACATATCATATTGAAAATTTGGAAGAGATAGATAAAAATTGGTTTAAAGAAGACAGTAAAGTAGGCATAATTACGGGCACATCTACTCCTAATAACTTTGTAGAGGAGGTATTAGCATTATTAAAGAGTCTTTATCCCTTAGAGATTCATTTGGTATAAAGAAAGGAGTTCCAGTAGTAAGTATAGTTGGAAGACCTAATGTAGGAAAGTCTGTACTTTTTAACAGGATTGTGGGAGAAGAAAAGGCTATTGTAGCGGATGAACCAGGAGTGACAAGGGATCCCCTTGTTCACTTGTGTGAACATGAGGGAAAATATTTTTATTTAGTAGATTCCGCAGGATGGGGTTTAACTGATGATTTAAGTGAGCTTATCCAAGAAAAAATACAAGAAGTTATAAACATAAGTGATCTTATACTTTTTGTCGTAGATGGTAGATCGGAGTTAACAGCCTTGGATCATGAATTTGTAGATATTCTGAGGAAGTCTGGGAAAAGAGTTATATTAGTAGTAAATAAAATGGAAGGAAGGATTGATCGGGAAGAATATCTTGCTCCTTTTACCGCCTTAGGACTTGGAGAGCCTTTCCCGATTTCAGCACTACATAAACAAA
Source organism: Dictyoglomus turgidum DSM 6724 (assembly GCF_000021645.1). Classification (NCBI taxonomy): domain Bacteria; kingdom Pseudomonadati; phylum Dictyoglomota; class Dictyoglomia; order Dictyoglomales; family Dictyoglomaceae; genus Dictyoglomus; species Dictyoglomus turgidum. The sequence goes on from NC_011661.1 coordinate 1,179,236, forward strand.
ATCTATATGAGCTTTTAGATCTAATAATATCTTTAATACCAGCTCCCGAAGAAGTTTCTTCTGAGGACAAATCTATAAAACTTGCTTTTGTAGGAAGACCTAATAGTGGTAAGTCTTCTCTTCTAAATGCCTTAATTGGCAGAGATAGAAGTATAGTAAGTGAAATTCCTGGTACCACAAGGGATGCTGTTGACCTAATTTGGGACTTTAATGGCAAAAAATACATCATTGTAGATACGCCGGGATTAAGAAGACCAGCAAAAGTAGAGGAAGGCTTAGAAGAACTTTCAGTTCAGAAGACTCTACAGACCATAAGAAGAATTGACATTGCTATTATGGTGATCGATTTATCGGTAGGAATAAGGGAGCAAGAAAAAAGAATATTGCATTATATAGAAGATAAAGGAAAATCTTGTTTAATTGTTTTTAATAAGACAGATTTAATCCCATCTCTAAAGGAAAGAAGGGAATTTGAAAAGATAGTACCTCAAATTTTGCAGCCTTTTGACTATTTTCCATTTATTTTTACTTCAGCCATTAGAAATTATAATGTAAAGAAGATATTGCCCTGGGTTGATAAGCTTTTTGAGCTTAGAAATATGAGAATACCTACTTCTCAAATAAATAGGGCTATAGGAGAAGCTCTTTCTAAGACCAACTTTTCTAAAAAAGGAAAGATTTTAAAAATTTACTATGCTACACAAGTTGATGTGGCACCACCAACTATAGTGTTTTTTGTAAATGAACCTGAAATAATGAACAAAAATGTGGTCAAATATTTTGAGAAATTCCTCAGGAATTACTTTGGCTGGGTAGGAACACCTATAAAGATTGAAGTAAGAAAGAGGGAATAGTATGTTTCTAAAAATACTACTTGTGATACTATCTTATCTTATTGGCTCTATTCCAAGTGCCTTGATTGTAGGGAAATTATGGAAGGGGATAGATGTTAGAAACTATGGAAGCGGAAATCTTGGAGCTACAAATGTATTGAGGGTATTAGGGTGGGGACCAGCGGTTATAGTTGCTGTGATGGATGTAGGTAAAGGTATCCTTGCAGTATACTTAGCTCAAAGTTTTTTACATAGTGATTATCTTTTTGTACTTTTATGTGTTATTGCGGCTGTAATTGGACACTCTTTTCCCATATTTGCAGGATTTAGAGGTGGGAGAAGTGTTGGGGTTTCCTTTGGAATACTTTTTTACCTTTTTCCTAAGTCTTCACTGATCATCTTTTTTATTGCTATAATTATAGTAGCAGTTACTCAATACAAATCTGTGGCATCTATTACCTCTGCTCTTATTTATCCTTTTTTGCTTTATCATATAGAAAAGCCTCCGATGGAATATTTTATTGGAGTAATTTTAGTATGCCTTTTTATAATTTATAGGCATATTCCTAATATAAAAAGACTCATAAAAGGGGAGGAACATAAAATAAGTTGGAAGGTAAGAAGATAAAAATTGCTGTGTTTGGCAGTGGCAGCTGGGGAACAGCACTTGCAAATGTATTATGTGAAAAGAATTATAAAGTTGTACTATGGGGTAGAGACAAAGAGAAGGTAAAGAAAATAGAAGAATTAAGAGAAAATATATATTATTTACCTGGTTATAAGCTTGCTCCATCACTTGAAATTACTTCTAATATAGATTATGCTACAAAAGATACAGATATTGCTATTTTAAGCATTCCTATTCAAGGATTGAGGGAGTTTTTAAAGGGAAATAATACCTATTTGAAGAGAGCAGGATTTTTTGTTAATACAGGAAAAGGTATAGAAATTCTTACTTTGAAAAGACCCTCTGAAATAATAAAAGAAGAACTCGATGTAGATTTTAATCAAATTGCAACTCTCTCGGGTCCAAGTTTTGCAAAAGAGGTTATGGAAAAAAAACCTTTAGCTATTGTAATTGCGTCCTCTGACTTAAATACAGCAAAATATTTACAAGACATTCTAAGTCTATCTTTTATGAGAATATATAGAAGTGATGACATAGTAGGAGTTGAAATCGGCGGAGCTTTAAAAAACGTAATAGCTATTGCAGCGGGCATTTCAGATGGTCTTGGTTTTGGATATAATGCAAAAGCAAGCCTTATTACTCGAGGGCTTGTTGAGATAAATAGAATGGCAATTTTATATGGGGCTCATCCCTTTACCATATTAGGACTTTCAGGCTTAGGAGATCTGATTTTAACCTCTACGAGTGCTCTTAGTAGAAATTGGACTGTAGGTAAATTAATAGGTGAGGGTCTAAGTTTAGAAGAGGCTATGAATAAGCTTAATGGTATGGTAGCGGAAGGGGTCTATACTGCTAAATCTGCTTATTATATATCTCAAAAAACTAATGTGTATATGCCTATTACTCAGGAAGTTTATAAGGTGCTTTATGAAAATAAACCCCCCCATGAGGCTCTATCTTCATTACTTTCAAAAGAATTAAAACATGAGATAGATGAGGATTTTCAATTCAACTTGTTATAAAATTTTTGAATTGATATAATTAACTTAAAGAAAAAATCAGAGGTGAGGTATTTAGTGTATGGAGAAAGAAAAAGCTTTAGAGTCAGCTATATTTCAGATTGAAAAACAGTTTGGTAAAGGCGCTATAATGAGATTAGGAAGTCAAGAAAGATTTCAGGTCCCTGTTATTCCCACAGGTATTCTTACTTTAGATTATGCTCTTGGAGTTGGTGGAGTACCAAGGGGAAGAATAATAGAACTTTTTGGTCCTGAAGGATCAGGTAAGACTACTGTTGCACTACAAATTATAGCTTCTGCTCAAAAAATGGGTGGAGTCGCAGCTTTTATTGATGCAGAACATGCCTTTGATCCTAACTATGCAAGGAAAATTGGGGTAAATCTAGAAAATCTTTTAATATCACAGCCAGATACAGGTGAACAAGCCCTTGAGATTGCAGAAATACTTGTGAGAAGTGGAGGGGTAGATGTAATAGTCATAGATTCAGTTGCTGCTCTTGTCCCTCGAGCTGAGCTTGAAGGAGAAATGGGAGACGCCTTTATTGGCCTCCAGGCAAGATTAATGTCTCAAGCATTAAGAAAATTGACAGGAGTAATAAGCAAATCTAAAACTGTTGCTATTTTTATTAACCAATTAAGGGAAAAGGTGGGAGTATTTTTTGGAAATCCTGAAACTACACCAGGTGGTAGAGCATTAAAGTTTTATGCATCAGTGAGAATAGATGTAAGAAAAGCTGAATCTATGAAAGAAGGAAGCGAGGTCACGGGTACAAAAGTCAAAGTTAAAGTAGTAAAGAATAAGGTTGCTCCACCCTTTAGAGAAGGGGAATTTGAACTTATTTATGGGGAAGGAATATCAAGAGAAGGCTGTATTTTAGATGCAGGAGTTGAGGCAAAGGTAATAGAAAGGAGTGGAACGTGGTATATTTACAAAGATATCCGATTGGGACAAGGAAGAGAGAATGCAAAGACATACTTGAAAGAGCATCCTGAAATTGCTGATGAGATAGAAAGAGAAGTAAGAAAGCTATGGGGATTTGAGGAGACGCAAGCGGAAGGTAATAAAGAAAGTTCTAAAGAAGAAGAGAAGGAAGTAAAAGAAGAGAAAACTATAAGAAAGTCTACAAAATAATCTTGACAGGCAAAATAAAGCTTTATATAATCTTTAAAGAAATGCCGAGGTGGTGGAATTTGGCAGACACGTAGCATTGAGGGTGCTATGGGCATAAGCCCGTCCGGGTTCAAATCCCGGCCTCGGCACCAAACCTTAAAAATAAAACTCTTCCCATCTTGGGAAGGGTTTTATTTTAAAAGGAGGAAACACTTGTGAACGATCTACTTCTTGAAGTAAAGAACTTAAAAACGTATTTTTTTACTGATGAAGGGATTGTAAAAGCGGTAGATGATGTAAGTTTTAATCTCCACAAAGGAGAGAGCTTAGGTATAGTGGGAGAATCAGGTAGTGGGAAAAGTGTAACAGCTCTCTCTATAATGAGATTGATTCAAGATCCTCCGGGAAAGATTGTTAGTGGTGAAGTCTGGTATAGGGGAGAAGATCTCCTTAAGAAGAAAGAGAGCGATATGAGAGAAATTCGCGGTAATAAAATCTCTATGATATTTCAAGACCCAATGACTTCTCTAAATCCTGTATTTACTATTGGTGATCAAATAATGGAAGCAATTATTTTGCATCAGAAATTAGATAAGGCTTCAGCAAGAAAAAAGGCTATAGAGATGTTAGAACTTGTTAGGATCCCTGAAGCAAATAAGAGGGTAGATGAGTATCCTCATCAATTTAGTGGTGGAATGAGACAAAGGGTTATGATTGCTATGGCTCTGTCTTGTAATCCTGAAATACTTATTGCAGATGAGCCTACCACAGCTCTTGATGTAACTATTCAAGCTCAGATTTTGGATTTAATAAAACAGCTTCAAAGGGAATTAGGTATGTCCTTAATACTCATAACCCATGATATGGGAGTAGTAGCAGAAACCTGTCATAATGTCCTTGTGATGTATGCAGGAAAAGTAGTAGAATACGCCGATGTTAAAACCATATTTAAAAAACCTGCTCATCCTTATACTATAGGTCTCTTAGAATCGGTTCCTAGACTTGATATAAGAAAAGAGAGATTAAAGGCAATAGAGGGTCAACCACCCGATTTGATATCTCTCCCTAATTACTGCTATTATGCAGAAAGGTGTCCGTATAGAACTTCTGAATGCTTTGAGCAAATACCAGAGCTCGTAGAAGTTGAACCAGGACATTATTCTCGCTGTATATATGCTAAAAACCTCGGGAGGTCCTATGAATAACTTTTCAGAAGAAATTATAATAGAGGTAAAAAATCTTAAGAAGTACTTCCCTATAAAGAGAGGAATAGTTTTATCTAAACATGTAGGTGATGTAAAGGCTGTTGATGATGTGAGTTTTTATATACGTAAAGGGGAAACCCTTGGTCTTGTGGGAGAATCAGGTTGTGGTAAAAGTACTGTGGCAAGAACCATTATAAGACTTCTTGAACCAACAGATGGACAGATTATTTTTGATGGTATTGATATTACAAAACTTCCCTCAAGAGATTTAAGAAAAATTAGAAAAGATATGCAGATAATATTCCAAGATCCATATTCTTCTTTAAATCCAAGAATGACCGTGAGTGAAATCATAGGAGAGCCATTAAAGGTTCATGGTATTGTTAAGAATTCTAAAGAGAAGGAAAGAAGAGTGCAAGAGCTTTTAGATCTTGTAGGACTTGCTCCCTACCATGCCACAAGGTACCCCCATGAGTTTTCAGGTGGACAAAGACAAAGAATAGGAATAGCAAGAGCTCTTGCTTTAAATCCTAAATTCATAGTGGCTGATGAGCCAACTTCGGCATTGGATGTTTCCATAAGATCTCAGATAATCAACCTAATGCAGGATCTACAAAAAGAGTTTAAATTAACTTATCTTTTTATCTCCCATGATTTAGCAGTTATAAGGCATATATGCGATAGAATTGCAGTAATGTACTTAGGAAAAATTGTAGAAATAGCTAATAATGACGATCTATATAATTCTCCTTTGCATCCCTATACTCAAGCCCTACTTTCCGCAATACCTATTCCAGATCCTGAAATGGCAAAAAAGAGAAAAAAAATAGTACTTACGGGAGATGTGCCAAGTCCTGTAAATCCTCCTTTGGGTTGTAGATTTCATCCCAGATGTCCCAATGTGATGGATATATGCTCTAAAGAAGAACCAAAGTTAAAAGAAATTAAGCCGGGCCATTTTGTGGCCTGTCATCTTTATTGAAGCTATGGAAAAAAGAGATTTTAAAGAACAACTTAAGAAAACTGCTCATCTTGCAAGATTATATCTTACTCCTGAAGAGGAAGAGCTTTATGCTAAGCAATTACAGGATATTCTTGACTACTTTAAAAAATTACAGGAAGTGGATACTTCAAATATAGAACCTATGGCTCATGTATTGTCTCTTTCTAACATTTGGAGAGAGGACGAACCCAAAGGGAGTATATCTCAAGAAGAAGCCTTTAAAAATGCTCCTGAGATTGAGAATTTGGGATTTAAAATTCCAAGAATAATAAAGAGGGAAGAATGAAAACTATAAAAGAGATAAAAGATCTTTACAAAAATAAAGAGGTAAGTATTAAAGAAGTTGTTGAATACTACATTAACAAGATAAAAGAATGGGAACCTTATATCAAAGCCTTTCTATATGTACCTTATGATAATATAGAAGAGCAAGTTAAAGATCTGGAGAAAAAAGATTCTAAACTTCCTCTTTATGGTGTTCCCATTGCCATAAAAGACAATATTTTGACAAAGGATATAAGGACTACTTGTGCATCAAAAATCCTTGAGAACTTTATACCACCTTATGATGCTACAGTGATCAAAAGACTAAAAGAAAATGGTGCTATTATAATCGGCAAAACTAATTTAGATGAGTTTGCCATGGGATCTTCTTGTGAAAATTCTGCCTTTGGACCTACAAAAAATCCTTGGGATATAGAGAGAGTTCCTGGAGGATCCAGCGGAGGATCTGCTGCGTGTGTCTCTGCAGGCGAAGTTCCTGTATCCTTAGGATCCGATACAGGAGGATCCATTAGGCTTCCTGCATCTTTTACGGGAGTTATTGGCTTAAAACCGACTTATGGATTAGTTTCCAGATTTGGACTTGTTGCTTTTGCATCATCCTTAGATCAAATAGGACCCTTTGGAAGAACAGTGGAAGATATAGCAATAGTACTTCAGGTTATTGCAGGACATGATCCTATGGATTCTACTTCGTCTCCATATGAAATTCCTAATTATTTGGAATCTTTGGGAAAAAGTGTAAAAGATTGGAAGGTGGGGATTCCAAAAGAACTTTGGCAAAAAGGGGTTTCAGAAGAGGTACTTATCATATTGGAGAAGTCTTTTGATGTTTTTAAAGAAATGGGTGTAAAAGTTGAAGAAATATCTCTACCTTCTTTAGAATATGCTCTTCCTGTTTATTATATAATCTCTACCTCGGAGGCAAGCTCAAATCTTGCTCGTTATGATGGGGTAAAATATGGTTATAGAGATTTTTGGGCTGAAGATCTCATATCTATGTATAAACAAACCCGAGGAAAGGGATTTGGGAGTGAGGTAAAAAGAAGAATAATTCTTGGCACCTATGCTTTAAGTGCAGGATACTATGATGCATATTATTTAAAGGCTACAAAAGTAAGAAGATTGATAAGAATGGAATTTGAAGAAGCATTTAAAAAGGTGGATATTATAGCATCACCTACAAGTCCTGTTTTGCCTTTTAAGCTTGGAGAAAGAATTTCAGACCCATTACAAATGTATTTAACAGATATAATGACTATTCCTGTAAATCTTGCAGGAATTCCAGCTATATCCATGCCTGCTGGTTTTTATAATAATCTTCCTGTAGGAATCCAATTTATGAGCCCCTTCTTTACAGAAGATAGGTTACTACAATTTGCCTATATTTATCAACAGTTCATGAATTTTTCAGAAAAATATCCTGACCTTCCTAATAAGGAGAGAGTATAGATATGTATAAACCTGTTATTGGGCTTGAAGTACACGCTCAACTTTCTACAAAAACCAAATTATTTTGCTCTTGTAGTACTGAACATGAGAACCTACCTCCAAACACTAATGTTTGTCCTATTTGTATGGGATTTCCTGGGACTTTACCAGTGGTGAATAAAAAGGCAGTGGAATATGCTATAAAAGCTGGAATTGCTTTAAATTGTGAAATATCTAATTATTCTAAATTTGACAGAAAGAATTATTTTTATCCTGATCTTCCTAAGGGGTATCAAATTTCTCAATATGATTTACCTCTGTGCAGAAATGGATATATAGACCTTTATGTGGATGGAGAGATAAAAAGAATAAGAATAAAAAGAATTCATCTTGAAGAAGATGCAGGAAAGCTTCTTCATATAGGTTCTGGTGATAGACTTTCTGAATCTGATTATAGTCTTGTAGATTTCAATAGGGCAGGTATACCTTTAATTGAAATAGTTACAGAACCTGATATAAATTCTCCAAAAGAAGCAAGACTCTTCTTACAAGAGTTAAGATTAATACTAAGATACCTTGGTATAAGTAGCGGTGACATGGAAAAAGGCTCACTACGGTGTGATGCTAATATATCTATTCAGACAGAAGAGGGTAAATTTGGAACAAGAACAGAGATTAAAAATGTGAACTCTTTCTTCTCTCTTGAGAAGGCTTTGGAGTATGAAATAGAGAGACAAGTTGAAATATTAAAAAGGGGAGAAGAAGTTATTCAAGAGACAAGACATTGGGATGAAAAGAATCAAAAAACTATAAGTTTAAGAAGTAAAGAAGAAGCTGAGGATTATAGATATTTCCCAGAGCCTGATCTTCCCCCATTAATTGTAACAGAAGAGATGAGGGAGAGATTAAAGAATGAAATTCCAGAACTCCCATCTAAAAGAAGAGAGCGATACTTAAATTTAGGACTTTCTCCCATAGAAGTGGAGATTCTTGTCTCCGATAAAGATCTTTCAGAGTTTTTTGACAAATCTCTAAGGATCTATAACAACCCTAAAAATCTTCATAGTTGGTTATCGGTAGAGATATTAAGTTATTTAAATGAAAACAAAATTGAATTTAAAGATTTGGAAATTGAGCCTGAAAAATTTATAAGGCTTATAGAGATGGTGGATAAAAATGAAATAACAAGACCTGTTGCCAAAGAAGTTTTAAAAAAATATCTCTTCCAAAAAGAAGATCCTTTGGTTATAATAGAAAAAGAGGGGTTAAAGACTGTTTCCGATACTTCTTATTTACAAGACGTAATTAAGAGGGTTATATCAAATAATCCGAAGGCGGTGGAGGATTGGAAGAAGGGTAAAAAGCAAGTTATAAACTTTTTGGTAGGGCAGGTGATGAGGGAAACTAAGGGCAGAGCGAGTTTGGATATAGTTAAAAATCTTCTTGAAGAAGAATTAAATAAATTATGAAAGAAAAAAAGCCTTTAGGTGAATACTTATTAGAACAGGGGCTAATTACTAAGGAACAGTTAGAAAAAGCCCTTGAAGAGCAGAAAAAAACAGGTGCAAAACTTGGACAAATTCTCATTGAAAGAGGATATGTAAAACCAGAGGATATAGGAAAAGTTTTAGAGAGGCAAAGTGAGATTCCATATATTTCTCTTACCGAAGTTCAGATAGATGAAAAGCTTGCAGGAAGCTTTTCGGAAAATCTGCTGAGAAGATATAAATTTATCCCTATAAAAAGAGAAGCAGGAGTTTTGCATGTAGCAGTTGTTCCTCCTATTGACCCTGCAATCATAAACGAGATAAGACGAATTGTCAAATCTCCCATAAGAATTTTTATTACCACTGATAAGGAATTTAACCAAATAATATCAAGGCTTTTCCCCTTAGAAAAAACTACTCTTTCCGTGGTACAAGATTTTCAGAGAACTGCACCAGAACCCATGGTAGAGACTCTACCTGCTATAGGAGTAGAGGAAGCCCCTATTGTAAGGTTGGTTTCTTCCATAATAAATGAGGCAATAAATAGAAATGCCAGCGACATCCATTTAGACCCTCAAGAGAAAGAAATGAAGGTAAGATATAGGATACATGGAATACTTTACGATATAATGGCTATTCCAAAGGAGATCCAAGATGCAGTAGTTACAAGAATAAAAGTAATATCGGGAATGGATATAGCGGAAAAAAGAAGACCCCAAGATGGGAGAGCTACTTATAGATATGAGAATAGGATATTTGATCTTCGTGTAGCATCCATAGGTACCACCTATGGTGAGATGGTGGTAATAAGACTTTTAGATAAGACAAAGGTGCTTATTGAACTTGATAGATTAGGGATGTCAGACTATGATCTGAAGATTTTTGAAAACCTTATAAGAAGACCTTTTGGGATGATACTTGTTACAGGTCCTACAGGGAGTGGAAAAACTACTACTTTATATTCAGCCCTTAATGTATTAAACAAACCTGAGGTGAATATAATTACCCTTGAAGACCCTGTAGAATATGCTTTACCAGGAATAAACCAAATTCAAATACAACCCAAAATAGGCATTGATTTCGCAGTAGGACTTAGAAATATCTTGAGACTTGATCCAAACATAATTATGGTAGGTGAAATAAGGGATACTGAGACATTAAATACATCCATTGAAGCTGCGTTAACAGGACACCTGCTTTTGAGTACCTTTCATGCTAACGATTCTGTGAGTGCTATAGCAAGACTTGTTCAAATGGGAGTTGAACCTTTCCTTATAGCTTCATCCTTAATTGGTATTGTAGCTCAAAGGTTAGTAAGAACCATTTGTCTCTCTTGTAAGGAAGAATACTATCCTTCACCAGAAGAAGCAGAAGAGCTTGGCTTAACAAAAGAAGAGAGTAAAAACATAACCCTTGCTCGAGGGAAAGGGTGTCTCTTTTGCAATTACACAGGATATACAGGTAGAACAGGAGTTTTTGAGATTCTTAGAATTACAAAGAATATAAGAAACCTAATAACCTCAGGTGCATCTATTGATGAGATAAGAAGTGCAGCTCTTAATGAGGGAATGAAAACCCTATTCATAAATGCAAGAGAAAAGGTCTTAAACCAAATTACTACTATTGATGAAGTAAGAAGAGTTATAGCCTGGGAGGAAGATTAACTTGCCTTCTTATAGATATGTAGCAAAAGATCTCCAAGGGAAAATATATAAAGGTATATTAGAAGCTTCTTCTGAAAGAGAAGTAAGAAAACTTTTAAAGGCAAGAAAATTATATGTAGTTTCTATAAAAAAAGAAACAGGACTTTGGAAAACCCTCACTTATAAGAAAAAAGTTACCCTTCCTGAATTAGTACTTTTTACTTCTCAATTTGCCACTCTCCTTAGATCTGGGATTATCTTAACTGAGTGTTTATCAACCCTTGCATCTCAAACTGATAATGCCTACTTTAAAGATGTACTCCTTGATGTGAGAAAGAATGTAGACGCTGGGTTGAGCCTTTCTGAAGCCCTATCTAAATATCCTGATGTATTCCCAAAAATATTTATAAGCCTTGTGAGAACAGGAGAGGTTACAGGAAGCCTTGATTTAATGTTGGATAGACTTTCCAAATATTTTGATTCCCAACATGAGCTTAGAGAGAAAATAAAATCTGCAACTACCTATCCCACCATTGTTATAATTGCAGCCATAGTGGTGGTAATCTTTATGTTGACTTTTGTGGTCCCAACCTTCCAAAGAATTTATGGAAGAACCAATGTTCCTCTTCCTTTTCCTACAAGAATTACCATTTTTCTTGGCAATTTTGTAAAAAATAATATCTTGATTATATTAGTCCTTTTAGCTCTTCTTATTGCGGGAGCAAGACAAAGTTTAAGAAACAAAAAAATAAAAAGATGGTGGGATGAAAATAAGTTGAAAATCCCTAAGATAGGAAAATTATGGAGACAAGTGCTTCTTACAAGATTTTCTGGTACCTTTTATGTCCTTCTCACAGGAGGTATTTTGATAACCCAATCTTTGGAAATATTAGAGGATGTAATAGGAAATCTATATTTTTCAGAACATTTAAGAAAAATACTCTCGGGAGTCCTCGAGGGAAGAAACCTATCGGATATGATGGACGAAGAAGTTTTTACTCCTCTCTTAAAACAGATGGTAGTAATAGGGGAGAGAAGTGGTAGACTTGATACCATGTTAGAAGAATATACAAAATTTGCAGAAAGAGAAATAGATATAGCTACAAAAAGACTTACCGCTATGATTGAGCCTGCCTTGACCATATTCTTGGGGGTTGTGGTATTCTTTATTGCCATCTCCATGTATCTTCCCATGTTCAATATGGTAAGACTCTTTAGAAGATAAATTGAAAGCTATTAAAAATGTGTTATAATAAAAAAAATTTTAAAAATATAATAAGTACGAAAGGAGGTGAATAATTTTGAAGAACAGTAAAGGTTTCTCCCTTTTAGAACTCTTAGTAGTAATTGCAATTTTAGGAATTCTCGTAGCTATTGCTCTACCAAGATATTTTGATGCAGTAGCAGACGCAAAGAAAGCAGCTCAAAAATCTAACGTAGCAATTATAAGAACAAGCCTTGAATATTATAGAAACAAAAATAATAAATATCCACAATTAACAGAATTCAATTCATTTATATCAAGCCAAACCTATTTTGCAGAACCTCTTGTATGTCCATATAACAACAAAACTTATTCAGTAGTTGATCTTACAGCAACTTCTACATACTGGGGAACATCAGGTAATGAACATTATCTAGGATATACAAGCACAGATAACTCATATACTTTAGTCTATACTGCTCCTTAAAAAACTACAACCCGGGGAAACTCCCCGGGTTTTTATTAAATTTAGTAAATGAAGATTTTCTCAATCTTTTCCCTTAGAAGATACAAGAGAGGTATAATTTATGTTATACTTATCAGTGTTCTTCTTTTTTCGTTATCCATGCTTTTTCACATCTTCTATTGGCTAAGGGTAAACACTTTTATTTTATCCCATGAAGTTATTATAAATTCCAAATATGCTTTGGAATTATCTATAACTAAAGGAGAAAGAATAATATATTCCTTTGAATATTCACCTAAACTAAATACTATACTTTTTTATTGGATTTATGGAGAAAAAAGTAAAAAAGTATATCTTCAACCTCAGCTTTTACCTTCGGAAATAAAGGGGATAAGTCCTACAAATACTTATACTTTTTATTTTGACAATGGGAATTTATATCCTGAAGGAGAGATTCTTTTTTCTACGTATTTTTATAAAAAAGGAGTAAAGTTTTATAAAAACGGAAGAGTTGTTTTTGTGGACAAATGATTTCTCTTGTGTAATATTTATTTTTTTATTAAAATTAAAAATATGAAAAGGGGTTTTAGCTTCATTGAGGTTATTGTAATAGTTAGCATTCTTGCTATTCTGCTTGGAATAGCTCTTATATCCTTTAGATCTTCGCCTGACAAAAAACTGATTTTGGAGAACATAGTAAACCAATTTAAAGAAGATATTAGATTCGTAAGACAAAGGGCAATTATAAATAAAACTACTTGGACTCTATCTCTAATACCTTCTCCCACCTATACCACTTATACTTCTTATACTTTTTTAGATGATAAAAATAAAACGGTCTTAAGAACTCTAACAAATCTTGATCAAGTAAAATCTACAGCAACTCTTTTTTCCTTTGACAAAGATGGAATTTTTACAGCGGATGCTTTGGAAACTTCTGCTACTTTAACTTTTCAAATTGAAACCTATTCTGCCACAATAAGGATAAACCCTATGGGCTATATTGAGGTTACAGGATTATGAGGAAAGGTTTAACCTTTTTAGAGGTTCTTATTGCAGTACTTCTTTTAGGTATTATTATGTCGTCAGTAGGTGTTGCAATCTCTTACATATTAAGAGCTGATGAGTATGAAAACATGATGAATATCTGTTTATATCTTACGGAAAAGAAATTAGAAGAATATAGAAAAGCAGTTCTTGCCAATTGGAACATTTCTTTTACTTACTCAGGAAACTTTGCAAATATTGGATATACTGATTTTTTTTACAGTCTAACGGTATTTAATACTACCTATTCTTTAAAACAAATATTTTTACAAGTATGGAAAGAGGAAAACAATAATAATAAATTAGATGATTTTGAGCCAGAGACTATAATTATTACTTATATTTCAAGAAGGAATTAGTATGAAAAAGGGATTAACTTTTATTGAGATTTTAATAACCATACTTATATTAGGGCTTATAGCCATCTTGCTGGTAAATATTTTTTTTAATACTAACGGGTTGTTCTCACAAAAGTTGCAAGAAAGAGAGTCAATAAGTAATCTTCAAATCATTATAGATAAACTTACAAGGGATATAAGACAAGCAAAAGAAGTTTTAGATATAGGTTCTTCTACTCAAACTCTGGGTTACGTAGTTTTATCTTTTCCCTCAGGAGATCAAAGTACTTATTCTTATACTTATTACAACGGAAAGTATTATTTTACTGTTGATGGAGAAATTCTTGCAGGGCCTATAAAAGAAATAATATTTACAGGACTTGATGATAACTTGACATATACCATGTTAACTTCCTCTATAAGAACCCTCTCCATAAGTGTTACTATGGACGATGGAAGGTATATGAGTACTATGGTGGCTTTGAGACCTCAAATAGTTCCTCAAATTACAGGAATATTCATCTCCGAGATCATGTATTATCCTGCTCTAAGAGATAGACAAGGAAATAATGTAAATGAGAACCTAATGGAGTTTATAGTAATTAACAATGCAACTAATTCTCCGCTAAATCTTTTTAATTGGAAGATTAATAACCATGCAATATCTAACACTAGAAGTGGTACTTATACGGTACCAGCCTATGGTTGCGCTATTATAGGGGTTTCAGGCTCAAACTTATCCACTCATTATTTTGTTCCCAAGAATTATATTATCCTTGAAGTAGCTGATGCATATTTAGGTCAGGGGAACAACCCCCTAAACAATAATAGTGATACATTAGTACTTCAAGATAGTAATAATGTAACTATAGATAAATTAACTTATAGTAGTAGCTGGGGAGGACAACCTCAAGGAAATAGATATTACTCTTTGGTAAGAAAAAGCATACAAAATCCATCTCAGGATCCATCTAATTGGATAAGTAGTATCTTTAAGAATTACTCTGTTCAAAATATTGATGTATATTGCCTTGTTCCTCCCGTTTTAATAAACGAAATAATGTATTATCCAGCTCCTTATGATAAAAATCGAAGATCTAGAAATGAAAGAGATATGGAATTTATAGAAATATACAACGCCTCAAATCAGACTATTAATATTCGAAACTGGCGAATAAACGGCAATACATTATCTAACCTTGTTTCTGGAAACTGGGATCTTTCTCCAGGAAGTTATGCAATAATAGGAGGAAGTTGGTCTAGATTAAATAATTATTATAATTTACCGGCAGGTACTACTTACATAAAAGTGAATAACAGGGGGCTTGGTGCAGGTGGAATAGAGCTTTCTGATAGTGGAGCAACTATAACCTTGTCCGATGCTAATAACTTGGTTGTAGATCAGGTAAGTTATTCCTATACTTGGGGAGGTTCTCCTTCAAGTTCTGGAAATTATAGGAATTATTATTCTCTTGAAAGGGAAAAGTGGGATGCATCTCCTAATGATCCTTCTAATTGGGGAAGTAGTAGCAATTTAAATTATTCTGTTTTTATTAATCCTTTAACTTATTATGTATATTGCACTCCGGGAGGAAAGAATTCCAATTCACCATGAATAAAGGCCAAATTCTTATTACAGTTTTATTAATTATTGCCATGTTGAGTCTTATCTTCTCAGGACTTATCATCTTCTGGGAAGGTAATATATCTAAGGTCTCCGCCCAGATTGCGGAAAAGCAAGCTCTCTATTTGGCAGAAGGTATGGCTGAGATGGCTATTTATAGTTTAATCTGGTTTACTGGTATTCCTACCTATACCACTTTTGGTCCTATAACTTTTTCCTATACTAATTTTTACGGTATTGCAAAATCTGATTTTACTTATAGTCCTACAGAGAGCTCCTTTATAATAACTTCTAATGCAATTGTTACTGTTATATATACTGGACAAACTTATACCTATTATAGGTCCTTAAGATTAGAAGGGATAAGAATTGGAACTTCGGTTCCTTATTCTCTTACTATAATAAACTGGGTGGAGGAGTAATATGATTGGAATTCAATGGCTTAATGGAAAATTAAGGATTGCGAGGATTTCTAAAAAAGGAAAAAAAGTAGAGCTGAGAGATTATATTGAAGTAGAAATTCCTACGGGAGATTTTTGGAATAGAGGATTAGAAGAAGTAAATTTAGTTAAAGAGAGAATTGAGAAGGTCTTTAGGGAAAACAAAATAAAAGACAAAGAAATTGTTATGCTTTTTGAAAGCAAAGATATATCTCTAAGGACCTCAGAATACCCTTATATGTCTATAAAAGAGCTTGAAATGGCAATTCTTGATGATCTTGAAGAGTATCAAGCCTTTGATGAAAATTATAGTCTGTTTACCTTTTCCATGCTTGATCAGGATAAAAGTAAGATAAGAACTACTGTAGCCACAATTCCTAAGGTAATAGTTAATACTTGGGAGAGCATCTTTAAGAATTTAGGATGTAAGCTTGTTTCTTTTGAGCCATCTTTTGTCTCAGGGACAAGGTATATTCTTTGGTCGGGTAAAAATAAGTATCCCAATGGAATTATATTTATAGGTAATGAGACCACAGATTTAGTTTTTATAAAGGAAAAAAAGATTAATTCTATTATAAACTTAAGTGTGGGAATTAATGATTTCTATAACTTAGATGAACTATCCTTTGATACTACCTTTTTAAGCTGGCAAGAAGAGTTGATTACTTATTTAAACAGTGCTTTTTATGAACTTGGAGATAAAAATATAGTAATATTTGGAGAAGATGAAAGATATTTTAAGGTTGCAGAGAATTTTGTAAAAAATCTATCCTTAGATTACAAAGTAGATATCATAGAAAATCTCAATATTTCCCTTTTGGGAACAGCATTGTATGACGTAAATATACTAAGGATCAATTTTATAAAAGAGAGGATTCTTATAGATAGAGAATTAATCATAAGATCCCTTATTTCCTTTCTTCTTGCTCTTTCTTTAATCTTTCCTATAAATTTCTATTTTGATTTAAAAATTAGAGATTTGGATAGGAAAATAAACTATCTACAAAGCGAAATTCTCAAATACAATGATCAAATTTCTAATTTGAGGAAAGAAGTTGACAATCAAAATGCAATGGTACAAATACTAGAAAAATGGCTTGAAGAAAGATCTGCAGTATCTCTTCCTTTTATCTTTCTTTCCGACTTAAGATATTTTATCCCTAAAAATGTATGGCTTACAGCTCTTGATATTGGAATTGATAAAAAATTAATTATAGAGGGATACAGTCTTGATACCGAAGGAGTTGCGGATTTTTTGCTTGCATTGTCTCGTTATGAGAGGATTAAAAGTATTAAATTAGAAAGCGCTATTTTAGAAATTATGGAAAACAAGGAAGTACAAAAATTTAGGGTGGTGGGGTATATAAAATGAGAAACAAAATACATCTATACATTTTTACCATCGTTTTACTTCTTGGCTTGATTTTATTTGTAATGCCAAAATATTCTCAGGTAAGTAAGAAAGAAAGGGAGTATAACACAAAAAGATTAGAGTTAGAAAATGCCATAGAAAGCATAGCCACATTAAGGGATACCTTAAATAAAATAGAAGAAAGAAGAAGGGTTATTTTTGCGGAGAGAAATCTTCTTTTTTTAAGAGAAGAGGAAATTCCCATATTTTTTAAAGATCTGAGCATAGTGATAAAAAGAAACAAAATAACGAGCTTTGAGATAAAACCTTCTGATTTTGAGGAGATACAAGATCTTCCTGAAAATTTCCCTTTGAAGCTCAAAAAATTGCCTATTAACTTAAAGCTCATAGGAAATTACAATCAATTTATAGACTTCTTTAGGGATCTTTATGACGAGAGTTATCCTATAAGCTTTAATCAAGTTCAACTCATGAGTAGCGAGAACCTGTTAACTCTTAATGTAATTTTTGACGTATATGTCCTTGAAGGAGGGGAATAATATGAAGAAGATAGACTATTTATTAAGTACTTTTCTAATTGCCTCCTTAGGATTAAATACTTATCTTGTAGTTAATGTTGACAGACTCTTAAGGGAGGATTTTGAAGAGATAGTATTAGCAAAAAAAATATCCTTTGTTAAACAAGATGCAGAAAAAATAGAAGATATTAAGGCAATAAAAACTATGGATGGCATTAGAAAAAATTATAGGTTATCTTTAGGAAGAGATGATCCTTTTAAACCACTAATAAAAGTGGAAAAAGAAAAGATTAGTATCAAGAATTCTGTATCCATTGATAAGACTGTTCCAAAGGTTGTATCTGAACTTGAAAAGCCACCCTTTATCTTAAGAGGAATACTAAAGGGAGAGTATAGCGAAGTAGCAATTTTAGAAAGAGTTGGAAGGGAAGAGAGTTTTGTGGTTGAAAAAGGTAAAGAAATAGATGGATATCATATAATTAAGCTTGATATTAACAATAACACTATTACTCTACGCAAAAATAATAAAGACTACATCCTGAAATTAGTAGGAGATAGGTAATTCCTCTAAGAATACCGTTCCATTGAAGGTAACGTCTCTTGTTCTTACTATATTTTGATACCTTCTTTGAATGCTTAAAGAAACTTGCACCTGTTGAATATTTGTATTTCTTGAAGGAATAGTATCGGTATAAGTAGTTAAAGAGTATGTATTGTTTGACGGATCCAGAGTACTATAATCAATTACATAATAGCTTACAGTAAAGCCGTTGGGTACTATGTAATCCGCAATTATTTTTGGAAATTCTCCAGAAGTAAAGGTTATATTTGTAGGATAATTAGTGATTTTTCCTATCTTTAGAGTCTTAGATGTGCCTGTAAAAGCGACAGTAATGGTATAAGTAGCGTATTGAGGGCTCCAATTTATAAATTTTCTATAATATAAAAGCATTCTTGCATTTGGAAGAGCACTATCTGTAGGAACTCTTGGTCTTGTTAAGTAGACATTTAAAAAGTAACCTCCTGAGGAGGCAGGGGTGATTGTAAGAAGTTTATCATAACCAATTCTTTCATTTATATTAAGATTAAAATTTGAACTATCGGAAAGCCTTATATTTACATTTGGAGGATATATAAAAATACTCTTTAGCACAGAATCAAGGATGTTGGTTTTTGCTGAATTAAGATACTCGTATATTTCTCTATCAAGTTTTTGAGAAATAAAATCCCTCTGTACTGACATCCATATGGCGAAGGTTAATGCAAGTATAATAAATAGTATGAAGAGAGAAATGATTAATTCAACTAAGCTCATTCCTTTTTTCATGGTCTTGTAACTACCCCCGCAAGTTCTGCCAAAGGATTTTCATACCTTTTTGGCGGTGCACCACTTCCAGGCTTATGTATACTGGTATTAATTTCTCCATTTGGCTTCGCATAGTACACCCTCACCGTAATTCTCTTCATTATGGCAATAGAAGATCCCGGACTTTGATAATCTTTGACAAGAAATTGTACTACATATTTAGGTGCTCCATTTACCTTAGGAATGTTATAAAAATCCGTATATAGTCTGTCATTTTCAGGTGGATCTGCAGGAATTGCAGGTCTTATGGTAGGTATTGCAGGGATTGCTCTTGTACTATTTACTTCATTTTCTACTAATGCATCAAAGTTTGCTTCGCTACTTCCCGCCCAAATTTTTGTTGTCTCAATAATATTTTTGGCAATATCCTGAGCTTCAGCTCTATCTCTTGCTCTTTTGTTTAAGGCATAGCTCCAAATAGTAGCCCCCGTTAAACTAAGTACTAATATCATCAAGATAATGGTGAATACCACTACTCCCACTAAAGATTGTCCTTTTTCCTTATCTATTCTCACACCATCACCCCCCAAGATTTTATTCTACAAACTCCACAAAGGGAGGATAAGGACCCTTTTCAGGTGTGTTATTAATATTTAAAGTGTTGGTTGACTTAACTGTGCTTTCAATCTCCAAATTTATATCCTTTTCCACTCTTTCCTTCATCTCCTTTGGTGATGTATATTCATTGAAATTCCTAATTGAAAATATTTTAAAGATCAATATGACTATGAAAATAGCTATACTTATAATTAACAAAACTTTGTCAATATTTTTTATTTCCATATTTCCCTCCAAGAGTCAATGAAAATCCATCTTTGGGTTTGAGGATTGCCTTCTTGTATAGTTCTTCCTGTGGTTGGGAAATAGGGTGGAGCATAGCCTGATCTCATTCTATAATCGTACCAAAAATCTCTACCATAACCACTTGTTGGAATTGGGTTTCCATTTCTGTCTGTGGAAAAGGTACCAAAAGCTCCATAGTTTTTAGAGATAATACCTCCTAAAAGATGTACATCCCCAGCTGGGGGTCTCGTGCTATAATTTGCTACCTGTACCACACCGTTTGGAGCCATAAGTACTGCATGAATATTTGGATCTCTCAATACATTTCCACTACTATCTTTTGGATCAATAATTATATTGCCAGTTTCTGCAAGAAGTCCGAGCACATTTACAGCATCTGGATTGTTTCTTGGATCATCCTCATAGGTCAAATGATTTGTAATGGTAATGTTACTTTTAGCAACCACTGTAATCCTTTGATCTTTCTGTACCATACCTTTTATACTTGTGACATTTCCATTAACATAAATAACTCCATTAGGGGCTTTATTTATCTCTATAATTTGATTTCCTATTTTTACATAGGTTTTGTTATTTTTGACATCAACTGTAAATACATAAGTACTCGATCCCTGGGTTATAGTATAAACTGATCTACCCAAGGAATCCTTTCCAAATTCTATACTGGTATCACCCTGTATATATATTCCACCGCCATTGGCTATAGTTATGGTATATATTCCGTTAGGAGGGGCAGTGTTTCCAGGAGGCAGTCCAAGATAGTTTCTTATTACCGAATAAGTGGGACTGTACGTAGGAAAATTATCATTTGGAAAGTAGGAAAGGGCAGCATAAAGCTGAGTATAAGCTACAGTAGGAAGATTGATTGCAGGAGCTCCCCTTGTAAATCCCTTCGCAAAATAAGGGATATCTCTTGGAGGATTGCTATCTGCTGCAAGTTGTCTTGGATTTCCACCATTATAGAAGTATGCGGTTGTAGCTACCGATGAAACTTCATCAAAAAATTGTGGAGTATAAGCAAAAGCAAATTGTCCATTAGTATGAACAGGTCCATAGAACTTTGTTCTATCAGTAAACCAGACCCTTGAACCATCGCTCATTAAGTGTCTATCGGTAAACAATGCAAACCTAGCAAAATTTTCTTTTCTTAGCACTCCTTCGATTTTTCCCGTGACGGTAACTTGAAGGGTTATGGTAGGATTAAAATTTACTTTTTGTCCGAGACAGGTTATAGTATATACATAAGTATAGCTAACTTCGTCGGTTGTTCCACCTCTTGTTATTGCAGTGTAGTTTGCTAAACTAAAAGAGTAATCTAAAATGGAGTAAACAGTATTAGGATCTACCTGGGAAGTATTTGTATAAATATAATTGATAGTATTAATAAAATTGGTATTATTTTTTGATAAAAGGGAGGATAAAAAATTCTCATCTATGTCTGTTAATTTTCTTCTTGTTAATTGGTCTTTTAAGTAGTATCTTGCAGTGGTGAGAACGGTTTTAATTCCTACTTGAGTAGCGTATAGTACTTGATCTCTTGCTTGACTTCTACGGGTAAAGAAGGACTGTTCAATGGGGAAATTTACCACAAGAGCAATCAAAGCAGTTATAAAAATGGCAAAGGTTATAGCTGTTATCAGGCTAATATCACCCTTTTCCCCTTTTTTGATTCTCATTTGTTAACACTCCTTATTAAAAATTAAGATTTTTCTAAAATAAATTATACACCTAAAAACGTAAAAATAAACACAGTTATTTCCAAACTAATAGGGTTTGAAGTTTAGATTTGGTTTTTTAAGTTTTAAAATATATCTATAGAGATATTTTACCTGTTGCCATTATTTTAATTGAATAGGATAAATTTATACTCATACTCTTGCCTGTTATCACCACCCCATTATTGTCTATATTGCTATCTGAATACAAAGTTCTACCACTTAATAAATTAACAATTTTAGCTTGTCCTCTAATTTCATTAGCATTTCCTCCAGCTTTAAACACAACCCCTAAATAATTTTTGCCGTTAATACTCACAGTAGGAGAAATAAATTGTAACTTTATATTCTTAGGCAGTTTTACAATTTTAAAATAACGAGAATTAGCATCTCCTGGTACAAAATGTATATTGTAAATTTGAGGATTTTGTAACATTCCATATTGCATGAACTCAATATAATACTCATCCTCTCCTATGTAGGCAATAAGATCTTGCTGCTGAACAATTGCCTTTTCTCTTGCAATCCTTAAATCTTGAGCAAGTTGCCACATTATATTTTCCAAAGTCTTTCTCTCATAGAAATTTCTTAGAGTTGGAATACTCGCTATTGCAATAATGGCTAAAACTGCAATGACAATATATAACTCTATTAGACTGAACCCTTTTCTCATAGCTCGGTCCTTACATCTTTATATTTATAATAGGATTTAGAGAGCTTACATAATTCTCAGAAACAGTCTTAGTTATAATCTCTGCCCATCTGTTTCTTAATACTTTTCCTGAAGAGGAAAAGGCTTCAAAAGAAACATTAACATACTTCAATGGCTCTCCCATCAATGGTGGTGGAGAAACAGTATTATTAGCGAGTCTGTTATCATAAACAATATTTTGGCTCCCGTTGAAGG
Organism: Dictyoglomus turgidum DSM 6724; assembly: GCF_000021645.1. NCBI lineage: Bacteria > Pseudomonadati > Dictyoglomota > Dictyoglomia > Dictyoglomales > Dictyoglomaceae > Dictyoglomus > Dictyoglomus turgidum. The sequence goes on from NC_011661.1 coordinate 1,201,679, forward strand.
TAACTCCTTGAGTAGTTCCATAACCACCTCCAATAACAGCTCCAAATATGGTAGAGCTTCCATTAAAGGTAATGTTACTGTATGGAGCATACATTAAACCGTGATATTCTACGCTTCCATTAACTACTATTCCTCCATTTGTTCCTTGCCCTAAGGAAACAAGAGCTGAAATACTTTTATCGTCAAGATATTTAATTCCTTGTGCTCCATTGAATTGAATCTTCTTGGTTGATATTATGGTTCCTGAGCCTTTTATCTTAACTATTCCGTTAAAAATTACATCTCCATTTACCCAAATAACTCCAGGAGAATTAAACTCAAGGGTACAATCACCATTAAAAGTGAGATCTCCATTAACATATAGAGCTACAGGAGGATTAGATGAGGTGGAGTTTATTTTTACATTTCCAGTAGCATTTAAGGTCAAGCTACCGTCTATGTAATAAGGAACGTTTGTTCCATCATATTTTCTTCCATTTACTACAAGGGTATAGTTACTATAAGTAGATAGTGATCCTTTTTGGATTGCACCGTAAGAACTTGCTATCTGTTTTATTTGCTCCTCTAAGGGAAGGGGAATTTCTGGTAATGATTCCTTTTGGTTGTAAATTATTTGTCCTTGAATATATGGTGCTCCAGTTATAGTGATAGGATTTACCTCTTGAGGCTGTGAAGTTATCAGATTCCCATATATTCTTGGAGCTCCATTTAAAACTATTTTTCCATCTACATATAAATCTCCATTAGTATATGTAGATGTATAGGTTCCATTTGGAGATATGTTGCCTGAGTATATATCTAAGGCTCCATTTATGGTTAAGCCATTTCCAGACCAAACTGCATGAGTAAAAGCAGGAGGTGTTATAGTGTTAGTATAATCCTTAATAATCTGGGCTAAGATGCTTCCAATTTTGGCAGAAGAATAGATAGATCTAATTCTATTTGGACTACTTAAATAGTAGGCTGTAATTCTTATCTGAAACTCGCCATTACTTCCATTATCATCATTGTATTGCACATTTGTTCTTATTACTATCCATCGAGAATTTATTTTAAAATTATAATCAAGGTCAGAAAGCCTATAAACGTTGCTTGAATAAAACTCCTGCAGCAATGTACTCCCATTTATTTCAGATAAGTTAGGAACTAAATAATATATCCCATTACTATTTAATCCAACTACTTTATACAGCCTTTTATCAGATAAATCGTATAAATATGTTCCATAATTGTCTAAAATATCCCATAATGATCCAGGAGTTTTATTTGCTTGAATATAATTACTATAACTTGCTCCTATATCCTGATAGGGATTTAAGCTGTTGTTTAAATTAACTACTTCGCCACCATTAATTTTTGAGAGCAAAAAGCTCAAAACGTAATATGCTGATGCTTTTTTAATCATGTTTTCATCAGTTAATTTTGTAGATATGATACTCAGGTTTTTATAAATATCTGAATTAACATTACGGGCAGATAGAGATAAAAATTTAGGGAAATCACTTATAGTAAGGAGTGTGTTATCAAGCATTAAATCACAAGCGACAAGGAGATTATCTGACATTTTTTCTTCACTAAAAATGGTATCCTTGGTTAGGGCTGTATTAAGAAGAGTTATTGAGATTCCAAGAAATATTAAACCCAAAACCAATACTAACACAATAGTAGAGTATCCTTTTTCTGTAATTTTAATCATATTAAACTCCCCCCAGTCAGAAAAGATTAATTTACTGTCTTAAAGAGATCAAAAAAATCCTGTACATATTTATTGTATTTCCGTAGGGAAGAAGAGACTCTGCGAAGATCTCCACCTCCACAACTTTTGGATCCCAATAAGGTCTTCTTATGATTATGTTTTTGAACACCTTATTAGTTAAAGGTTGACTGCTGATGACACTTTGATATGTAAATCCACCATCGGTAGATAGATTTAGACTATAAAGCACCTCTCTCATTCCTTTAGAGTTAGGAGCTCCAAAAGAGTAGATTATTTTTCTGATCTGATTTTTATCATCTCTACTATTGAATTCAATTAATTTATTTTGACTAAAATCAGCGAAGTTATCAGAATATGTAGAATATGCCGGAAAGGTTATAGTATAAGCCTGTCTTAACTCATTGGACAATTGTTGAATAAAAATATTTATATCATCAAGAATTTCATCATATACTTGTTGAGATCGAGATATTTGAAAAGAGTAGAGAAGAGCACCAAAAATAAGGGAGAAGATAATCATAAATATGATAATAACTATCAATGTTTCTATAAGAGTAAATCCCTTTTCTCCTTTCCTCATGTTATTCTCCCCAGGTCATTATTTGGCTTGATACCTCATAAGAATATTCTCTATTCCCATAAACCCAAAAAACTTTCACAAGAACATCATAAAATTGCACATGGTCTGGCTCGTTGGGGTATCTTTTTCTTGCCACTATTCGGGTAAGAACCCTAAAACCCTCATAATTTGTTGTGTTCTTTAGTAAATTACTATCATTTGTGTAGTGAGGATCATAATCAAAGGAAGTAGGATCAGTTTTTCGTGTGTCATCTGTGTAGATCTTTGGAGTATAATTTTCTTTTGCCCTAAAAATATATTTTGGTATATTTTTTGAGTACTTAATTATGGGGAGTAAGTTGGTGCTTTTATCTCTATTATTATTAAGATTGGGATCAGAAACTCCATAGGGTACAAAACCTTGTAATACAGAGTAAAAAGCTTGAGGATTATTGTTATAAGTTTGGTAGGGAAGGCTAGGGCTAATATTAATACTTAAAGGATTTCCATTTATGTCTACCAATCCAGGATAATAATGAGAAGAGTCATTTCCTAAAGTATAACTGTTTCCATAGCTTAAGCCATATTTAGCATCTATAATAGATCCTTTTTCAGGATTGTTTTGACAAGTTATGTTTCTTGCCTTTATATACTCCATTGTATAAAAAGCTATGTTTTTAGCTATTTCTGAAAGTTCAGTCTTTTTAATTTTCTCTCCAGAGGAGACAAAAACTGGAAGAGAAAAACTCATAATGATAAGTAGTATGGTCATACTAACGAGAAGTTCTACTAAGGAAAAGCCTTTCAAATTTTTAAATAAGCTCACATCTTTCCTCCGATTTGTATCTGTTTTCTTATGGAACTGATTTCTTTCTTTTTTTAATTTATACCCAAAATTTTTAAAATTTATTCAACTATTTAAATAAATAAAGAAAATTGACTTATTGTTCTATAACTTTACATAATATATATTATCGGAAGTAAAATAGAAAATTTGAAAATTCTTTTATAAATTTATCTCATACCCTCTTTACAAAAAAAACATACTATGATATCATTACTGACTAAAATAAATCCTAAAAATCAATGGCGATGAAGAGGAGTAGTACGTAATTTCCCATATTTACAGAGAGCCAGCATAAGGTGAAAGCTGGTAATATGGGATTACGGAACTCGCCTCGGAGCTGAGATCCTGAATGAGTAAAGTAGGGATCTCCGTATACCTGCGTTAAAGGTTAGAGTTGCCTTGAGTTCTTTAACTTGAGGCAAGAAAGGTGGTACCGTGGGAAAGCTTCTCACCCTTTATGGTTGAGAAGCTTTTATTTTAAGAAGGGAGGTAAAAAAAATGTTAATGACTGTTGCCGAAGCAATCATAAAGTATATGCAGGAAGAAGAAGGCATAGAAGTAATATTTGGATATCCAGGCGGCGCAGTAATAGGTTTTTATGATGCCCTTCATAATTCCACTCTAAAACATGTTCTGGTAAGGCATGAACAAGGTGCGGCTCATGCGGCAGACGGATATGCAAGATCTACCGGTAAGGTTGGAGTTTGCATAGCCACATCTGGTCCTGGTGCTACAAATCTCACCACTGGAATAGCTACTGCTTATATGGATTCGATACCAATCGTAGCTATAACAGGACAAGTTAAAACTTCTGCTATTGGAAAGGATTCTTTTCAAGAGGTAGATACAAGAGGCATAACCATGCCAATTACGAAGCACAATTATCTTATTACTAATCCCCACGAAGCTCTAAGAATCATAAAGGAAGCTTTTTATATTGCAAAAACAGGAAGAAAAGGTCCTGTACTTGTAGATATACCTTCAGATGTTTTCTTATCTAAAATAGAATATTCTGTCCCCTCAAAGGTTGACCTTTTGGGATATAAACCTAACTATGACCCTCATCCTTTGCAAATAAAAAGAGCTGCTCAGTTAATTAAGGAGGCAGAAAGACCAATAATTCTTGCAGGAGGTGGAGTGATAGCATCAGAAGCCTCACAAGAATTAATAAAATTTGCCGAGAAAATAAATGCTCCTGTGGTTACAACTCTGATGGGAAAGGGTTCAATTCCGGAAACCCATGAACTGTCTTGCGGATTCATAGGAATGCATGGCGCAGCTTATGCAAACTACGCGATTAATGATAGTGATCTTATTATTGCCATTGGCGTAAGATTTTCCGATAGATCTACGGGAAAAGTAGAAACCTTTGCTCCTAATGCCAAAATTATACACATAGATATTGATCCTGCTGAAATAGGTAAAAACGTTAATCCTTACGTTCCTATTGTGGCCGATGCTAAGAGAGCTCTAGAAAGACTTGTAGAAGTGGTTGAACCAAAGATAAATGCTATGTGGTGGGAGAAAATAAAGGAATGGAAAACCAAATATCCATTAAGATATAGAATGAGTAATGATATAATCAAACCTCAATATGTTATAGAAAGAATATATGAACTTACCAAGGGCGAAGCTATAGTAGTAACAGAAGTAGGACAAAATCAAATGTGGGCTGCTCAATATTATAAAGTGAAAAGGCCAAGACAATTTATAACATCTGGCGGACTTGGCACTATGGGGTTTGGATTTCCAGCGGCTATTGGAGCACAAATTGGTAATAGAGATAAAATTGTTATTGATATTGCTGGAGATGGAAGTATTCAGATGAATATTCAGGAGCTCGCCACAGCAGCCTCAGAGAGACTTCCAGTTAAGATTTTTATTCTTAATAACAGTTGCCTTGGTATGGTAAGACAATGGCAAGAATTATTTTATGAAAAAAGATATTCTTGTACTCTTCTTGATGTTGCTCCTAATTTTGAAAAACTCGCAGAGGTTTATGGAGCATACGGAAGAAGAGTTGAAAAAATAGAAGAATTAGATGAAGCCATTGAATGGGCATTAAATATTAATGATTCCCCTGTAATAGTAGACATCCAAGTTAATAGAGAAGAAAATGTATTTCCTATGATTCCTGCAGGCGGGTCTATTGACAAAATGCTTATTGATTAGAGGAGGCGATATTATGCAACATACCCTTTCCTTAATTGTGGAAAACAAACCAGGGGTACTCGCAAGAATAGCTGGTTTATTTAGTAGAAGAGGATATAACATTGAGAGTCTTGCAGTAAATACTACTGAAGTTCCTCATCTTTCAAGAATAACCCTTGTAGTTAAGGGTGATGAAAAAGTATTAGAACAAATCACAAAACAAGCCTACAAGTTAATTGAAGTAGTTAAAGTTAATGATTTTACTGGAGTTCCTGTAGTGGAGAGAGAGTTGGCTCTGATTAGGGTTAAATCCGATGCTACCACGAGAAGAGCGATAATTGATCTTGTAGAAATTTTTAGAGCCAACATTGTAGATGTTAGTGATAAGGATTTGATAATTGAAATTACAGGTGATAGCGAGAAAATTGACGCTTTTAAAAAGAATTTAGAACCTTATGGGATTAAAGAGATGGTAAGAACAGGAAAGATCGTTATGGAGAGAGGATTAAAACTCTATTAATTAGGGAGGGTTTAAAAATGGCAAAAGTGTATCATGACACAGAAGTTAGTCTTGAGGCCTTAAAGGATAAAATTGTCACCATTATAGGATATGGAAGTCAAGGAAGAGCCCATGCCTTAAATTTAAGAGATAGTGGAATAAAGGTTATAGTCGCAGTAAGACCTAATGGAGAGTCCTGGAAAAGAGCTCTTGAAGAAGGTATGACGGTAGAAAAAATAGAGGATGCCGTTCAAAAATCTGATGTTTTAATGTTCCTAATACCAGATACTGAACAGCCTACAATTTATAAAGAAAAGGTTCTCCCCTATTTGAGACCAAATCAAGCATTAGGTTTTGCTCATGGTTTTAACATTCACTTTTCTCAAATAGTACCACCCCCATTTTTAGATGTATTTATGGTAGCCCCTAAGGGCCCTGGACCGTTAGTAAGAGATTTATATGTAGAAGGGAAAGGAGTCCCTGCCCTTTTTGCTGTGTATCAAGATTATACTCAAAAATGTAGAGATATAGCTTTAGCTTATGCTAAGGGAATTGGTGCAACTCGAGCTGGAGTTCTGGAGACTACTTTTAAGGAGGAAACTGAAACTGACCTCTTTGGAGAACAAGTGGTACTTTGTGGTGGGGTGACAGCCCTCATAAAAGCTGGTTTTGAAACTTTGGTAGAAGCAGGTTATCAACCAGAGGTGGCTTATTATGAGTGTCTCCATGAAATGAAACTCATTGTAGATTTAATAAACCAAGGTGGAATAAGTTTTATGAGGAAAGCTATTTCTGATACGGCAAAATATGGAGATATTACTAGAGGTCCAAGGATCGTAAATGAAGAAACAAAGAAAGAGATGAGGAAAATATTAAACGAAATTCAGAGCGGACAATTTGCTAAAGAATGGATATTAGAGAATCAGGTCGGAAGACCTGTTTTTAATGCTCTATTGAAAAAAGATGAAGATCATCTTATAGAAAAGGTTGGAAAGGTTTTAAGAGAAATGATGCCCTGGTTAAAACCTAAGAAATAGGGTGGTGATTTTGATGGGTAAGTTGTATATCTTTGATACTACTTTAAGAGACGGAGAGCAAACACCTGGGGTAAACCTGAATAAAGAAGAAAAATTAGAGATCGCAAAACAACTTGCAAAACTTAATGTAGATATTATTGAGGCGGGATTTCCTATTGCTTCTCCTGGTGAATTTGAGGCAGTCAAAAACATTGCGGAAAAGGTAAAGGGACCTATTATTGCAGCCTTAGCAAGAGCAATTCCTATGGATATTGACAGAGCCTGGGAAGCTATAAAATATTCTGAGTCTCCAAGAATCCATACTTTCATTGCTACTTCTGATATTCATATTGAGAAAAAATTAAAGAAAACCCGTGATGAAGTTTTAGAGCAAGCGGTCTCTGCAGTAAAATATGCAAAAAGATATTGTAGCGATGTGGAATTTTCTGCGGAAGATGCAGTAAGAAGCGACTTTAATTTTTTAGTAAAAATCTTTGAGGCAGTTATTGAAGCAGGAGCAACAGTCATTAATGTGCCAGATACGGTTGGTTATGCCCTACCCTGGGAATTTGGGGAATTGATAAGGAGGTTAAAAGAAAACATCAGAAACATTGACAAAGCTAGAGTGAGTGTTCATTGTCATAATGACTTGGGTTTAGCTACTGCTAATTCTCTCTCTGCTATAGTAAACGGAGCTGAGCAGGTAGAGTGTACCGTAAATGGACTTGGCGAAAGGGCTGGAAATGCAGCTATGGAAGAGATTGTTATGGCAATAAAAGTAAGAAGACTTCCCTTTGAGGTTAGTATAAAAACCGAAGAGATATATAAAACAAGCAAGTTAGTGAGTAATCTCACAGGCATACCTATACAACCCAATAAAGCAATTGTAGGTGAAAATGCTTTTGCTCATGAATCAGGAATACACCAACATGGGGTAATTCAAGATCCAAGTACCTATGAAATAATTGATCCAAAAACTATTGGAATTCCTGAGAGCAAAATTGTTCTTGGAAAACATTCGGGCAAACATGCCTTTGAAAAAAGACTGCAAGAGCTTGGATATTCTTTACCTCCTGATCAATTAGAAGAGGCTTTTAGAAGATTTAAAGAACTTGCTGATAAGAAAAAGGAAATTACTGATAAAGATATAGAAGCTTTAGTATCCAATCAAATAAGAATAATACCTGAGTATTATAAATTGCGTCATTTACAAGTAGTAAGTGGAATTGGTATTGTACCTACTGCAACTATAATAATTTCTGAGAATGGAGAAGAAATAAAAACTGTAGAAATTGGTAATGGGCCTGTAGATGCAGTTTATAAAGCTATAACAAAGGCAGTTAAAGTTCCCCACTCTCTTGAAGACTTCTCTTTAAAATCTGTGACTGGTGGAACCGATGCACTGGGAGAAGCTATGGTGAAATTATCTGATAAGGATGGGAACATATATGTAGGGAGAGCTACCAGTACTGATGTTATTGAGGCAAGTGCTTTGGCTTACTTAAGGGCATTAAATCAATTGGTAATGTTAAAAGGAAAAGATTAAAAGGAGGAAATGGATTCATGGGAATGACTATTACAGAAAAAATATTGGCTGATCATTCAAGCAAAAAAGAAGTATTTCCTGGTGAATTGATATTTGTTAAATTAGATTTTCTATTAGCTAATGATATAACTGGTCCCCTTGCTATAAAGGAATTTGAAAAAATTGGAGTGGAAAAGGTTTTTGATAATGAGAAAATAGCATTAGTACCTGATCATTCTACGCCAAATAAAGATATAAAATCAGCTATGCAAAGTAAAATACTGAGGGAATTTGCTAAAAAGCAAGGTATAAAATACTACTACGAAGTAGGTAGAGTAGGAATAGAACATGCATTGCTTCCTGAAGAAGGCTTAGTCCTTCCTGGAGATGCTATAATTGGCGCTGACTCCCACACTTGTACCTATGGTGCCCTTGGTGCCTTTTCTACTGGTGTTGGAAGTACGGACCTTGCTTATGCGATGGCAACGGGAGAAATATGGTTAAAAGTGCCTGAAAGCATAAAATTTGTGTATTATGGAAAACTTTCTCAGTGGGTTACAGGTAAAGATCTAATACTTTATACCATTGGACAAATAGGAGTGGATGGCGCAAGGTATAAAGCTATGGAGTTTACTGGTGAGGTAATAAGGAATTTATCTATGTCCGATAGGTTAACTATATGTAATATGGCTATAGAGGCGGGAGCTAAAAATGGAATAATTGAGCCTGATGAAATCACCTTGGAGTATGTAAGGAATAGAGCTAAGAGAAACTTTAAAGTATATAAGAGTGATGAGGACGCTCATTATAAAGAAATCTATGAGTGGGATGTTACAAATTTGGAGCCTATTGTTGCTTTTCCTCATCTTCCTAGTAATATTAAAAAGATCTCTGATATAGGGAAAGATATCTATATTGATCAAGTATATATAGGATCATGCACTAATGGAAGAATTGAAGACCTAAGACTTGCAGCAAAAATCTTAAAAGGACATAAAGTTCATAAGGATGTGAGATTAATAGTAACTCCTGCTACTCCTAATGTATATATGCAAGCATTAAAGGAGGGTTTAATAGAAATATTCCTTGAGGTAGGAGCCTCCATAACTCCTCCAAGTTGTGGTCCATGTTTGGGAGGTCATTTAGGAGTTTTAGCAGAGGGAGAGAAGGCAGTAGCTACAACCAATAGAAATTTTGTGGGAAGAATGGGACACCCAAAGAGTGAGGTTTATTTATCAAATCCTGCAGTTGCAGCAGCCTCAGCTATTTTAGGAAGAATAGCTGCTCCTTGGGAAGTGGAGGTGAAGGAATGATGATATATAAGGGTAAAGCATTAAAGTATGGAGACAATATAGATACTGATGTTATTATTCCTGCAAGATATTTGAATACTACGGATCCAAAAGAACTTGCAGAACATTGTATGGAAGATTTGGACTTAAATTTTAAAGAGAAAGTAAAAGAAAAAGATATTCTTGTAGTAGGAGAAAATTTTGGTTGTGGATCTTCAAGGGAACATGCACCCATAGCTATAAAAGCTTCAGGGGTGAAGTGTATAATTGCAAAGTCTTTTGCAAGAATCTTTTATAGGAATGCTATAAACATAGGACTTCCTATACTTGAGATTTCAGAAGCAGTAGATAGGATTAATGAGGGGGATGAGTTAGAAGTAGATTTTGATAAAGGTGTTCTCAAAAATTTAACTACAGGGGAAACTTTTACCACTTTCCCCTTCCCTCCCCTTATTCAAGAGATAATAAAAAAGGGTGGATTGATTAATTTTGCAAGGGAGAGGGTAAAAGGAGGTAGTTTATGAGGGTAAAGATAGCTGTACTTCCTGGTGATGGTATAGGTCCTGAAGTGGTAAAACAAGCAATAAAAGTAATAAACGTGCTTTCTAAAAAGTTCCACCATCAGGTAGAAATAAAAGAAGGTATTGTAGGAGGTGCCGCCATAGATAAATTTGGAGACCCCCTTCCCGAAGAAACCTGGAAAATATGCGAAGAAAGTGATTCAATATTATTAGGTGCTGTTGGAGGACCAAAGTGGGATAACCTTCCTGGAGACAAAAGACCTGAAAAAGCATTGTTAAAATTAAGATCAGGATTTAATCTTTTTGCCAACCTAAGGCCAATTTCTATTTTTGATGAATTGATTTTTTCCTCTCCAATTAAAGAAGAATACTTAAAGGGAGTTGATTTTATAATTGTAAGAGAACTTACTGGGGGTCTATATTTTGGAAAACCTAAGGAAACCAGAATAGAAAATGGTGAAGAAATTGCTATTGATACCATGATATATAGGACTTCTGAGATTAGAAGAATAGCACATGTCGCCTTTAAGATGGCCCAAAAAAGAAAAAAGAAAGTGACCTCTGTTGATAAAGCAAATATCCTTGAATGCTCAAGACTATGGAGAAAAATTGTGGAAGAAGTGGCTAAAGAATATCCTGATGTAGCTCTCGAACATATGTATGTGGATAACTGTGCTATGCAAATAGTGAGAAATCCTAAGCAATTTGATGTGATTCTTACGGAAAATACTTTTGGAGATATATTGAGTGATGAAGCTGCAGTGATTACAGGTTCTATTGGAATGTTGCCTTCTGCAAGTCTTGGAGAAACCAAAAAGGGATTGTATGAGCCTATTCATGGTTCAGCTCCAGATATAGCGGGTCAAAACGTAGCAAATCCCATTGCTACTATTTTGTCTGTAGCTTTAATGTTCAGATATTCTTTTGATCTTGAGGAGGAAGCAAAACTTATAGAAAAGTCTGTAAGAAAAGTATTAAGTCTTGGTTATTTTACAAAAGATCTCTATGCTAACAATCCCTATGCTCAAAAAATGGTAACAACCGAGGAAATGGGAGATCTAATATGTAGTGTAATCGAGGGAGGTGCTTAATATTAATGAAGAAAGTTTTTTTGTATGATACCACTCTAAGAGATGGTGCCCAAAGTGAGAGAATTTCATTTTCTCTTGAAGATAAGATAAGAATAGCCCAAAAGCTTGACGAATTTGGGATAGATTATATTGAGGGAGGATGGCCAGGATCTAATCCTAAGGATTTAAATTTCTTCAAGAGGATAAAAGAAGTTCCCTTAAGACATGCTAAAATAGCAGCCTTTGGGAGTACAAGGAGAGCTCAAGTATTGCCAGAAGATGATGCCAATCTAAAAGCTCTTCTTGATAGTGATACACCTGTAGTAACTATCTTTGGAAAAAGTTGGACTTTACATGTAACAGAGGTGTTGAGAACAACTTTGGAGAATAATCTAAAAATGATTTATGACTCTGTAAAATATCTAAAAAGTTTTGGAAAAGAGGTAATATACGACGCAGAGCATTTTTTTGACGGGTATAAAGCCGATCCTGAGTATGCTCTCTCAACCCTTGAGGCTGCATCAGAGGGTGGTGCTGACTGGATTGTACTTGCAGATACCAATGGTGGCACGCTTCCTTGGGAAGTGGAAGAGATCTTGGAGAAGGTAATGGAAAGGATTAAAAAACCTATAGGAATACATGCCCATAATGATTCGGGACTTGCAGTAGCAAATTCTATAGTCTCGGTAAAAAAAGGGGCAACACAAGTTCAAGGCACTATAAATGGATATGGAGAAAGGTGTGGAAATGCAAACCTGTGTACTATAATACCTATTCTTCAATTGAAAATGAATATTGAAGTTGTACCGGAAGAAAAGCTTTCTCAACTTACGGACCTTGCTAATTGGGTCTCTGAGATTGCTAACTTACCTCCTGATCCCTCTTCGCCATTTGTGGGAAGAAGTGCCTTTGCCCATAAAGGTGGGGTTCATGTGAATGCTGTTCTTAAAAATCCTAAATCTTATGAGCATATAGATCCTGCTAAAGTAGGAAATAAAAGAAGAATACTTGTTTCTGAACTTTCTGGAACAAGCACCATAGTATCAAAGGTGAAGGAATTTAATATAGATCTTGACAGAGATTCTCCTTTGGCAAAATTGATCTTAGATAAAATTACTCACTTAGAGAATGAAGGTTATTATTTTGAAGGAGCAGAAGCTTCTTTTGAGCTTCTAGTAAGGCATCTTTTAGGTCAGGAGACAAAATTGTTTGACTTAATAAGCTTAAGGGTTTTAATTGAAAAGATAGGAGACTCTGGCGAAACAATAACTGAGGCAACTTTAAAACTTAATGTAAAAGATCAGATTGTTCATGTAGCTGCCGAAGGAGATGGTCCTGTCCATGCCTTAGATCAGGCTTTAAGAAAAGCTCTAATTGAATTTTATCCTGAATTAAAGAACATTCATCTCTCTGACTTCAAAGTAAGAGTAATCAATGGTAATGCAGGTACAGCTGCAAAAGTTAGAGTATTGATTGACTCTACTAATGACAAAGGTGATACTTGGAGTACCGTTGGGGTCTCTACAAACATTATTGAGGCAAGTTGGGAATCTCTAGTCCAAAGTATAGAGTATGGAATAATGAAAGTGCGGGAGGCTTAAACCTCCCGCACTCCATTAGAAGTCTCCAATATTAAAATATCCGGCTTAAACCCAAATTTTTTTTCATAACTTGTAGTAATCTTCCCTATCCATTCCTCAATAATGGTTTCTGGTACAAGGTTTATAGTGGAACCTCCAAAACCTCCTCCCGTCATTCGAGATGCGAAAGCGCCATACTCAAGAGCTTTTTCAACTAAGAAATCTAATTCTTCGCAGGTTACCTCATATAAATTTTTTAAGCTTAAGTGAGAGTCTAACATATATTTGGGTAGATTTTCCCATTTATTATTTTTCAAGTCATTTACAAAATTTAGAACCCTTTTGTTTTCGTTATAGACGTGGGCAACTCTCTCTTTCAATGGGGAGGGTAGAATTTCTTGAGAAAGCTCAAAAGCTTTTTCATCAAGTTCTCTCAATGAGTTTATATTTAAGTGTTTTTGTAGCATTTTCAGAGCCTCTTCTCCCTCTCTTCTTCTTGTAGAATAACCTTCTCCTGCTATGGAATGTTTTACCTTGGTGTCCACTACTGCGAGTCTCAATTCTTTACTTTTTATATCAAAGGGAATGTGTTCATAATCCAGAGTTAAAGTATCGATTAAAAGAGCAGTATTTTCTCTTCCAAAAGTTGCAATAAACTGATCCATAATGCCACAAGGTGCTCCTACAAAGTTATTTTCTGCTCTCTGAGAAAGTTTTGCTATCTCTTTTTTCTCAATATTTAAATTAAAGTATTCAGAAATTCCATAAGCAACTGAAACTTCATAAGCAGCTGAACTTGATAAGCCTGCTCCCATGGGAATCTCTCCATATAAATAGGCATCAAAGTAAGGAATTTCTCCTTTTATTTTTCTTATCTCGTTTATCACACCCATAAGGTAGTTTACCCAGGGTTTTTCTTTATTAAAAATCAAATCCGAATAATCAAACTCAAAATAATCATTAAAGTTTTCTGAGAAAACTCTAAATTTATTCTCTGTATTTCTCTTCAGGTAGAAATAAAAAAACTTATTTATGCTTATGGGCAGAACAAAACCATAATGATAATCAGTATGTTCACCTATTAAATTCACTCTACCCGGAGCCCTAAAACCCCTAAAACCCTCTTTACTTCCAAAAATTTTTTCGAAGTTACTTCTCATTTTTAGAAATCCTCCTCAAACTTTCTCTCATAAGTTCGGCCGATTCTTCAGGTGGTAAAGGATTTATAAAGGTTCCAGCTCCAGATTCTACGCTTGCAAGATATTTTATCTTATCTTTTGCTCTATGAAGAGAGTAAAACTCTACATGAAAATGATAATTAGGATAATCCCCTTTAACGGGTTTTTGATGAAATACCATCATGTACGAAAAATTAAAGCCATAGACATTATCATAAGCTTTTGTTATTTTTTGAATAATCTCAGCAAGGTACATCTTTTCAGCATAGGTCATCTCGGTGAGAGAACCTAAATGTCGTTTGGAATATATGTGGAGTTCAAAGGGATATTTACCATAAAAAGGCATAAATGCTGTAAAATACTTATTTTCATACACAATTCTTTTTTCTTCCTTTAGCTCCTTTTCTAAAATAGAGCAAAATAGACATTTTTTGTACTCTTCATAAAATTCATTAGTGGCTTTTAGTTCCTTCTCAATTATAGGAGGTATAAAGGGAAAAGCGTAAATCTGACCATGAGGATGATGTAAACTTACGCCTACTATCTCTCCCCTATTCTCAAATATAAGAACATACTGAATAAAGTCTAAGCTTCCCAAATCCTTATATCTATCTTCCCAAACTAGTATCAGTTTCTCTATTTGTTCAAGAGGCATTCTGGACATAGAGGAATCGTGATCCATAGTGTATAAGACTACTTCACAAACTCCCTTACCACCTTTTACTTTGTATATCTCATCTTCCCATTCAGTAATGTCAGGAGTTTCCTTGGTCAAAGAGGGATATCTATTTTCGAAAACTGCTATGTCAAAGGGCTTTGGTACCTCTATTCCACCATAACACAGAGGGCAAGCATTTCTTGCAGGAAGAACAGGTCTCTCTTGTACTTTGCCAGCAACTATTACCCATTCTTTTAAAAATGGATGCCAGCGTAATTCACTGCTCATCTTCTATCTCTCCTTCTAATTCAAAATCATAATAATACATCAATCTTCCATCTTCCTTAACTTCTATTTTTTTTATCATTTTCCATTTTCTCATAGGTTATACCCCACCTTTTGCTTTATTAGATTTTTGATCCAGTTTTTAATGTATTCAATTTGTTCAAGATTTTCAATTTCTTTAAATTCTTTCCAGGACTCTAATGCATATTTGATGAAAGACACTATGTCTTTAAAATTAATAATACCCTTTATAAAAAGTTCCACCAAAACTTCATCAGATATAGCAAATATAGCAGGATAGACTCCTCCTTTCTTACCCACTTCATAAGCCAGTTGTAAAGCGGGAAACTTATCATAATCCACATCGTAAAATTCAAGTTTCTGGTTCTTTAAATCAAAAGGACTCCATTTTATTTTGGGTCTTTGAGGATAGAATAAGGCGTACTGTATTGGTATCCTCATGTCTGGATATGCCATTTGGGCTATAATAGAGCCATCCACAAGCTCTATCATACCATGTACAATACTTTGAGGATGAATCATTACTTTAATAGAGTTATAATCAAAATTAAAGAAGAAATGAGCTTCAATTACCTCTAAACCTTTATTTACTAAATTAGCAGAATCAATAGTAGTTTTGTATCCCATTTTCCAGGTAGGATGTTTCAATACTTCTTCTAACTTAGTTTTTTCCATTTCTTCTCTTGACTTATTCCAAAAAGGACCTCCTGATGCTGTTAAAATTATTTTTTCAATATTCTTCTTCCTAAAAGAGTTTATCAATTGAAATAAAGCACTATGCTCGCTGTCTATAGGTATAAGTTTTGACTTTGATTTTTTTAACCACTTTTTTATTAAATCCCCGCATGCCACAACAATCTCCTTAGTAGCAATAGCAATATTTGCACCTCTCTCTATGGAAATTTTCAAAGGATAAACTGCTTCTATACCTGAAATAGACATTATTACAAGATCTGAATCTAAGTTTGCAAGTTGTTCTAATCCTTCTTTACCATAAAAAGTCTTTGCATTATAAGATAAAGAAAAAGGCTTATTGTCAAATAGGGCAACATAAGGTACCTTGAATTTTTCTGCAATTGCTTTTAATTTGTCAACGTTACCCTTTGAGGCTACTCCTATGAGTTCAAATTTATCTTTATTTTTGTCTATAATTTCAAGGGTTTGCGTCCCTATTGAGCCAGTTGCTCCAAATATGATTATCCTCTTTCTCATAATAGCTTTAATATATAAAGCATATAATAAGTTGTTGGAGCTATAAACATTAGACTATCAAATCTGTCCAAAATTCCCCCATGCCCTGGTAAAAGAGAAGAAGAATCCTTAGTACCAATTTCCCTTTTCAACATAGACTCTACAAGATCGCCAAGTTGTCCCATTATTCCAAGGGTGACCCCAAGAATAGCAGGTAAGAAATATCTTTCATAATATATACCTCCAAAAATCAAAGCCACAATTGCCGACGAAATAATCGCAGCTAAACTACCCTCTATGGTCTTGTTAGGACTTATGGAAGGAGCAAGTTTATGCTTTCCAAAAAATTTTCCAACAAAAAAAGCAGCCGAATCACCGATCCATGTGATTAATATTATTAAATAAGTAAGCTGTTTCCCTAAGGGTAAGTTTCGTAAGACAATTAAATACCCTAATAAGAGAGGTATATAGAAAAAACCTAAAAAGGTTAGTGAAATCTCTATTATAGAGTGTTCTTTTTTTATAAGTTCGTAAATTAAAATTGAAAGAATTAGCAATGGAAGAAAAATTCTCATTGCCCATCGAGTTTCTAAGTATAAAAAGAGAAGGTACAAAAAACCAGCAATTATGCCTTCTAATTTTAAGGTTTTATGTCCCTTTTTTTCAAGAAGATTATAAAATTCGTATAACCCAAAACAGGCTATAATTTCTACCAAAATAAAAAATACCTGATCCCCTAAATAAATATACCAAAGTATTAAAGGAATTCCCCAGAGTGCTGTTAATATTCTCTTAAGCATTATTTTCTAATCCACCAAATCTTCTTTTTCTTTTAGCAAAATCCAAACAAGCCATTCTTAAATCTTCTTCATTAAAATCAGGCCAATACTTGGGGGTGAACCACAATTCGGTATAAGCTATTTGCCAAAGAAGGAAATTACTTATCCTATACTCTCCACTGGTTCTTATTAAAAGATCTGGTTCTGGTAAATCATAAGTAGATAAAAAAGATGAAAATAAGTTTTCATTTACATCCTCAATTTTTAAATTATTCTCCTTTACCTGTAATGCAATCTTTTTTACTGCTTCTAAAATATCCCATCTTCCACCGTAATTAAGAGCAACAGTTAAAACTTTATCTTTACCATTCTTTGTTTCCTCAACCACATAATTGATTCTTCTTTGGAGATAAGTTGGTAGTTCATCCAAATTTCCTATTACTTTTAACCTTATTTTATTTTTCACAAGCTTATCCTTGAATTTATCTATACTTTCATCAAGAAGTTGCATTAACCCTTCAACTTCTTCTCTTGGTCTCCTCCAGTTCTCCGTAGAAAAGGCAAAAAAAGTCAAATAATTAATCCCCCAATTAAAAGCTATTTCAGAAATTTTCTCGACCACTAAAGCCCCCTCTCGATGTCCTATTAATCTTGGAAGGTTTCTTTCTTTTGCCCATCTACCGTTTCCATCCATTATGAAAGCTATGTGTTTAGGTAATTTCTCTTTTGGAACTTCTATCTCTTTCATGCTTTATTTCTCTTTCTTCATAATTTTCATAGGAAAGAATAAAAAACCATTTTTCTCCATCGTATCTTTCAGAGACAATTCTCAGATCACCAAAAGCCTCATTAGAATTTGAGATATAATTTAGTTCATACTCAACCTTATTTTTTGGTAATTCTTTCATCACATCTTTGAACCTCATACCAATATAAGTCTTCATACTTCCATAATTTCCTTTTCCTTCATTTCAATTAACTTTTCTATTTCCTCTATAAACTTATCAGTGATTTTTTGTAGTTCCTCTTGAAGTCTATAAAATTCATCTTCTGAAATTTTACCTTCTTGTTTTTCCTTCTTGAATATTTCTAAATAATCTCTACGGATATTTCTTATAGCAACCCTTCCTGTTTCGGCTTCTTTATGTACTATTTTCACAAGCTCTTTTCTTCTTTCTTCTGTTAAAGGTGGAAATACCACCCTAATAACTTGACCATCATTTTGTGGAGTTAACCCTAACTCGGACTTAAGAATTGCTTTTTCAATTTCTCCAATAATACTTTTGTCCCATGGTTGAATTAATACTGTTCTACCTTCCGCAACCTTTAAAGTTGCTACTTGATTTAACGGCATCATATTTCCATAATAAGAAACTTTTATCTCATCAAATATGCCAACCGACGGTTTCCCTGTTCTTATGTTCTGAAACTCTTTTTTAACAACCTCCACAGCTTTTTTCATCTTTTCTTCTATCTCTTTAAAGTGTTCCTTACCCATTTTCTCCCCCCTTATCCGGAATAATTTCCACATCCCCAATATAAGTTCCCACTTTTTCTCCTAAAATGACCCTTTTAAGGTTTCCTCTAACGGACATATTAAAAACAATAATAGGTATTTTATTGTCCATACATAAAGAAACCGCTGTTGCATCGAGAGCTTGAAGCCTCAATTTTAAAAATTCGATAGGCTCAATAGTCTCAAACTTTTCGGCGTCAGGATATTTTAGTGGATCTTTATTATAAACCCCATCAACTTTTGTTTCTTTTAAAATAACTTCTGCTTTTATCTCTGCAGCTCTTAAAGCTGCTGCTGTATCGGTAGAGAAGAATGGATTTCCTGTTCCTGCAGCAAATATAACTACTCTACCTTTTTCTAAGTGTCTTATTGCTCTTCGCCTTATAAAAGGCTCTGCTATTTGCCTCATCTCAATCCCTGTTTGTACTCTAGTAATTACTCCCATCTTTTCTAGCATATCTTGGAGAGCAAGAGCATTTATTGTGGTTGCAAGCATGCCCATGTAATCTGCTGTAACCCTATCTATTCCCAAGATTTTACTCTCTCTACCCCTAAAAAAATTTCCCCCTCCAACAACAACTCCTATTTCAACTCCAAGATCGTGAACTTCTTTAATATCTTCAGCAATACTCCTTATACAATCTGGATTTAAACCAAAGCCTTGTTCTCCACTAAAGGACTCTCCACTAATTTTTAAAAGAATACGTTTGTACTTCGGCTCCATATCACTCTTCCCCTACTACAAAACGAGCAAATCTTCTTACTACTATATTTTCTCCTAATTTAGATATGGCTTCCGTTATTAAGTCTTTAACTTTTATTTCTGGGTTTCTAACAAAAGGTTGTTCTAATAGACAAACCTCTTCGTAAAACTTTTCTAACTTTCCTTCAATTATTTTTTCTATTACGTGCTCAGGTTTGCCTTCATTCCTCAGCTGAGTTCTATATATTTCCTTTTCCTTTTCTATAACCTCGGGGGGTACATCTTCCTTACTCACATATTGAGGATTCATCCCTGCAATTTGTAAGGCAATATCTTTTGCAAGTTTTCTAAATTCATCGGTTCTTGCAACAAAATCTGTCTCACAATTGATTTCTACTAAAACTCCTAATTTATCTCCCGTATGTATATAAGCCTCAATTATACCTTCTTTTGCAACACGACCTGCCTTTTTAGCAGCTTTTATAACACCCTTTTCTCTTAGAATTGTAACTGCCTTCTCCATATCTCCATTAGCTTCTTCTAAGGCTTTCTTAGCCTCCATAACACCTGCGCCTGTTCTCTCTCTAAGTTCTTTTATCATTTCAATAGTAATTTCCATATCGCTTCAACCTCCTGAAATTATGATATCTCTGATTGGAGATCCTCATCTTTAAGCTGTAAATCTGCTTCTTTTTCTCTTAAGTCTCTTCCCTCTAAAATAGCATCAGCTATTTTGGAAGTAATAAGTTTAATTGATCTTATCGCATCGTCGTTTCCGGGAATTGGATAAGTAATCAACTCAGGATCACAATTAGTATCAACAATAGCTATAATTGGTATACCAAGTTTATTAGCCTCTTTTACAGCAATCTCTTCTCTTTTAGGATCTACTATGTATAAAACATCTGGGATTCTCTCTATACCCCTTAAACCATCGAATACTTTTATTAACTTTTCCAATTCTCTATTAAGCCTATTTGCCTGCTTTTTAGGCAGTTTATCAAAGTAACCATTATTCTTTAGTTCTTCAAGTTTTATCATGTAATCAATACGGGATTTTATGGTGGTAAAGTTTGTTAACATACCTCCTAACCATCTTTGATTAACGTAGAAAGCCCCACATCTTTTAGCTTCTTCCTCAATAGTTTGTTGAGCTTGCTTTTTAGTCCCTACAAAGAGAAAAGTCTTTCCTTCTTTTGCCTGTTCCTTAGCAAACTCATAAGCTTCTTCAAGCTTAACTAAGGTTTTTTGTAAATCAATGATGTGAATACCATTTCTCTCCGAAAAAATATACTCTTTCATTTTAGGGCACCATCTCTTGGTTTGATGCCCAAAGTGTACACCAGCCTCTAAGAGTTGTTTCATTAAAATATGTGCCATATCACACCTCCATTTTGGTTTTTTCCTCCCCTTCTTTCATCTTCTCTTGGGACTTCATTAAGAAGCACCGCCAAGAGAATCCAGAAGGGTGAGTTTTAAAACATTCAGAAAAAAGTATACCACGAAGAATAAGGGTTTACAATACTATTTTAATGAATTTTAATTTATGGTATACTTTCTTTAAAATTATTTTAAAGGAGATGGTACTAAAAATTGACCAATTTCCCTATTTATGTTGTATACGTATGGAAAAAAGATGATAGTATAGATAAATTAGATCTCCCAATAATTGCTATAGGAAATCCGCGGGAAATTTTGCTTCTTTGCCAAAGGATATTAGCTCCTAAGTCAACTATTACTGAATTTTTTCAAGAATATAAAAGTTATGCTCAAAAGATGGGATATGATACCCACAACTTAGAACTTTTATCTTTTTTGAAATTACTCTCTAAAATGAAGATTATTGAGCTTTATGAAGTTCCTAAGGAAATTTTTAGTAGTGATGGTTAGATTTTTAATTTTTTGTAAAATTTTTATTGCTTTTTATTAACATTTAGGGTATACTTATATCAGTAAATTTAAAGTTTTAAAGAAAATTTTTGGTATAAAAAGTGGGAAAACCCACTTTTTATTTTTAATAGGAATAGGAGATGAGAAAAAATGAAAGATCAAATATATATGGAGCTACTTAAAAAATTAAAAGATATTGTGGAGCCAATCTGTGAGAAGTACTCTTACGAACTTGTAGATCTTGAATATAGAAGGGAACCTCATGGTTGGGTTCTAAGGGTATATATTGATAAGGTTGGTGGAGTTACAGTGGAAGATTGTGCCTATATCAGTGAGAAAATAAGTAAAGAATTAGATATAAAAGATCCAATTCCTCATTCTTACATTCTTGAGGTCTCATCTCCTGGATTAGATAGACCATTAAAAAGAAAGAGAGATTTTGAAAGACATATTGGAGAAAAAGTAAATATTACACTATTAGAAGAAATTGAAGGTAAGAAGAAAGTAGAAGGGAAAATATTTAAGGTTGACGAAAAGAATGTTACCTTAAAAGTTGATGATTCTCTTATGGTTATTCCAATCGAAAAAATAAAGAAGGCTCTGCTTATTGTAGAATTTTAAGGAGGATGATATCTTATGAAGTTAGGAGAAGATTTTTGGGTTGTATTAGAGCAAATAATTACAGAAAAAAAACTCGATAAAAATGTGGTTTTAGAAGCTTTAAGAAAGGCTTTGCTCTCTGCTTTTAAGAAGGCATATGGTACCAGTAAAGGAGCAAGGGTAGAGATTAATTTTAATAAACAAGAAATAAATATTTATGTGGTTAAAAAGATAGTTGAGAAGGTTAATGACAATATTTCAGAAATAAGCCTTGAAGAAGCTAAAAGTTTAAAGCCCGATGCTAAAATTGGAGATGAAATAGAAATAGAGATAGAACCACAAGAATTTGGTAGAATAGCGGTTCAAGTGGCAAAACAAGTTATAATGCAAAGCCTCAAAGAGGCTGAAAGAAAAATTCTTTATGAAAAATATAAAGCAAAAGAAGGAGAACTAGTTAATGGCACAGTGGTAAGAGTAGAAAAGGGAAATGTATATGTACGTTTTCCTGACATTGAGGCAATCCTTCCTGTAAAAGAGCAAATTCCAGGGGAAGAATACTGGATTGGAAGAAGACTTAGAGCATACCTTTTGGAAGTAAGAAAAACCACAAAAGATCCGTTAGTAATCCTTTCCAGAAGTCATCCTGGATTTCTAAAAAGACTCTTTGAATTAGAAGTTCCAGAAATTAGGGAGGGTACAGTAGAAATTGTAAGCATAGCTAGAGAGCCTGGAATGAGGTCTAAAGTTGCAGTTTATTCTCATCTTCCAGAAGTTGATCCAATTGGAGCATGCGTAGGGTATAAAGGGGTTAGAATTCAGAATATTATTAATGAGCTAAATGGAGAAAAGATAGATATTGTGCTATGGAGTAAAGATCCTGCAGAATTTGTTGCAAGAAGTCTTAGTCCTGCAAAACCCCTTTCCGTAGAGATAAGAGAAGACGAACATAAAGCTATTGTGATAGTTCCTCCCGATCAATTTTCTCTTGCTATAGGGAAAGATGGACAAAATGTAAGGTTAGCTGTTAAACTAACATCTTGGAGAATTGATGTAAGAACTCCAGAACAATATGCAAAAGAGAAGGAAGAAAAAGAAAAGGTGGTAGAGAAGAGTGAGTAAAGGTAAACATATTCCTTTAAGAACGTGTATAGGATGTGGAGAAAAAAAGCCTAAAAGGGAACTCTTGAGGATAGTTCGTGGAGAAAATAATTCTATTTTTTATGATCCGACAGGAAAAGCTTCGGGTAGAGGAGCATATATATGTCCAAAGATAGAATGTCTTGAGCTTGCTATTAAAAAGAGAGCTTTTTCGCACGCATTAAAGTGCGAAATTTCTAAAGAAGATCTAGAAAGAATCAGAGAAGAATTAGAAAGAGAAATCACAAAACGGGGGGAGATGGTAGTATGAAAAAGAGAATATATGAATTAAGCAAAGAATTAGGAATTGATAATAAGGACTTATTGAAGATATTAGCAGATTTAGGAGTCAATGTGAAGTCAGCATTAAATGTTATTGATGAAGAGGTGGAAGAAATTGTAAAAGAACTTGTTTTAGGAAAAACCGAAATTACAGAGGAAAAAGCCGAGAAACCAGAAACTCCCCCCGTGGAAAAGGAAGAAAGAAAAGTTCAAGAAGAAACTGTAGAAGTTATAGAACTACCAAAAGAGGAGAAGAAGGAAAAAGTTCTAAAAATACAAGGTAGTATGAGGGTAAAAGACTTAGCAGAAGCTCTTTCTATATCTCCTACGGAGCTTATAATGGAACTTTTAAATATGAAAATTTTGGCCAATGTAAATCAAATGCTCGACCCAGATATCATAAAAGAATTAGCAAAGAAGCATGATTATAAAGTTGAGGAAGTAAAACCACAAGTAAGTTTAAAGAAGAAAATCCTTTCTCCCGAAGAAGAAGCAAGATTAAAATCACGTCCTCCTGTGGTAGTAGTAATGGGACACGTAGACCATGGTAAAACTACACTGCTTGATGCAATAAGACAAACAAAAGTAGCAGAAAAAGAGTATGGAGGAATAACGCAGCATATAGGTGCATCAATGGTAGAACATAATGGAAGAAAAATAGTCTTCCTTGATACACCAGGACATGAAGCTTTTACTGCTTTAAGAGCTCGTGGAGCTCAAGTTACAGATATAGCAGTTCTTGTAGTTGCTGCTGATGATGGGGTTATGCCTCAAACAATTGAAGCTATTAATCATGCTAAAGCGGCAAATGTACCTATAATTGTTGCTATAAATAAGATAGATAAGCCAGAGGCAAATCCTGAAAGAGTAAAGCAGCAATTATCAGAATACGGACTAATACCTGAAGAATGGGGTGGAGATACTATAATGGTTCCCATTTCTGCTAAGAGAAAGCAAGGAATAGACCAGCTTTTAGAGATGATATTACTACTTTCAGATATATTAGAGCTAAAAGCAGATCCAGATAAACCTGCAAAAGGAGCAATAATAGAAACGAAAATGGATAAAGGTAGAGGTCCTGTTGCTACAGTGATAATTCAAGAAGGAACTCTCCGATTGAGGGATGTATTTGTAGCTGGAAATGTAATGGGAAGAGTAAGAACTATGTTTGATGATAAAGGTAGACCACTAAAAGAAGCTCTTCCTTCCTGGCCAGTAGAAGTCTCAGGTTTTGATGAATTGCCCCAAGCAGGTGATATATTAGAAGTTGTAGAAAATGAAGAAGTTGCAAAGGCAATTCTTGAGGAGAGAAAACAAAAGAAAGAAACTTCCAATATTGAAGTTTGGGGACTTGGAGAGAAAATTTTGCCTATTATTGTTAAAGCGGATACTCAAGGTTCTTTAGAGGCAATATTGCAAACTATTGATAAGATGCATACAGAGGATATTACCATAAAGGTGATACATTCAGGCGTCGGCGGAATAACAGAAAGTGATGTAATGCTTGCTTCAGCCTCAAAAGGGATAATAATAGGTTTCAATGTTAGACCTGACTCAAAAGCTCAACAGGCAATAGCTAAAGAGAAAGTCATAGCTAAAACCTATAGAATAATTTATGAGATAATTGAAGATCTCCAGAATTATATTAAAGGTCTTAAAGAACCCCAAATTAAAGAAGTAATAATTGGAAAAGGCGAAGTCAAAGCAACCTTTAATGTACCAAAAGTAGGAACCGTAGCAGGAGTTTATGTAAGAGAAGGTAAAATCCAGAGAAATGCTAAGGTTAGGTTGATAAGAGATGGAAAAATAATATATGATGGAAGAATTGCTTCGCTTAAGAGATTTAAAGATGATGTGAATGAGGTATTAACTAACTTTGAATGTGGGGTTGGGTTAGAAAACTTTGGTGATATTAAACCTGGAGATATATTAGAAGTTTATGTTCTACAACAAACTCAATAGAAATGTTGATAGGTGTTTGTAGAGTCATCATATCCATACCCGATAGCTTCTCGCTTAAGGAAAAAAGAAAGGTCAAAAGAAGTATTGTGGATAGAGTTAGAGCAAAATTTAATGTTTCTATTGCAGAGGTAGATTCTCAAGAGATATGGAATGAATTAGTCCTTGGAATAAGTATGGTTTCTACAGAATCAAAACATATATATGAAGTAATGTCGGAGATAATAAAATTAATAGAGGAACAAAAAGAGGCTGAACTAATAGATTACGAAATTGACATCTTATGAAACAGGGAGTGATTGAAATGAGACAAAGGCAAGAAAGATTAAGTGCTCTAATACGACAAGAAGTAAGTGAGATTTTACTTAGAAGAGTAAAAGATCCAAGAATTTCTTCTTTTTTAGTTATAACAGGAGTAAAAATGAGCAAGGATTTGAGATATGCTCATATATACGTAAGTGTCTATGGGTCTGAAGAGGAAAAAAAACAAACCATGAAAGGTTTAGAAAGTGCAAAAGGTTTTATAAGGAGTGAGCTTGGAAAAGATTTAAGAATAAGATTTGTTCCTGAGATATTCTTTGAACTTGACGATTCTCTTGAAAAAGGTGATAGGATTTTGAGAAAACTAAAAGAATTAGGACTTGAAGATGAAGAATATTCGGAATAAGACATTAAGGGTGTTAAAAACAGTAATTGAAGAGAATCAGGATTTTATTTTATTTACTCACCAAAATCCTGATGGAGATGCTATAGGATCAGTTCTTGCCTTTTACTACTTTTTAGAAGAATTGAATAAAAATCCGACAATTTATATGACGGGGGTTGTTCCCTATTTTTACGAGTTTTTATTAAAAAAAGAGGTAAAAATTGTGAAAGAGATAGATAGAAAATATGAGGTGGGAATAGTTTTTGACTCCAGTGACAAAAATAGAATTACTGAAGAATTTGATATATCAGAAAAGGTAAAAGTCCTTATAAACATAGACCATCATCCAACAAATAGTAATTTTGGAAATATAAATATTGTTAACCCTAAAGCAGCTTCAGTAACTGAAATAATCTCTGATATTATTAAAAAATTAGGATATGAAATTTCCATAAATGTTGCCGAATGTATCCTTACTGGATTAATAACAGATACTGGCAGTTTTAAATTTTCTAATACTAATTATAAGTCTTTAAAAATAGCAAGTGATCTCGTAAAAAAAGGGGCTAATATTTCAAAAATCTCAAAAGAAATTTATGAAAAAAGAAAGATGGCTTCATTAAAATTAATGGGAATTGCTCTGTTAAGACTGCAATTATACAGGAACATAGGATGGAGTTTTATTGAAGAAGAAGATATGAAGGTTAATGGTGCCTCTCAAGAGGATATAGAAGGCATAATTGACCTTCTAAGAACTTTAAAGGAAGCCGATTTAGTAGTTCTTTTTTATCCTTATAATAAAGAAAAAATAAAAGTTAGTCTAAGATCAAAGAAAGATAGCATAGATGTAAGTAGGTTAGCTCTCAAATTTGGTGGAGGAGGACATAAAGAAGCAGCAGGTTTCCAAATAGACAAAACTCAGATGAATTCCTACGACGATTTTATAAAAAAAATAGACTCATATATAAACTCCGATGAATGGGTTTATACTCATAAATAAGCCACCGGGAATAACTTCTTTTGATGTAGTAAAAAAAGTAAAAAGACTTTTTAAAGAGAAAAAAGTAGGACACATGGGAACATTAGATCCCAGGGCATGTGGACTATTAATAATAGGATTGGGAAAATATGTAAGATTAGAGGAATATATTTTAAGACTTCCCAAGACTTATATAGTGGAAATTTTGTTTGGAGTTTCTAGTGACACTTATGATAGGGAAGCCTATAGTTTTTTTTATGAAAAGGAAAAAAAACAAATTGATTTAAGAGAGTTAGAAGATGTCTTAAAATATTTCATAGGAGAAATAGAACAAACTCCTCCTCCCTACTCTGCCATCCATATTGACGGAGAAAGAGCTTACAACTTGGCAAGAAAAAACATATCCATAAATCTTCCTAAAAGAAGGGTTATAATATATGAATCCAAAATTCTTGATTTTAATAAAAGTATGAACAAAGCGTTAATTGAATTTAAAGTCTCATCAGGAACTTATATAAGAAGCCTTGTAAACGATATAGGCAAGAAGCTAAACATAAAAGCGTTAGTATCCTTTTTAGTACGAACTCAAATAGGACACTTATCAGTAAATCAAAGTGTTTCTTATAGTAAATTAAAGGAGACGGAGATAAATAATTTATTACTATCCCCTATAGAAGTATTAAGTTTCCCGGTTTATCAGACTTCTAAAGATGAAGAAAAAAAGATATTAAATGGAAATAGCATAGAATCAAGACTTTTCCAAGATGGAGAGTATGTCTCTCTGATCAATGCTCAAAATAGGTTCATAGCAGTAGGTAAAGTAATAGGAAATACAATAAAACCTGAGAAGGTATTCCCTTAAAAATGGAACTCTCAAAATATATCAAGAAAGTCAAATTAAATAAATTAGAAGCCAAAGAAAAATTTGTTATAACCATAGGAGTTTTTGATGGCTTACACTTAGGACACTCTTCTATTGTAGATGAGTTGGTTAATAATGCTTTATTAAATGGATTCAACTCTGGAGTAATTACCTTTGAAAATGCCTTTTCTCAAAACCTTAAAAAAATTTCTTCCTTTTTGTTAACCTATGATGAGAAAATAAACCTTTTATCTTTAAAAGGAGTCGACTATTCTATTATTCTGCCTTTTAGCAAAGAGATTAAAAATTTATCTTCAGAAGATTTTATTAAAGTACTTTTAAATACTATTCCCATTTCATGTATATGTGTAGGAAGTAATTTCTTTTTCGGAAAGGATCGAATGGGAAATATTAACACTTTGTTAAGTCTCGGAGAAAAATATAATTTTAATGTAAAAATTGTTCCCTTAGAAAAGGGAAACTCAGATATTATCTCAAGTAGTCATATTAGAAACCTGCTTCTCAACGGAGAGATAAATATGGCTAATGATCTTTTGGGATATAAATACTTTATTAATGGTGTTGTAGAAAAGGGAGATAACTTAGGGTCTAAAATAGGATTTCCAACAGTGAATGTAAAATATAATAAAGAGAAGTTAATACCAAAGGCTGGTATATACAAGGGAAAAGTAAAAATAAAAAAGAATATTTATAATGCAGCAATCTATATAGGTAAAAGACCAACTTTCCATGGGAAAGAATTAAGAGTAGAAGCCTACATAATAGACTTTAGCGATTACTTATATGGAGAAGAAATTGAAATAGCTTTAGAAGATTACATAAGACCGGATCAAAAATTTGATTCCATTGAGGCACTTAAGAGACAAATTCAAAAAGACTTACAAGCAATAGAGGATAAGATTAAAAAGGAGGAAAACAATATAAAGATTATAACCATAGATGGAACCGCTGGCTCGGGTAAGACTACAATAGCAAAATTTATAGCTGAAAAACTCAAATTTGATTATATTGATAGTGGAGCTCTATACAGAGCAGTAGGACTTATTACCAAAGAGAAAAATCTTTCTACTGAAGAGGAAATTATAGGATTTCTCTATCAAAATCCTATAAAATTTAATTTTGAAGACAAAATATTCAGAGTCTACATCTCTGATAGAGAAATTACATCTATGATAAGAACAGAAGAAATAGGAAAATACGCCTCCATAGTAGGTAGAATGCCAAGAGTAAGAGAATTTCTGACTTCTTATCAAAGAGAGTTTTTGAGAAAAGTAAAAAAAGGACTTGTTCTTGAAGGAAGAGATAGTGGTACAGTAGTTTTCCCTAATGCAAATTTAAAGCTTTTTGTCAATGCAAATATAGATATAAGAGCCCAAAGAAGAGCAAGGGATCTAAGTGAAAGGGATATTGAGAGAATTAAAAAATATATAATTGAAAGAGATAAACAAGACATGAATAGAGATATTGCTCCTTTAAGATTTCCTAATCATGGATATTTTATTGATAATTCCGAATCCCCTTTAGAGGAGATCTATGACAAAATAATATCCTTGTATCTCAAAGCTCTATGAGGTTAATTATTTATTTAGATAAACTAACCTCTACTATGGACATTGCCCACATACTCGCTGAAAAAGGGTATCCTCATGGAACAGTTATAGTGGCAGAAGAGCAAACTCAAGGTAGAGGAAGATTTGAAAGAAAATGGTATTCTCCAAAAGGTGGATTATGGTTTTCCATAATACTAAGGTCCAAAGACCTATTAATTCAGAGCAGCTTTTTAGGGATAATTATAGGAGTATCAGTTTTGGAAGTTTTGGAAAAGTTCTTAAAAGATATTGAGTTAAATTTTAAATGGCCTAACGACATTGAATATAACGGTAAGAAGGTTGCAGGAATACTAATAGAGAGCATTTATGAAAAAGAATTGAAATATATAATAGTAGGAGTTGGAATAAATTTGTTGGTAGATCCTAATGATATTAAAGATTTAAAAGCCTTCTCTCTTAGAGATTACATAACCACTTATGATAAAAACATTGTCCTTATAGAAGTTCTTGAGAAATTAGAAACAAACCTAAATGGTTTTCCTCACAATTGGAAAGAAATCTTCAACTTTTATAAAAACAAATTTCCCTATATTGGAAAAGGAGTTTTTATAAGAAATAAAAATCAAAAAGCCAAGGTAATAGATATGACTGAAGATGGAGGTATTGTGTTGCTTACTGACAATAAAGTACAAAAATATGAATGGGGAGGAGTTAGTCTTGAGTTTGAAGGGACTTCTCATTGATTTAGATGGATCCATATATAAAGGAAATACTTCTCTACACTATAGCAGAGAGTTCATTGAGTTTCTAAGAAAAGTGAATATAAAGTTTCTATTTCTCACAAATAACTCTACTCAGTTACCTATGGATTATGTGAACAAATTAAGAAACATGGACATTGAGACCAAAGAGGAAGAAATCTTAACTTCTGGGATTGCTACTGCTATTTACCTATCAAGTTTAAAAAATGTTGGAAATGCATATGTTATTGGAGAAGAAGCCCTTAAAAAAGCTATAATAAGTGTGAATTGGAAGGTTTTAGAAGACGCAGATTATGTGGATGCTGTAGTTGTAGGACTTGATAGAAGCTTTAATTTTGAAAAGCTTAGAAAAGCCAACTACTTAATAAGGAATGGAGCTAAATTTATAGCCACAAATCCTGATAAGACATTCCCTATGGAAAACCGCATAGATCCAGGTGCAGGGTCTCTTGTGGCAGCTGTTTCAGCGGCTTCGGAAAAAAAGCCCATTGTAATTGGTAAGCCTTCTCCATATATAGGAAAAATAGCTCTATCAAAATTGGGGTTAAAAAGCCATGAGGTTGGAATAGTTGGAGACAGACTAGATACAGACATACTCTTTGGAAAAAGATTAAAAATTAAGACTTTTCTTGTCCTTACTGGAATCTCAAAAAGAGAGGATATGGAAAAAAGTAAGATTAAACCTGATTTTGTCTTTGAAAATTTAGAAGAAATGACTATGTTCCTAAAAGGTTATTTAGAAAATAAATCATAGAAAATATGAAAACAAAGTCATATAATACAATTAGAAATATTGATCCCACACCTTTGTAATTCTTATTGGCTAAAATTTCTAAGATTCGCAGCATTAAAAATACAATTAAAGAATAAAAGAAAGAGAATTTATAATATACAAAAAATATCACCGACCTAAATAAAACTTCTAAATATTTAGACTTTGTTGAAATTCCTTCTTTACCAAAAAAATTTTTAATCCCGAAAGTTTTTACTATATAGAAATAGAATATGGTTCCAGCAAAGCTTACAAAGAAATAACCTATTCCAAGTAATATGTAATAATCGCTGTTGTAAAATCTCTCAATAAATCTAAGAGATTCTGGTAGACTTAAATATAGTACTCTGTTTCCGGAAGGTAAAAGAAAAACCAGCATTAGAGATAAAAAATGCTTAAACTGATCCAATAAAAACTCTTTTAAACCATCCTTTGATAAGAAATTTCTGACCTTCGAAACGTCTATTAGAGTATGAATAGAAAACAAAAATATTAGAAAAATCACTGCATCTAAATATCTCAGGTAAGGAATAGAAAGAATCACAGAAATAAGAAAATAAATTCCAGTATGAGCCAGAATTCCGTATGGAGTAGATCTTTTAAATTCAAATATTTTATTAGTCTGAAGGGGAAAATCGGCTATTAAATGAGCTAAAAACAATCTTAAGAACCAAAACAAAATAGTTTCCCCCTTTGATATAAGCTATTAAGAATGTTTACGATATAAGGGTCAAAATGGACTCCAGATAAACTATTGATTTCTAATAAAGCTGAGTGAACATCTAATCCTTTTCTATAGGGTCTATCAGAAGTTAAAGCATCAAATACATCTGCTACTGAAATTATTCTGCCCAAAAGAGATATATTTTCTCCCTTTAAACCTTTAGGATATCCACTTCCATCATATTTTTCATGATGCTCTTCTACTCCAGGAAGGATCTCCCTCAAAAGGTCAATAGGCTCTAAAATTTTTTTACCAATGGTTGGATGTTTTTTTATAATCTCTATTTCCTCAAGAGTTAGCTTACCTTTCTTGGTAAGTATACTTTCCTCAATACCAATTTTCCCGATATCATGCAATAAACCTGACAATCTGACTTTTTCTATAAAATCGGTAGAGTTATCTATTTCTTTAGCTATCAAGATAGCAATTTCAGAAACTCTCTTAGAATGGCCATGAGTATATGGATCTTTTGCATCAATAGCACTTACAAGAGACTCTATAGTGTCAAAGAAAAGAGTTTTTAGATCTTGATAAAGCAAAGCATTTTTAATGGCTATAGAAGCCTGATTTGAAATTGCTTGTAAAAGTTTTAAATCGCTTTTAGTAAACTTCTTATTGTCCTTCTTATTAATCACTTCCATAACTCCAATGATTTCACCCTGATGTACTAAGGGTACACAAATTAGTGCTTTTGTCTTAAAAGAAGTCAAAAAATCAAATTTAGGGTTAAATAAAGGATTAGTTTCCACCCTATTCTCAATAATTGGTATTCCAGTTTCTGCCACTTTTCCAGCTATACCCTCCCCTACCTTTATGGAATATCTCTTTATCTCCTCACCTTTTTCTCCTAAAGCCACCTCAAAATATAGTTCTTCTTTATTCCTATCCAATAGCAAGAGAGAACAAGCTTCAACATTTAAATTCTCCTTTACCAAACTCATAATAAGATCCAACAACTCATGAATATCTAATTTTGAATTAATTTTAGAACTAATATTCAGAAGTAAAGACAAGTCTTTAATTTTATTTTCAAAATATTTAAGCTTTCTCTTCATCTTTTAAAATTCCTGTAACTTTATAAATATGCACAGGTCTTTCTTTACCTTTGATATTTACATAACCCAAATCTTCTATCATAAATTTATCCTTAATTCTCTCATATGTATTTTCACAGATAAGAATTTCTCCTCCTTTAGCTATACTTTCAAGACGAGATGCAAGATTAACAGTACTTCCTATAGCAGTATATTCTATCTTTTGAGAAGGTCCAACAATTCCTACAAGAGCTTCTCCTGTAGCTATTCCTATCCCTACCTCAAATTTTGGATATCCTTTTAGTTCCCAGTTCTTTTGTAATTCTTTCAATCTACGCTGAATCTCTAAGGAGGAATAAACTGCCCTCTCTACAAAATCTCCATAATATATGGGTGCTCCAAATATCGCCATAATTGCATCACCCATAAACTTATCTACTGTTCCTCCATATTTAAAAATAACCTCTATCGCTAAAGCAAAGAACTCATTTAAAATCTCTACTATTTCTTCTGGTTTCCTTAGATCAGAATAGTAAGTAAAATTTCTTATATCTGCAAAAATTACACTTATGTTGCTTCTCCTTGAATAGACGACAGTTTTATGGTTTAACTCGAGTAATTCATCAATAATACGTGGTGAAATAAATCTTTGAAATAGATCTCTTATTCTTCTTTTCTCTTTTTCTTCCGAAGTAAGATCATATATGAGATTTGAGAGATAAGAGACAGAGGCCCCTATTGGAGGTATATAATAAGGTAAGAGAATATTATGTTTTAGAAAAGTTATGTTAGTAAAGATGAAATATAAAGCTATCATAAGAGTTAGGATGAAAAATCTTAAAAAATTACCAAAACTCACTGGCAAAAATAGAGGAAATATACTTAATATAAAGGAAATAAAAAAAGTTAAAACGTCACTATTTAATAGGTGAATAAAATCTTTTTTAAGTAATGTACCAATAGAGTTTGCGTGAATTTCTACTCCAGGCATCTTGCCTAATCGGACTCTGCTACCTTTCCTAACATACCCGGAAAATGGAACAAAATAGGTATCATGTAATGCTTCAGTGGTAGCCCCAATTAAGACTATTTTATCTTTAAAAACAATAGGGTCAAAATTACCGTTAATTATATCCACAAAAGAAAAGTAAGGATATAAATAAGGTCCTCCTCTGTAATTGATTAATATTTTATTATCTTTCTTAAGAATATTTGCAACATTTTTTAAATATTCCTCCGGGGTTATATCTAAGAACTCACAACTTACTAAGAGTGGAAAGGAATACCAATTATTGTCAAACACATTCTCAATTAATGAAAAACGCCTAATAAAACCATCATTGTCGTACTCATGATTTACAAGTCCAACCTTAGAGTATCTTGAGAAAATGTCTAACGGAAGAAATAATCTCTTTATAGAACCAAACTTAGGATTATCGGTTATAGTATAAAAGGCAGCAATTATTATTCTGTTATTGGTTTTTAATAATTCAGAAAATACCTTATCTGAATCCTTATTGGATTTGATATCAAAATATAAGTCAAAGGCAATTACCTTAGGGTATTCACCTAATTTTTCTATTAAAGTCTTATAAATTTTTCTATCCCAAGGAAAGTTGCCTAGCTCCTCAATTGAAGAATCATCTATACCAATTATTACTATGGGATCTGTTATTTCCTTTTCTCCTCTGAGAGAGAATCTCAAATTAATAGAACTTAGTTCTAAGTTATATAACCAATGTATCTTAAATATGAAAATTGTAAAAATTATACTTGAGATAGTTATTAAAACTCTTGTGTATAGTTTTTTATCCCTAATAATAAATTTAATTCTTTGCACTTTTCTCTATCATAGTCTTATTTTTGTAGTCAAGTAGTATATATCCTTAGGATTTCCATCTGAGTCATAGATTCTTTTAACAGTTAAAATAGCATCTACATTCTGGGCAATAGGATATATCATATTTAATACAAATATAGTATTGTTGTTTATAAATTGAAAAGGTGAAGAAATATTATCCTGTTCATAGGAGAGACTTGCTCTTAATCTTTCACCTAAGCTAAGATTTAAGTTACCATACAAGTTAGGCATTTTATAATCATAGGATTCGTATCTCATGCTTAAGGAAATTATATGTAGTATATTTGAATCAAAACCTAAAATTAAACCATTTATTCTTTTTATAGAATCTGTTATGGTAGGCAGTAGTCCGAGGATTTTATTTCTCTCATAGTATGCATCAAAATAGCCAGGAGTAAAGTTATCAGAGTAGCTTAATCCTTGAACATATAATATCGAATTAAGGGTAGGAACAGACATTTGTAAACCTAAGGCAAAACCATTCTCAGAAAGTACTCTCTTATCCTCTAAAGAAATACCATCGTGAATAACCCTCTGTGCAAAAGTTAAGTAACCTATTAGATTTTTTGTAAAATAATATCCAGCATCTATCCCAACAATACCTTGTCTTTTAGATAAATCACTGTCCAAATCAAACATACCATTTAAGCCAATTTCTAATCTGCTTAGCGGTCTGTAGAATAGTCTTAAAGCATAAGTAGAGGTGATATTTTCGCCTCTATTAAAGGGAGAGGGAAATAGAGTTAAAACACCACCTTTCTTAGGATCTTCTAATCTTAAAACTATGCCATCCATTTCATAGGTGGAGTACCTATCAGCAATTAGTCCATAACCCAAATTAAAACTATCAATCGTTCCATATCTAAAACCTAACCATGGAAGATTTAATTCTCCATATTTAACTTTTGCTTGAATATAACTTATATCTTCCCCATTAGTATAAAGAGAAAGATCTAACCCTAACTTTAACGCTCCAAAGGAAAGTTCAGGAGTTAAAGATAATTTTGTCAAGACTAAAGTATCTCTTTTATAGAGCCCATAATCTAAACTATTACTAAGAATTGAAGCTCTTTGTACTTTTTCTGATTCAGGAGTAGTTTCTTTCTTCTCTTCCTTCTTCTCTTCTTTCTTCCCTTCCTCATCAAACCTTTCTATCTCTTTTATCTCAGAAGGCTC